>JANNMC010000339.1:0-21973 GCA_031397435.1 Candidatus Eiseniibacteriota bacterium
GCCCTCGAGCGATAGACGAAGCATTTCCCCCGGCGTGCGCCCCCCCACGAGGGCGCGAGAGAGAATAGCCAATTACCCATCGCGCAGCGGGCGGGTCGCCAGCAGGTAGAGATAGCCGGGCTGCGGCCGAAGCGGTACCACCTCGATCCGCACCTGTGTCTCGGAGCCGAGCGAGCCGCGAGGCGCGCCTCCCGCCGATTCTTCGGAAGGGCGACCAAGGCTTGCCAGCACGCCGTCGCGATAGCGGAAGCAGGGGGCATCGCCCGCCGCGATCGCGACACCGTCGTCCCCATGGAAGAGGAGCACGCCCGCGGAGATCCAGGAGCGATCCCGTTCGGGCCGCTTCATGATCTCGCCATGAAGGGAGCGAAGCGCGCCGAGAATCGCGCGGAGGGGCGGTTCGTCGATCGCTCCGGCAAGCGCCAGGGAGAGTTTTTCCCTCACCCAGATCGCGGGATCGACGACGTCGACCCCGGAGAGCGCGGCGCGTGCCACCATGGCGAAACCCCGATCGAGATCGAGGTGCGCAATCGCACCTTCCCGGTCGGGGCTTCGAACGGCACCGTCGAGACGAACTGGCGTCCCTACTTCGACATTCATGATGGCCGCAGAATACCAGTCAGCCGGGCCGTGTCAACCCGCCGATCCTCCGCATCCTGGCATCTGTCTTGCATTTACTTCCTGGAAAGCCCCCGCTGGCACGGTCCCGCCTCTCGAAACGGGTCAACTCACCGTTCGAACGGCAGTTCGGGATTGCAAAGTGCACGAGCCACGGGTAACGTGAATGGGTTCGGACCGGCCTTTGTTTACCACTGGTCCGAATCCCTCCGCCCGAACAGCTCAACCAACGTGGCCTCGAGTTCGGGTGGTCCGAGGGATGGTAAGGGATTGGAGGCCCCGTTGATGACAATCCGCAGCACCACGAACACCCTTCTCGCCTTTCTGGTCGCCATGGCGGGCGCGCTTCACGCCATGCCGGCCAGCGGGACGCTGGCCCTCGACTTTCCGGGCTGGAGCGCCCCTGGTCCCGCTGTAGTCACGGACGAGCGTTTCCCGGAACCGAACGTCTCGACGACCCCTGCTCCCGATCCGTTGCTCCGGGTGCGGGCGCAGTTGACGCGCGCCCAGGATCTGGCCCAGTCCGGACATGGCCCCGAAGCGCTCTCCGCCGTCCAGATCGGGCTCGCCGCCATCGACTCCTTGCCGCCGTCTCGGCCGGGCGTCGGTCCGCTTCGTGAGGATCTGGTGCGCGTGCGCGAGGACGTCTTGCGCGATGGTGAGGATATGGAGAACGGCGACGACGCAGCCCCGCCCTCGAGCTCGCTTCGCTCCGTGGAATTCGAGCGAAACGCGCGCGTCGACAAGTGGATCGATTACTACTCCGGTCGCGGACGCGAGCGCTTCCAGATTTGGCTCCAACGCTCCGGCCCGTATATGGAGCTCTTCACCAAGAGCCTTCGCTCCGAAGGAGTGCCGGAAGAACTCGCCAACCTGGTATTCGTGGAGAGCGGCTTCAACATGCACGCCAAGTCGGTCGCGCGCGCGGTCGGTCCATGGCAGTTCATCCGCGGCACGGCCAAGATCTTCGGCCTCGAGATGAACGCCTACAAGGACGAACGGCGCGATCCGGAAGCCTCGACGCGCGCCGCCGCGCGATATCTGAGAAAGCTCTACACGATGTTCGACGGGTCGTGGCCGCTGGCGCTGGCCGCCTACAACAGCGGAGAAGGCCGCGTCCAGCGCGCCATTCGCAGCCAGAAGACCAACGACTTCTGGTCGCTGAAGCTCCCGCGCGAGACGCAGGAGTACGTTCCGAAATTCCTGGCCGCGATGGAGATCGCGTCGCATCCCGACCGTTACGGATTTCAGCCGCCGGAGAACTCCCCCTGGAGCTACGACCAGGTGGTCATTCCGGGTCCGGTCGACCTGCAGCTGATCTCGACGCTGACCGAAGTCCCGTTCGAGGAACTTCGACGGCTGAATCCGGCATTTGTCCGCCACCGCTCGCCGGCGGCCAAGGAGGGTACGTCGCTACGCGTCCCCCAGGGGGCCGGAGAGGACGTCCAGGCGATCTTGGAGTCGGGCTACAAGCCGAAGCCGCTCACGAAGTCGGAACTCCGTCAGGCCACGCACGCGCACCGGCTCGAAATCAAGTCGCCGCGCTACCGGACGCGACGCGCCAACACGCACGTGGTGAAGCGGGGCGAGACGCTTTCGGAGATCGGGAAGCGGTACGGCGTCAGCGCGACGCGCCTTGCCACGATGAATCGGATCTCGAAGAGCAGCGCCATCCGCACGGGCCAGCGCATCCGCGTCCGCTAGCCGCTTCCGGCGTGAGCGCTCTCTCCCTCCCGCTCTAGAACATCGCCGCCTTCCACCGCCCCCCGCGGGAAATCCTCCTCGACCAGGTCGGGCGCCACACGCACGTTTCGACCGATAACCAGCCCTTCCGGCACGCGCGATCCCTTCCCCACGATCGTGATGCCGGCGCTCAGGTGCTCCGGACAGCCCCGGTTCGACCGGATCGCTTCGCCGACTCCGATCCGGGCTCCGCGGCCCACGTGCACGCGCTTGTCGAGAATGCAGCGATCGAGTTCCGCGCGCGGTCCGATCCACGACTCTCCCATCACAATGGAATCGCGTACGACGGCCCCTTCCTCCACGACGACTCCCGGGAAGAGGACCGATCGCTCCACCGTGCCGTTCACGATGGTTCCATGCGTCACGATCGACGAGCGGACGTGCGCGCGCGTCCCGAGCCGCGCGGGCGGATACTCCGTGCTCGGCGTGAAGATAGGCCACCGCACGTCCTGAAGCGGAAACGGCGGTTCCGGGCCCAGGAGATCGAGGTTGGCGCGATAGAACGAGTCGAGCGTACCGATGTCCTGCCAGTAGCCGTACGCGGGAAACGCGAGCACACGTCCCCGCTCGACGAGCGACGGAACGATGTTCTTCCCGAAGTCGTGCGCCGTGGCGCGCATGGCGTCGAGTTCCATCTCCTCGCGGAGGGCCGCGGTCCGGAAGACGTAGACGCCCATCGAGATCTTTCCGGACGGCGGATTCTTCGGTTTCTCCAGGAAGCCGGTGATCCACCCGGCCGCGTCGGTGCGAACGACGCCGAATTGCGACGCCTGCTCGATCGGGACCTCCGTGATCGCCACCGTCACGTCGGCGCCCCGCTGCAGGTGGGCCTCGATCATGGGCCGATAGTCCATCCGGTAGACGTGGTCGCCGGAGAGCACCAGCAGGTGCTCGGCCTTCCGCTCCACGACGCGATCCCAGTTCTGCCAGATGGCGTCCGCGGTTCCCCGATACCAGTCGCTCTCCGCCCAGCCCTGGAATGGCTGCAACAGCTCGACCCCGCCGCGCTTGCGGTCGAGGTCCCACGCCCGGCCGAGACCGATGTGATCGCGCAGGGAGAGTGGCCGGTACTGCGTGAGAATCCCGATGTCGTAGATCCCCGAATTGACGCAATTCGAGAGCGTGAAGTCGATGATGCGGTACTTGCCTCCGAACGGAACGGCCGGCTTGGCGCGCTTCTCGGATAGCAGGCAAAGACGGCTGCCGAGTCCGCCGGCGAGAATCATGGCATACGAGACGTGGCTCACCGGACCGCTCCCTTCGCGCGAACGACGACGCCGGAAGGCACGGCTCCGGACGCGAGATCGACTTCCCGCACGCCGATCTCCACGAGCGTGTTTCGTCCCACCGATCCGCCGGCGGGAATTTCAGAGCCCTTGCCGATCACGCAGAGCCCGGACGCGAGATCGCGCGGAAATTCGCGGTTCGGGACAATCTCCCCCGTCCCGACGATGGCGCGCTCTCCGATCCGGACACCCTTGTCGATGATGGCCCGGGAGAGGCAGGCGCCGGGAAGGATGCGCGCGTCGTGCATGACGATGGAGTCCTCCACCAGGGCCCCCGGCGCGATGTGTACGCCCGGAAAAAGGATAGAACGACGTACCGTCCCCTCCACGTGCGCGCCATGCGCCACCAGGCTCCCGGAAACGTCTCCCTCGCCCGAGACCACCGCCGGCGCCCGATCCTCGCTGGGCGTGTAGATGAGCCAGTCGGGATCATGGAGCGTGAGCGTGGGAACGGGACGCAGCAACTCCATGTTCGCTTCGTAATAAGCGTCGATCGTCCCGACGTCGCGCCAGTAGTCGGCGTGCTCGTAGGCGACGACGCGCTCCCCGTTCTGGATCATCGGCTGGACGATGTCCCGCACGAGGTCGGGGCCCAACCCTGGCTTCTCCAGCCATCCCTGGAGATCACGGCCCCGGAAGAGATAGATCCCCGCCGAGATCGTCTCTCCGGAAGGGACCGCCGGTTTTTCCTCCAGCGCGATCACACGTCCATCGCCATCGGTCGACACATAGCCGTAACGGTCCGGTTCGCTCCCGGGCACCCCGGTCGTCACGATCGTGAGCGCGGCCCCGGCGGTCTCGTGGCGTTCCACCAGCCGGCCGTAGTCCATCTTGTAGATCAGGTCGCCGTAAAGGACGAGGATGTACCGCGCCTGAGCGTCCTCGATGACGTTTCGGTTCTGGATGAGCGCGTCGGCCGTACCGCGATACCAGTTCGTCTCGCGCTGGCGGACGTAGGGTGGCAGGAGCCGCACGCCGCCGTCCCGGCGGTCGAGATCCCACGGCTTCCCGATTCCGATGTGGTGCTGCAGGGAGAGGGGCGCGTACTGCGTGAGGATGCCGACGCGGAAGAGTCCCGAGTGGGCGCAATTCGAGAGCGTGAAGTCGATGACACGGTACTTCCCGCCGAAGGGGAGCGCGGAGGATGTTCGAACGCGGCCGAGCGCGTGGAGCCGCTCGCTCTTTCCACCGGCGAGGATCAGGACCAGGATCGGCGGATTCACGGCGCGGTGCTCAGATCAGAATGTGTAGGACCCCGACACACGATGACTCGAGTCGAGGTCGCGGTGGTCGAGATAGGCGTAGTCGAGACCGAACTTGCCGACGCGGACGCCCGCGCCCGCGGAGAAATTCCGGGCTTCGAGCCCGGCACGGAGCGCTAGTTTCCGCTCCAGCCAGTATTCGATCCCCGGGTGAAAATCAAAGGTCACTCCCCCGAGATTCGCCTGGCTCGCCAGCCGCTCGTCGGAGAATCCGACCTGCACGTCGAGTGCGGCGGTGACCACGTGTCGCCGGCCGCGGAACGCACGCGACTTTGCCGTTCCCACGCGAAGCGAGGGAGCGACGAATTCGCTCGTCCCGGTATTCCAGAGAATCTGCGTCGTGGTGGCGTCGCGAAGGATCGCCCCCGCCGACCAACCGTTGGGTCCCACCCAGAGCACACCCAGATCGGCGCCGAAGCCGTTCGAACGCAGGCTGTCCCCCAGCCACTGGCGGACGACCTTGAATGTGCCGCCGATCGAGAGGCCACGCCTCACTTCCCGGGCATAGCTCAGGAGCACCGCGACGTCGTTGTCACTATCGAAGACGAAGCGGCTCTCGTCCACGAGCAGGCGGTCCTCCGGATAGTCGAAGACGCCGTTTCCGTTCTGGTCGAGGATCTCCAGACCGCGCGTATCGGGGATGTCGCTCACGCCGAGCCGGAGGAGCGAAACGGCAAGCCCCTGCCGCGGCTTCCCCGGGCCACCCACCGGCATGGCATAGGAGATGAAGTCGTACTGGACGATGGAGCCGAATTGCTCGGCGTGCATCGCGTTGACCTGGCGATCCGGGAGCGATGCGAGTCCCGCCGGATTCCAGAACGCCGCGGTCCCGTCATCCGCCAGTCCGGCGAACGCGCTTCCCATTCCGAGGGCGCGCGCGCCGGCTCCGATGCGAAGGAACTCGCCGGCGTAGCGTGTGGCCCGCGCGGGAGCGGGGAGTAGCGTGAGCGCGGCGAGCAGCACGAGAGCCAGGGGGGGAACCCGGAATGCCGGGCCCGAACGACGCACGGATGACGTCATGATGCGATCGAACTCCTTCCTCGGCACGGGGAAAGCGACTTCTGGCTGCTACCCCGCGGGAATCGCCGGGGTTCCCCCGGAACCGCGCCCGGCGCCCCCGGACGGGGTTCCGCTGAATCAGGGACGATCAACTCCGGCGCTTCTTCTTCGCCGCGGCGGCCGGCTTGCGAGCGACCGGACGCTTCTTTGCCGCCGGCTTCGCTGCCTTCTTGGCTCCCACCTTGCGCGACGCCTTGGCCGCGGTCCGGACCGGCTTGCGAGCCGGCGCCGGCGAGGCCACCGCTGGCGCCGCTGGCAGGCGCCGGAGCGAACGCCACCCGACGTACTGCTCGATCAGGACCATATCGTCGCCCGCGACGTCGCTGAAGTAGCAGGCCAGCTCGTAGCGCGGGCGGCTTCGCGCCCCCTCTGCCTCTTCGCACCGGACGACGATTGCCTCGCACTGGACCATCCGCTCACGCCGCAGCCGGCTTCCGAACGGCGGGAGCAGTAGCGTCAGCTGCACCTTCGTCAATGGCGAGAGGAAGGCTCGGCTCAGGAATTGAATGCCACTCGCGGAAAGATTGATGCTCTCGGTCGTCAGGACCGATTCGTCGTCGCCGCCCGCCACTTGCATCGCGAGCTTTGCCACGATGCGTGGCGCGCTCCGCCGTTCTTGACTGCGCAAGGCCATCATCCTTCCCTTCCGTGGACCCCCGTCTCGAGAGTCCCTCAGTGTGTCAGCGCCGCCGCCGTCCCCCGGCAGCGCGGCGCGCGGGCCGTCGCGAGTCTCGCCCCGTGGAGGGTGCCAGACCCAGTTCGACCTCGCGCCGATCGAGATCGGCGCGCGTCACCACGACGGTGACGAAATCTCCCAGGCCAAAACGGCGCTTCGACCGCTTCGAGCGGTACGAGTAACCGTGCTCGGCCATCTGAAACGACGCATCGCCGAACGCCCGCTTCGGCAGGAATCCGTCGATGTTCCAGCCTTCCAACGTCACGAAGAGCCCGCCCGGCGTCACGGCGACAACCGTTCCCCGAACCGGCTCTCCGACCCGCTCTCGCGCGAAGCGGACGGCCTTGCGGCGCATGACGCCACGTTCGGCGTCGTCCGCCTTCATTTCCATCTCGGAGGCCAGGGCCGCCGATGCGGCGTCGAGCCAGCCGGCCGAGAAAGTCCACGGATCTCCGTGTCCCGCGGCGCCGTCCACGAGGTAGCGCTTCACGAGGCGGTGATTCGCGAGATCGGGGTACCGGCGGATTGGCGAGGTGAAGTGCGCGTAGCCGCGCATGCCGAGACCGAAGTGCCCCACGTCGACGAGATCGTACCGCGCTTTCTCCAAGGCGCGAAGGAGAAGCGTGTTCAAGAGCCGGTCCCGCACCGAGCGTCCCGTGCTCAGCCACCGCTTCAACTGCCGCGCATCCGTCACGATCAGTTCAGGGCCCTGGCGCCCCAGATAGCGCGCGGCCTCGAAGAAGGCGCGCAGTTTATCATAGCGAGGGCGCTCGTGGACTCGGTACATGAAGGGCAACTCCCGGGCAAAGGCGCGTTCCCCAACGACCTGATTCGCGAGGAGCATGAACTCCTCGATCAGGGAGTGCGTGGGGACGTGCGGGACTTCGGCGAAAGCGGTCGGTTCCCCCCGGGCGTCGAGCACCGCCCGGAACTCCGGCAGATCGAGGTCGAGTCCGCCCTGCTCGAGCCGCCGCGCCCTCATGGTGCGGGCCAACTGGTGGAGGGAGCGGAGGGCTTCCGCCATCTCGCCGGTGCCCTCCTCCAGCAGCTTCCACGCCTCGTCATACGTGAGGGAGGCGCGGCTTCGAATCACCCCCTTGACGACGCGTGCCGATCGAAAGGCCCCGTCGTGGCCGAGCCTGGCCACGATGCTCACGACCAGCCGATCGTCCCCCTCCGAAAGGCTGCAGAGTCCCGACGAGAGGGCGTGCGGCAACATCGGGAAAACGCGATCGGCGAGGTAGGCGCTCGTCCCGCGCCCGCGCGCCTCGCGGTCCAGGGCTGATCCAGGGCGGACGTAGTGACTCACGTCGGCGATGTGGATGCCGACCTCCCATCCTTGGCCGTCGGGATCCCGCTTGATGGAGAGCGCATCGTCGTGATCCTTGGCGTCGGGAGGATCGATGGTGACGACCAGATCGTCACGAAAATCCTCGCGCCCACGGGCCGCGCGGGCGACCGATTCCTCCCCGAACGCGGCCGCCTCCTCCTCCGCGGCCGGATCGAACTCCGTCTCGATCCCCTCCTCCAGCGCGACGAGCAAACTGTCTTCCCGCGCGTCGTCGGCGGAGAAGATCGCCACGACTTTGCCCTGGAGCGGTTCGGGCGGAAGGGGCGCTAGCCGAACGAGCGCGCGGCCACCCCGAGGCACGGTGGCGCGACCGTGCAGCGTGAGCAGGATTTCGTCGGGGTATTCGGGTCGATCGGGGTGGAGCACGGTGAGCCGTCCGCGCGCTTCAACGCGCCCGGCGATTCCGTAAGACGTCCGCTGGAGGACCTCCACGATTTCGTGGGCATCCCCTTGCTCGCGGGTCTCCAGATAGGCGACGCGAACGCGGTCCCCGTGAAGGGCCGTTCCCATGGCGAACGGAGGGATGAAGAGATCCTCCCGATTCGGCTGCGCTTCGTCCTCCACCTGGACGAAGCCGTAGCCGAACCGCGTCCGGCGAAGGATGCCTGTGAGGGTACGAGTGGTCATGGGCACGCAAAAAAAGGCCCGGCCGTCCCGAAGCGGAACGTGCCGGGCCGCTGCATGACTCTACTCTGCGACGCGTTCACCGCGTCGTGACTCGCCTACCGCTGCCGCTTCTTGTGGCGGTCGCGACGAAGGCGCTTCTTGCGCTTGTGCGTGGCGATCTTCTTACGTTTGCGCTTCTTTCCGCTTCCCATCCGTCTCCTCTTCTCCCGCGTCTACTCAGAGCCGCGGACCATGCCTTTCAGCTCGTTGGACGCCTTGAAGACCGGCACCAACTTCGCCGGTACCATCACTTCCGCGCCGCTGCGGGGATTGCGCGCTTTCCGGGCCTTCCGTTCACGCACCTTGAAGGTGCCGAAGCCGCGGATTTCGATGTGCTTTCCCTCGCTCAACGCGCGCGAAATCGCGTTCAGGAGCTGGTCGACGATCAGCGCGGTCTCGCTTTTTGAAACCTTGGTGCGCTCCGAAATCTCGTCAACCAGATCGGCCTTCGTCATCGGATCCCTCCCCGAGTCAACAGCCGGCGGTTCGCCGGCGCGCTGGAATCTACCATTCGCCCCGCGGGGCGTCAATCAACGCAGGCGGAACTCCAGGCGGGGCCCGGAGCCAAGCAAGCCCTTCATGGGGTTCATCTTCTCTTCGAAAAAGTCGAGTACGGAGACCCGGCGGCGCTCCTTTCGGACCACCGAGGGGCGGCCATCGATGCCGGCCATCTCCGAGGCCATGATGATGGCATCTTCCAGGCTCCCCAGGCGGTCGACGAACCCGTACTCCTGCGCCTGATCGCCCGAAAAGATCCTTCCGTCGGCGTAGGGAAGGATGTCCTCGCGGGCCATGCTCCGGCCGTCCACGATCGCGTCGATGAACTGGTCATAGACGTTTCCGAGAACCTCCTGAAGGAGGGTTTTTTCGTCCTCGGTCATCGGCCTCCACATGGAGCCGACGTCCTTGAACTTGCCGGTCTTGATCGTCTCGAACTTGACGCCGACCTTCCGGAAAAGTTCCTCGGTGTTCGGGAAACTCATGATGACCCCGATGCTCCCCGTAAGCGTTCCAGGGTTGGCGACGATTGAATCGGCCGCGCAGGCGACGTAATAGGCCCCCGAGGCGGCCACGCCTCCCATGGAGGCAACCACCGGTTTCCCCTCCACGCGCAACCGGCGCACGGCGTCGTAGATCTCCTGGGACGCGGCGACTCCCCCACCCGGGCTGTCGAGCCTAACGACCACTGCCTTGACGGTAGGGTCTCGCTGCATCCGGTCGATCTGATCGACCACCGACTCCGATTCGGATATCTCCCCGACCACGTCCACCAACCCCACTCGGCCGTGAAGCGGCGCGAAGGCGAACTCGTCGCCGGTCATGGCGACGTTGACGACGAAGAAAGCGAGCGCGATCGTCGCGATCGTCCCAACGATCAGCAGGGCGCAGCCCCATAACCAGCGATTCTTTGCCATCGAGTCCTCTGGGTTCCGAACTGGCGCGCAAGAGGCGCGCTCGGCCAGAGAGCACCCTAGCAGAGCAACCGCTCGGATTCAAACGATGGACGCTGGAGGCGGGACCCGGACCCGCGAATAAAACGACGAAAGCGCCCGGATTCGATCCGGGCGCTTCGTGGGGGCTCTTGCCCCTTCTTAAACGTTCCCCGCCTGCGCCGTGCACCTGGTGCCGGTGAAACTGCGTCGTCTCGTCGAGGGGATCAGCTCAGGACCAAGCGATTCTCGCGGACGCTGCAGGGAACTTTCTGGTTCGTCGTCACGCCGATACAGTATGGCAACGGGCGTGCCGCGGATCGCGGAAGCCGACGAATTCAGGGAGGTGCGAGAGGATCGCGGGATGGCAATTTATGTGACCTATAAACTGTTATTTAACAGGGTTTTACGAGCCTCGAATCAGATTTGACATGAATCGCGGGTTTCGCGAGGCTGAGGTAGCGGGGTCGGGTTGAAGCCCAAGGGGAGCTGGAGCCCGAGAGTCTGGGTCGCGCCCCCCAATCCACGGGGGGAAATCGCTCAACCAGTACCGGCTAGTCCACGCGGAGGAGGCTAGAGCCGGTCATTTCCGGTGGGGCGCCGACCCCAAGGAGTTCGAGCAGGGTCGGTGCGACGTCGGCGAGAATCCCGCTCCGGAGCGGAATGGGCCCATTTCCCGCCACGAAGACTGGCACCGGATTCAGGGTGTGGGCCGTGTGAGGCTCCCCCGTCGACTCGTCGATCATCTGCTCCGCGTTTCCGTGGTCCGCGGTCACGAGAGCCAGTCCGCCCCGCGCCTCCACGGCCCTCAGCAGGCGTCCCAGGCACTCGTCGACTGTCTCCACGGCCTTGATCGCCGCTGGAATGATTCCCGTGTGCCCCACCATGTCGATGTTGGCGTAATTCAGCACAAAGAACCCGTAATCCGGAGTGGAGAGGCGGCGGACCGCCTCGTCGGTGACCTCGCGGGCGCTCATCTCGGGCTGGAGGTCGTAGGTCGCGACTTTCGGGGAGGGAATCATCGCGCGATCCTCGCCATGAAACGGCACCTCTCCGCTCCCGTTGAAGAAATAGGTCACATGCGCGTACTTCTCCGTCTCGGCGATCCGGATCTGGCGTATTCCGGCCTCGCTCACGACTTCACCGATCGTCCGGCGGAGCGGCTCGTCGGTGAAGAGTACGGGATAGGGGAACGTATCGTCGTAGCTCGTCATGCAGGAGTAGTGGAGATCCAGCGGCCACTCCGGGCGGGCGAAACTCGCGAACGACGGATCGCCGAGTGCGAGAGAGAGCTGCCGCATCCGGTCGGGGCGGAAATTGAACGCGACGACCACATCGCCACGCTCGATCCGGCCACCTTCGACATCCCGGACCACCGTCGGGAGCAGGAATTCGTCTCCTTCCCCTCGGGCGTAGCCCTGCTCCAGCGCTTCGGCCGGAGTTCGGGCCGATTCTCCAGAGCCCGACACCATGGCCCGATACGCCCGCTCGGTCCGATCCCAGCGCTTGTCTCGGTCCATCGCGTAGAAGCGGCCCGAAATCGTGGCAATCGCGCCCCCGTGCGCCTTCAGTAGCGCCTCCGTCTCGTCCAGGGACCGCTTCGCCGAGCGCGGCGCCGTGTCGCGTCCGTCCAGAATCGCATGGACCAGCACGCGGGAGACGCCGGCGGCCGCGGCGAGCCGGATCATCTCCTGCGCGTGTTTCTCGTGGCTGTGGACACCGCCTGGGGAGAGAAGTCCGACGAAGTGGATTCGACCCCGCTCCTTCGCGCGGCCGAGAGCGTCGCGGAGCACCCGGTTCGTGGCGAGCGATCCGTCCGCGACCGCCCGATCGATTCGTGTGAGATCTTGATAGACGATGCGTCCCGCGCCGAGGTTGAGATGCCCCACCTCGCTGTTCCCCATCTGCCCCGGCGGGAGTCCCACCGCTTCGCCGCAAGTTGTCAGCGTGGCCTGCGGATAGCGCGCCTTGAGCGCGTCCATGACCGGCGTGCGCGCGAGCGCCACGGCGTTTCCCTCGCGACTGGCGCGAAGGCCCCAGCCGTCGAGAATCACGAGGCCGACCAAGGGACGGCGCGTTTCGGCATTCATGCCGGATACCCTATCACGGGGTCGCGGAGCCCGGCTTCCTCGAAGGGGGCTCGGCGTAGGACTACGCCGAACGCGGCCGCCAGCGCGGCGACGATTCGCTCCTGCACCTGCTCGGCGGAGACCCTCTCGCCAAGGAGCTCTTCCGCGCCCCGCGCGTGCCCCGCGAGCAGCGCTGCGGCTTGCGAAGCGTCGTGCCGGTACCGGGCCACGTCGCGATGACGGCCGGTGAGAGGGAGGGAGGCATGGCTGAGGGCGCCTCCTCGCGTGAACTTGGAGGCGATTCCGGCCAGCTTGAAGGCGCCGACCCGGACTTCCCCCGGGGCCGTCCGAGCGAAACAGGGAGTCGCGCCGGCCGGAAGCGTCGGGCCCCGCTCGGTCGAGGGCACCCGCTCCGCCGCCAGGTGAAACGTCTGGTAGGCGGCTGCCACGGCGTCGGCCACCCGTTCCGCGAAGGCGCGCGGCGCGTCCGCCCAGGGTCCCGGGACACTCGCCGCCACGGCGAACGTCGCCTCCTCGGCGTGCAGCACGGCATCGCCGCCGGTCGGCCGGCGTGCGACGTCAAGGCCGTCGCGTGCGATCGCTTCGGTATTCCACCCCGCGGGAAAGGGCTCCACGCGGCCGAGGCTCAGCGTCGGTCGGCTCCATCCGTACGTGCGGACGACGAGACGGTGGGGGGCGGCGGCGGCCCAGCGGAGCAGCGCGGCGTCGATCTCCATCTGGAGTTCGCCCGGTGCGACGCGATGAGGCAGGTGAAGGGCGGTGAGGACCGGAGCGGGATCCGGCACGGGGGGGCCTCCTAGAAGCTGAGGACGCCGAGCCAGTCGCGGAGGAGGAACATGACGCGCCCGATGAGTAGCGAGATGCGCGCCATGACCGTGTAGCCGTAGCTCGCCCCGAAGCTCACCATCAGGAAGTAGATTCCGATCCTCGCGGTGCCGCCCAGTGCCCCCTTGTGCTCCTTGGAGAAGAAGAAGAACACCAGCGTGGTGATGACCCCGACCACGAGGAGCCAGTTGTTGATCAGCTCTCCGGGGTTGACGGCGCCCCAGAGCGGAAGGATCGAACCGTTGACCTGCTGCACGAGGTCGCTTTGCCCAAATCCGGTGATTCGAAGCGCCGGATAGACGCCAAGAATGACCGCGATCGGCCACCGCGAGAGCCAGTCCCCACGCGGGAAGAAACGCGAGAAAAGAAGCACACCCATGAGGAGCGGGACGAGCAACATGAAGTTTCGTCCTTCGCCGAAATGGCCGAAGAGCGGCGTGACGAGATTCGGCTTCAACGTGGAGAAGTAGGTCAGCACCACGTAGTAGCCGGCGGAGACGCCGACGAAGAGATGCTCGCAGAGTTTGTAGACCGGGTTGTCGCGATAGAGGAACGAGAAGATCCCGAGGGTCAGGAACGCCGCGACCCAGACTCCGAAGTCGCCGCTCAGATGCATCAGTGGCCCCGCTTTCCCGCGTCCCGCTTCGGCGGATTCGCCACGTTGCCCAGGATGATCAGGAAGGCGATGAAGAGATGCGCCAGCGATTGCGCGTCCATCCCGCGCATGGCCAGGGCCGGATGCTTCACCAGCGCCTCGTACTCGGCGGCGCCGACCATTCCACCCAGGAGCCCCTGCAACTGCCCCGTCTGGAGGTAGGGATAGTACTCGGGCGCGCTGACCGCGGTGACCGCGGCCACCATCGGGATGTGGAAGCGCGAGACGACCTGCTGCACCCACTCCTTCGTTCCCGGATAGCCGGCGCTCACGTTCACCAGTAGATCGAGGTCACTGAAGGTCCGGATTCCGGTCATCACGGGAATCTCGGCGACGGCAATGCCTCGGCGGTCGACCGGAAAGGTCTCCGGAATGCTGAGGCCCATGCGCGACATGACCAGTTCGTTCCCCGCCTTGTACCCCAGATTGACGTAGTCCACGCCGACCGCTTTTCCGTACTCCTGCCCGGCGATGGAAAGGACTTCATCCGTCAGCGGCGGTCCACCCGCGTAGAGCGCGATGGCGACGATCTTGATGTTCCGACTCATCAGATGGCGCGCCGCCGCGAGATGCGCGGGGTAGTTCTCGGCGATTGTCCCGGGATCGTAGTCCCCCGCCAGCAGCACCGTGGAACCGGCCGGGATCTTCTCGATGGCGTCGTAGAAGCCCTTCGCCCGTTCTCCCGGCAGCACCGGCGCCAGATGGAACCCCGTCATCAGCGGAACGATCACCAGGAGCGCCACGGCCAGGAAGAGCCACCGCCGGTCGAGGTTCCGAAGCCACGGAATGCCGCTCATGAGGCACCTCCATCGCCGCCGCTACCGTAGGTCTTCTCGATTCCGAGGATGAGGCGGATGCCGGTAGCCATCACGCCGAGCGCGGCGCCGATCAGGATGCCTCGCTTGGCGGCATTCTGGGGAACCTCCATCAGCCAGTTCGCGGCGTCTGGAATGTAGTGGCTGATCATGTTCCCGACCGGCACGCGGCCGATCATCAGGATGAAGGCCGCGATCGCCAGCAGCATCGCCTCGGTGGAGCGGATTCGGAACGCGCGGAAGGCGGCCGACGCGATGAAGAAGGCGAGGAGCGCGAACATGGTGGCCGACATCGGCGAGTAGAAGTTCTTGTACATCCAGGAGAACTTGGAGGTGGAGTCGAGGTACGCGTCCCCCTCGGAGAATCCGATGCCCATCATCACCAGGAGCGAGGCGACGAGGACGAGCTTGTAGGGCCAGTCGGTGATACGTTGGGATGCGCCCCGAAGATTCACACGGAGCAAGTTCGCCACGCCCAGAACGTACGTGAGGCCCACCAAAATGAGCGCCCAGTTCTGGATGTCTTCGTAGCCGTTCCGGACCCAGGGATGCGGAACGAAGAACCCGATCAGGCAGAAGAGCCCGCAGACCAGGGTGATGAGGATCGGGATTTCGCGTTTCATGGCCGGGCCCTCATCGGGTGGTGCTCCACCAGTCGCCGAACGCCGTGATGCCGGACGACGCCAGAATGCAGCCCACGACGACGACGACGATGAGGACAACCTTGACCGTGTCGGAGGACTTGAGGCTCCCCAGGAGCCGCGAGTCGTTCGACAGCAGGGCGCTCGCCGCGTAATACTCCTCGCCGATCAGCGTGTAGTCGCACGCCACGACGAAGAACGGCATCTGGTGGACATTCGCGGTTCCCGCGATCTGGATCGCGCCGATCGAGTGCCCCGTCTCCGCCAGCAGGAGCGACTCCGCGAAGAAGCCCCCGAGGAAGAGGTTCGCCGCGGGCTTGTCGCGGAGCATCATCCCGTTCACGGCGGCGACGTAGGCGAATTGCTCGGATGTGATGTAGCGAACCTGCTCCGACCGGTAGGTGTCGGCGCGGCCAACGTCTTGATAACTCGCCTTCACGACCTCCTCCGCCACGGTGTAGACGGCGGGCGAAACGGTCGGCACCTGCAGATCGGTCTCGTATTTCGCGGCTGTACGCGCCACGGTACCCAGCAGGATCATCGACGCGATCGTCTGGATGTCGTCGATCTCCGCGATCCCCGGAACGTAGAGAACACCCTTCCCCATTTCGGTGGCGCGGCCGATGGCTTCCTCGATGGCGTCGAGTCCCGCGATTCGCCGGAAGGTCCACTTCTTCCCGCGGCGCGCCTGATCGATGTAATAGAAGAGGACGAGGAAGAAGAAACCGAGGACGACCGCGACGTTGGTCTTCGTCGCGTCGAACCAGTCGGGTGACGAACTCACGGAAGCGGAGACGTCGGAACGGAGCGCCGGATCGTCGGGAACCGCGACGAGGAGGTACTCATAGCGAACACCGTCGGCGACCGCCTTACCAGCATCTTGGTAGGCGTGGTCGGTGCCGTCGATCGTGGCGACAGGCGCGAAGGCCCCGTTCGGAGCCTCGCGGCGCATCACGCTCCACTGCGCGGGTGGCGTCGCCGGGAGGGTCCACGTGAGGTTGACGCTGTGGCCGCCGTCGTTGGGCGTATCGCTCGCCACGAGCGGAAATGCCGACGCCACGCGCGGCCCGGCCACGCCAAGAGCAAGCGCGGCCATCGCGGCGACGCGAACGAGCCTCAAACCGATGCGGGAGATCAGACGGAAACTCCTCGTTCGAATCGGCTTCTGGGACGGGGAGTGAAAGGAAAAATCACGCGCAGGCAATGCCTCCGGTGCTGGGTGCGTCCGGCCAACGTCAAGACGGTAGGTCGGTTCCACGGGGCTGTCAAGGATGGTTTCCGCCTACGACTCGATCCGCTCCACGTTTGCCCGCGGAAGGAACGCACGCTCCCCGCCCCCGAAGTCGACCTCGAGAACGCGGACCTTCGCTTCGGTCTCCAGCGCCGTCGGCTCAGGCGGCAGCGCCGTCACGATTCCAAGCCGGCCGAAGAATGGTTGGCGAATGATCCGGATCTGGCAGCCAACCGAGAGACCTTCTCCACCGGACGCCCCCTCCTGAGCCGAACTCTTCATCTCGGCCTCGAGGCGCGGGCAGATGATCTCCGGACGCAGGACGCCGGCACGGATCTGCGTAGCGCCGCTGACCGAGACCTTTCGGCCCTCGCATGCCTTCAGAAGTTCGAACGTGCGGCCGGCCATCGGGATCTCGCCGAAGCCCTCCGTCACCACGAGCGTGATTCCCTTCTCCTCGGAGCCCGTGATGGCCACGCCGAGGTCGTACCCCAGGAATTCCCGAAGGTCGTGATCGTCGAATCCGCCGATGACCACCGCCTTGACGCCCATCTGGATGGCGTGCCGCAGCGTCTTCGTGGTGACATGGGCGCCGCCGACGACGATCTTTCCGCGTTCCCTCTCGCCGATCATCGACTCGGTCAGCGTGTCGGCGGGACCCGCCACGGCCACGTGAAGCTCGCCGCACGTTTCGCCGCCGATGCCGAAGATCCCCTGGATGTAGGTGCCGCGTGTTTCAACCGTGACGCCCTGCTTGGGGTGCACCTCGACGATCGTTCCGTCGACGTAGGCGTCCACCTCGACCGGAATCGGCGCCTCGCGCACCAGCGCCTGCCCCGTCACGGAGGAGACGCTCTCGAGCGTTCCGGCGACCGGGGAGAGCGCCTTCGAACGGAAGAGCCCGAAGAACGATTTGCTCTCGGCGAAGACTTCCCCCTTCGCGATCGTGGAGCCGACCGGCTTCGAAAGGCATTCCAGCACGTCCTCGGGGAGGATTCCGAGGAGGTTGGCGGCGTTCACGCTCTGCACGTTGCCGGGGAGTTCCGTTCGCGCGACGATGGCTTCTGCCATTACCACGTCGCCGACCTTCACGAGGACGTCTCCCGCGAGCGGCAGCTTGCGTTCGCGCCGGACGGCGGCGAACGCGGTGACCTTCAGTCCGGGCGTATACGAGTGGGCCACGTCAGCTCCTCAGGACGGCCGGGTATGCATCCAGCGCGTCGTTCCATTCGTTCAGTTTGGCGATGCGGCGGGCACGATCCTCGGGTAGCGCAAAGGGGCGCCGGCCGCGGCAATCGAAGATAACCCCGACCACGCCGCCGCGGAGATTGACGGTCCGTTCCTTCCCCTTACCTTCGCCCACGTCGAAGCCCTTCTCAGGCCGAAGCGTCGCCTTCGCATATTCCCCATCGGCGAGCGGAAGGAGTCGAAGCGAGCCGTAGGGGATGGAGAGTTCTTCCTTCTTACCGCCCGGCATCTCGAGTGAGACCTTGAGGGCCGTCTGTCCCTCTTTCCCCGGTCCGACGGGTGCCACGCTGGAGCCGAATCGGATGAGGCAGTCCTTCTCGAACACCTGGCTTGCCGCGACGGGGGCAACCGTCGAGAGCACGCCGAGCTGCGGCATCATGAAGATCGAGTCGACAGCGAGTTCCGTGACGTGCTCCGGAAGGAACGCGTCGAGCATCATGAGGGCCGACTGGGCGCGCCGCGGCGCGTGCGAGAGGACGCCGCCGCTCCCGACCAGGAGGTCGAGGTGGTCGAGCCTGACCAGCGACTCGCCGCTCGCCGACTGCTCGAACGTGTCGGAAATGGTTCTTTCTTGCTGAACGCCCTTCAGGCCGACGGCGAGCGTCTTGTGCTGCTCGAACGCCAGCCGAAGCGCCTCACGGGCGATCGCCTGCTCGATGACCAGCTCTTCCAGCGTTTGCGGAATGGTCGTCGGGCGGATCATCTTGTTCTTGATCCGGTTCCGGAGGTCGGGCTCGCTGATCTCGAACGGCACCCATCGCAGGATGTTCGGCAGACCCGCCTCCGCGAGGACGTTCGAGACCGAGTAGCTCATGCCGAGATTCGCGCTGACGGTGCGGTTGAAGATGGTCTGGAAGACCGAGAAGACGTCCGTCGTGGCGCCACCGATATCGACGCCGACCACGTTGATCTTCTCCTCGCGTGCGATCGTCTCGATGATCAGTCCGACCGCGCCGGGCGTCGGCATGATCGGAACCGGAGACCACGACATGAGCTTCTTGTAGCCCGGCGCATGCGCCATCACGTGTTCCATGAAGAGATCGTGGATCTTGTCGCGGGCCGGCGTGAGGTTTTCCCGCTCCAGGACCGGACGGAGATTGTCCGTGATGACGAGCGCCGTCTTCTTCCCCAGGCGGTCTTCCACGAAGGTGGCAGCGTCCTTGTTCCCCGCGTAGATGACCGGCAGCTCGTAGCCCGCGCCGAGTCGCGCCTTCGGATCGGCAGCGGCCAGCAGTTCCGCCATCTCCACCACGTGCGAGGTCGTGCCGCCGTCGATGCCGCCCGATAGCAGGATCATGTCGGGGCGAAGCTGGCGGATCCGTTTGATCTTTTCGTGCGGAAGCCGGCCGTCGTTGCTCGCGATGACGTCCATGACAATGGCGCCGGCGCCCAGCGCGGCACGCTGCGCACTTTCCCCGGTCATGCTCTTCACGGCGCCCGCGACGAGCATTTGCAACCCGCCGCCCGCCGAGCTGGTCGAGATGTAGACATCGACGCCGACCTTGCCGATCGCCGGCGTGATGATCGTCTCGCCGTCGAGGATCTTCCGTCCTGCCAGTTCCTCCACTTCCATGATCGCGTTCAGCACGCCGCGGGTCACGTCCTCGAAGGGAGCCTCGACGGTGGTCGGCGCTTCCCCGCGCACGATCAGGCGGTACTCGTCGCCCCGGCGCTCGATGAGAATGGCCTTTGTCGTCGTGCTCCCGCAGTCGGTCGCGAGAATCGATTTGAGATCTTCTGGTTTCCGGTCACTCACGATGGGTCCTTTCGATCGGTTCCGGCCCGACGGGCCTCGCGGCTCCGTTCCTTGGCCTCGCGCTCTTCGCGGCGTACGTCTTCTTCCTTCGCCTCGATCCGGACGAGGAGCGCCTCCAGGCTCTCCCGCCGCTCGAGAAGCGCGGACACACGGTCGTAGTCCGGGACGCTGAAAAAGGCCCGCACCATCGGTTCGAAGAAGTGAAGCGCCTGGCTGCCCAGGAACGAGAGCGGTTTCACGCTCTCCAAGAAAAGTATCGCCGGAACGGTCATGCGATGCCGCACCGTCAGGTCCGCCAGGCGACCCAGCAGCGCCTCTTCCTCCGGCGTGTACGTTTCGCCGGGCGGGGGGCGCGACCCGGATGGAGCAGCGTCCGGAGCCGGTCCGGGCACGCTAGCCGCCGGCGCCTCCGCCGGCGAGTCTCGCTTCCACAAACGCCACCACTTGATCGCGATTTCCTCCGGTCAGCAGGCGAACTCCCCGATACGCATCGAGCCAGTTCTTCCGCTCGAAGGGGCTCAGGAAGACGCCGGACTCATCCACCACCATGCGGCGTATTTCGCCCCAGGGACGCACGCGCGTGACACCGAGCGACCGTACCTCGAGCGACTCCCCCGTTAGCCGGTAGGCCGTCGGCAGGAGCCACGACGAAACGGAAACAAGAACGAACAATGGCGCCGCGAAGGCCAGAACGCTGTCGCCCGTTCCCCGGCCTACGAGGACGCCTAGGATGACCGCGGAAACGACGAGGACCGCCGCCGCGAAGGGACGCTCCCGTGCCGGCCAGGCGCTCCAGGCGAGTCCGGCCACCGGAGCCGCTTCAGACGCCTCCAAGTCCGGCCTCGAGATCTTGCCACGAGAGAACCAGATGGCGCGCGGCGCGCGCTTCGTCCAGCCGGCGCACGGGCGTCTTGGTGGGAGCGCGGCGCACGCTTTCGGGATCCTCGACCGACTCCCGGTCGATCGCGAGCATCGCCTCGGCGAACGCGTCGAGGGCCGACTTTGTTTCCGTCTCGGTCGGCTCGATCATCAGCGCCTCGTCCACGATCAGCGGGAAATAGGTCGTGGGGGCGTGAAACCCAAAATCGAGAAGCCGCTTCGCCACGTCCAGCGCTTTCACCCCGCGGGCCTTCTGCCGATTTGCCGAGAGGACGAACTCGTGCATGCAGTATCCCTCGTGCGACGGGGCATAGGCGTCCTTCAGCCGTGCCTTGAGATAGTTCGCGTTGAGGATCGCCTCCCGGCTCACCTCGGAAACACCGGACGCCCCGAGCGAGCGGAGGTAGCAGAGCGCCCGGACGAGGATGCCGAAATTCCCGTAGTACGAATGAACGCGGCCGATGGAGCGCGGCCGGTCGTAGTCCCACCGGAATCCCGAAGCGGAGGGGACCAGCACCGGCGTCGGCAAGTACGGCTCCAGATCAGGGCGAACGCAGAGAACTCCGCCGCCGGGACCGCCGCCGCCGTGAGGCGTCGAGAAGGTCTTGTGGAGATTGATATGCGCGAGGTCGAATCCCATGGCGCCGGGACTCGCCAGGCCGACCATGGCGTTCAGGTTCGCGCCGTCGAGATAGAGAAGCGCACCGGCGTCGTGGATCCATCGTGCGATCGTCCCGACCTGGCGTTCGAAAATCCCGAGCGTGTTGGGATTCGTCAGCATCATCGCCGCGGTCTTCGGAGAGATCGCCTTCTTCAGCGCCTCCATGTCGACGAGGCCGTCGGGTCCCGAGGGGACTGTCACGACCTTGTAGCCGACCTGCGCCACCGTGGAAGGATTCGTGCCGTGAGCCGAATCGGGAACGATCACTTCTTCACGGGCGTCGCCGCGATCGATGTGATAGGCGCGCACCATGAGAATAGCGGTCAGCTCGCACTGCGCGCCGGCAACCGGCTGCGTCGTGATGCCCGGCATACCCATGATCGTACGGAGCCACTCATGAAGATCCCCGATCACCGCCAGGGCGCCGGGAACCGTCTCATCGGGCTGGAACGGGTGGATCCCCGCGAATCCCGGGAGCCGCGCCACCTCATCGTTCAGTTTGGGGTTGTACTTCATGGTGCAGGAGCCGAGCGGATAGAGCGCCTTGTCGATGTGATGATTCAGCGTCGAGAGATTGACGAAGTGCCGCACGACGGCCGGCTCCGAGATTTCTGGGAGCGCCGGAGCCCCGGCGCGAAGCGCGATCCGCGGCAGGAGCGCCGCCGCCCCCTGCTCCGGAACGTCGAGTGGCTGAAGGCGAGGCCCCCGATGCCCGGGGACGGAGAGTTCACGCACGGTCGCTTCCACGATCGCGGGATGGTTCATCGCGGACACGCGGCCTCCTCGACGGGGGCCGCCGCGCGGCTCCCCACCCATGCGGCGAGCGTGGTCACGTAGCGATCCATCTCCTCGCGCGTCCTCTTCTCCGTCACCGCGACAAGGAGATCATTCGGGCGGCCGCGGTCGAAGCGCGAGAGCGGGACACCCGCCAGGAGATTGGCGCCGAGGGCGTGCTCCACGAACGACGCGGCGGAACGTGGCAGCCGAAGCACGAACTCGCGGAAGAACGGAGCGTCATGAACGATCGAAACACCCGGGACGCGCGCCGCTCGTTCCGCCAGGTAGTGCGTCCGCTCGAGGC
>JANNMC010000377.1:0-2502 GCA_031397435.1 Candidatus Eiseniibacteriota bacterium
GCCCTGCGCGTCGAAGAGCGTGAGGAGTGTGTCGTCGCCAGCCGTCGACGCGGAGGCCGCGATCGTCACGTCGGCGGGGGTGGCCAACGTGAACTTCGTGAAGTCGACATCGCTCGCGGGCGCGATCGAGTGCATCTCGGGCGGCCCGAGGTCCCGTGCTTCGCTCGGCGTGTCGTCCGGCTCGTACGCATCGCCTGGCGAGCCTCCGACTCTTTCGTAAACCGAGCGGATCGCGGCAACGTCATCGCTCGCGAGTCCGGCTACCGGCCCGCTGTAATACGCGTACATCACGGCCGAGGGGTCGGCGGAGTGAGCGAGGCCGAGGGCGTGGCCGATCTCGTGGAGGGCAACCGTGTAGATGTCCACGTCCGCGCCGACTCGCCAGACCTCGTCGTTGTCGAAGTGGACATCTCCCGCCTCGGGCTCCGCGTTCGGAGGCGACGGCAGCGAAGCGTGCGCGAGCACTTGGCCAGGACCGTCGAATGGCTCGCCGTCGCCGTGGTTCCCGGTCGCCCAAAGGAAATCGACGGTTCGCGGCTGACGCGCCGAGCCGACGGGCGTCCACGAGATCGCCGCAAATTGGCTCCAGGTCGACAGCGCGCGGGCGACTTCGTTCTGCTCGTTCGGAAGATCCGGTGTGCCGTTGTCGAAGAAATACTGGAGCGCGGCCGTGCCGAGGCCGGGGCCGTCCCAGCCATCGCCGCTCACTGCGTAATTAGGAACGGCGCCGTTCTGCGTGAGTGCGCCGAGGCAGCTGCCGACGGGGAGGCCTTTCTCGATCGCCACGGACGGGGCGTAGATGAAGCTGACCTCATCTTGCGCGGCCAGTGCGCCGAGCGCGCTCGCGGCGATCTCGACGTGTAGCGTCGTCGCGCGCAGGTACGAGTTCGGGATTTCACGCCCGCCGGCGCGGCGGACCGCTGCGAGCGCCGCTGGCTGCGACACGTCGGGAAAGACATCGACGAGCACGCGCAGCTTGCGCCCGCGGAACCCAGCTCGAAGAGCGACCTTGTCCGAGGCGGCGAGCGGGCCCACCCAGCGAACACCCGGCGAGGAGACCGGATCGACCCCGGCAGGCACCCACGCCGACACGGCGTTGCGCGGAACCGCCTCCAGCACCCGGACGTTCCGCGCGCGCAACCCGGCGAGCGCTTCTGACCGGCGCCCGGCTTCGTACTGAATCAGCAGGTGCTGGCCGTGCTTCGCGGCAGCCCCACGACGAGAAGGTGCCGGCTCGAGCGTCCGTGCGCGCAGCAGCAGCTCGTTCGCATTCGGCACGCGCGGGGGCAGAGCGAGGGCGGCCACACAGATTAGGCACGCCGCTACAAAGCATGCAGCAGTTCGTGCGCGTGACGCGAGATTCCCCATACGCGGACGCCTCGGATGCCACTCTACGCCTACTGCGACGAATTAGGGAGCGTCCGTAACGCCGAGGTGAGCACCACCGCCGCCGCGCACGCCGCGGCCTCGTGCAGCGATCCGCCGCTTGTACTCCGCCCCAAAACGGCGGCGTTTCGCCTTCGCCTCAACTTCCGTGCCGCGCGGCTCCATCGCGACTGCCATCGTACGTTCCTCGATCGCCCTCTGCGAAGAACTCGAGCACCTTCGGTGTTCACGCACGTGCACGGAGGGGCGCGCGACTACTCGTACGACGCGAACTCCTGAAGCGCCACCGCGCGCACGACGTACCGATCTGGCGCGGGCCCCACGTATCGAAACGGATGGCATGTCACCAGCGTTAGGGACGGGGCCTCGGTCGAGTCGAGGACCCAGACATCTTCCGGGCGCACGACGCGGAGCCACTCGATCCGGTAGTCGATTGGCTCCGCTTGATCGGACAAGGTGATTCGAATCCTGTCGCCGGGCTTGACTCGCTCGAGTCCGTGAAAGAAGCCATCGCGATGTCCGGCGATTCCCGCGTTGCCCGGCCGACCGGGTGCTGCAGTCCCCTCGATGCGCCCGACGCCGCGGTTGAGCGCGGACCGGTCGGTCCCTTGAAGCACGACGACTTCGAGATCGATCGCCGGAATCTCGAGCAGCGCGAGACGCTGGCCTGTCTGCGGAGCGGGATCTACCAGGTGCGCGGCGACCCGAACCTCGGCGCGCGGGATCGACTCAAGCGATCGGAGCGGCTCGATCGCGGCCCGAGATGTGTCGAAGTTCGCTCGATCCAACGTCGCGAGCACCTTCTGGTGGACAAACGCGAACGCCCAGACGCCGAGCAGAATCGCACCGCCGACCCAAAGTAATTGCTCGATCGCGCGGATGAGCCGCTTCATTGCGAGAAATGCCGTGCCGGGGAGAGCGCGCCTCGCGACGCCGCCCTCCCCGGCACGAACACCACTACCGGCGCAGCTTTCGAAGGGCGAGCCCTGCGAGCATGCTGCCACTGCCGAGCAAGGCGATCAGCGGAAGCGGGCTGGCGGTGGCCGGCAACCGATCGTTCATGGCCAGACGGTTGGCCTCGGCCTGATCGATCCTAGCCTGGCGATCGGCTTCGGC
>JANNMC010000331.1:0-1223 GCA_031397435.1 Candidatus Eiseniibacteriota bacterium
AGTCGCAGGAGTGACACGCTCGAGATGACACCGGCATCGGGAGTGGTAATGGTGAAGTTCGAGGAGTACTCGATCGTCGCGGGCGCGGACGTGATCGTAGGGCGCGGTCCCTTGAAGAGATACGAAGGCGAGTAGATCTCCGAATTCAGGTGACTCGGTCCGGTTCGGCCTCCGCCGGCGACAACAACCCGGCCGTCCGGCAGCAGGATGGCGGTGGAGTGATACATGCGAGGCGTCTGCATGCTGGACATCGTCGTAAACGATTCCGTGGTTGGAGACCAAAGCTCCGCTTCGTACACGGCGGCCGGTTCATCGTAGCGATCCGAATTGCGGGAACCACCGGTCACCAGTACGTCTCCATCCGGCAACAGGGTCAGGTTGAGCTGCGTCCGCTCGAATGCCATGGAGGAAGTCTGTCGCCAGGCCGTGGACGGAGCGGTCATGTCGAGCACATGCGTCAATCGGTTCGCCGAGGTCTTGGGGTAGGCCGAATTGATTGCGGCGCCCGCCTTCATGAACTTGCCCGGCAGATACATCACACTCGATCCGCCGTCGGCGACCACGGGGTCGACCGTCGTCCACGTCTGCGTGTTCACATCGAGCACCGCAGACGCAATGGGGTCTTCGTGGGTGCTCGTGGCTATTACTCTGCCATCGGGAAGCACGAAGAGATGCGGATAGAGGGGGAGATACTTAGCGGCGCTATTCAACGGAAGCCAGGAATTGTCCACGGGGTCGTAGATTTCCGGAATCTCGGCGACGCCTGGGTCCGGGAATCCAGGAACGCGGCACTGGGGGCAATTGATGGCTCCCGACATGGTAATCGCGCGTCCGCTCGGGAGCGCGATGGTCGTGGGATACCAGCGGGCATAAGCCATCTGAGGCGCAGCCACCCAAGTTCCCGTGGATGGCGTGAACAGCACGCTCTCCCGGATGCCCACATAGGAATCGTAGTGCCCGCCGTTTACTAGAATCTTCCCATCGGGGAGTGCCGTGTGGCCTGAACAGAATAGGTTCGCGGGATTGTACGGTGCTGGCGTGAAGGTGTTGCTGAGGGGGTTCCAAACATACGACCCGGAGTCATCGGTATGGTCATCCCACATGAGGATGTTTCCGTCCGCCATGAGGGTCATGTGAATGGCGACAAGCGGCCAGGGAGAGACGGCCGACCACTGGCCGACGACGGCGGGATCGTTCGGGTTCAGGTTGGAGACGGTGACCGT
>JANNMC010000388.1:0-2511 GCA_031397435.1 Candidatus Eiseniibacteriota bacterium
TCATGACAAAGCACGTCTTCAACCCGCTGATCGGCTTTGCGGCGAAGATGGGGCTCAGCATGCGCGGGTCCCGCTCGCTCGCCGAGCCCGCCGAGGGGAAGTGGAGCGTGAAGGAGGTCGTTGGCCACATGGCCGACACGGAACGCGTCTTCGCCTATCGCCTGCTGCGATTCTCCCGCGGCGACGAGACGCCGCTCCCCGGCTTCGATGAGAACACGTATGTCCCCGCGGGTGCGTTCGGGGCGCGGACACTCCGGAGCGTGGCCGAAGAGTTCCGCGCGGTGCGAGAAGCGACGCTCCGGCTCCTGGAAGGGCTGGACGAACGCGCCTGGTCGCGGCGAGGGGTGGCGTCCGACAACGCGGTGACGGTGCGGGCGCTAGCCTGGATCATCGCCGGACACGAACGCCACCACGTGACGATCCTCCGGGAACGCTACGGACTCTGAACGGTAGAGCGCGAGGGGGCGGCAAGAGCAAGTTCCTTCGGTCGCTGTCCTCGCCGGCTGCGCCGGCTGCGGAGGCTCCCTGCGGGACTTGCTCTTGCCGCCCCCTCGCGATCGGCTTTCGCTACGACGCGAACGCGGGCGGTGCTTGCAGGTGGAATCTCGTTCGCCGCTGGTACGCCTCGCCCAAATCTAGGAGAAGCCGTTCGTCCCACGCCGATCCCATTATCTGGAATCCGGCCGGCATTCTGCCCCGGCCGAAACCGCACGGGAGCGCGATCGCTGGTAAGCCGCAGCCGTTTCCGAATGCGCCTACGGGGTCGGGGTAGGGGAGCGTTTCGTAGAAGTCCTTGGCGATCGGCGGCGCGACCGAGAGGAAGTTCGGCGCCACGATCACGTCGTAGCGGCCGAAGAAGTCGGCCATCTTCTCTTGCATTACGCGCCGCATTCGCATTGCCTTCACGTAGTCGGCGCCGGTGAGCGCCTTGGTGATCCGCTCTTGATGAGGCGCGTAGACGTCAGTCAGTTGGTTCACGCTTCCGTCCCGGAAGAAGCGCTCGAAGGTGGAGATCGCCTCGGCGTAGAGGACCGTCGTCGTCGTCTCGGAGGCGGGGAAGTCGGGGAGTGTTGCCTCTTCCAGCGGGAGCCCCATCGCCTGGAGCGTCGACACGGCCATCCGGAATGCCTCGCCCACTTCCGCCTCGGCACCTTTCGTCTTCGCGAAATCGGAAGGGATGATGGCGCCGCGTAGTCGATTCATATCGCGCCGCGCCGGATCGAGGCGGACCGGCTCGTCGGCCGCGCTTGGATCGTCGGGGTCGGGTCCGGCGATCGCTTGGAGTACGAGGCGGCAGTCCTCCGCGCTCCGCGCGATCGGCCCGATCTTGTCGAGCGTCCAGGAGCCGACCATGCCGCCCGCGCGGCTCACGCGGCCGTACGTGGGGCGAAGCCCCGTCACGCCGCAAAATGCCGAGGGACAGAGGATCGAACCCCACGTCTCGGTGCCAATGGCGAATCCCACCAGGCCCGCCGCGACCGCCGCGCCCGAGCCCGACGACGAGCCGCCAGTCCAGCAGTCGCGATTCCAGGGATTCCGCCCCGGACCCTGGAGCGAAGCGTCGGCGAAGCGGTAGCCCAAGCAGCCGGCGAACTCCACCATCGAGAGCTTGCCGAGAAGCACGGCGCCCGATTCCCGCAGCTTCCGGACGACCGTCGCGTCCTTATCGAATCGCTGATCGCTGATCGCGCGTGGGCCGCGCGCCCCACGTGGTCGGAGTCCCCACCGTGGCGAGAAGATCCTTCGCGCCGTAGGGGACGCCATGGAGCGGTCCGCGGATCATCCCGCGCGAGATCTCGCGCTCGGCCAGGCGAGCCTGCTCCAGCGCGAGTTCCGGCGTCACGGTCGCGAAGGCGTTCAGCCCCGGCGCATGGCGGCGGATGCGCGCCAGGTAACCCTCCGTGAGTTCCACGGGGGAAATGCGCCGCGCGCGTATCTCCCGGCCAAGATCCGACGCCGAGAGGAAGAAGACCCCGTCGCGGAGCATCAGCGGCCCCCGCGTCGCGCACGCATGGCGCGAAAGGTGAAGGCCGGATCGCTTCCCGCGGGGAGTTCATAGTCGCGCACCACCTTCAGCATGTCGGCAAGCGAGCGCTCCTGATTTCGAAGCTCACGCTGCATCGCCGGCGCAACCGGCTTCCGCGGTTTGGGCGCGGCGGCCTTGGGAGCGGCCGCCGCGGCGCTCGCACCGGGAAGATTCGTAGCGATCATGGCGGCGCCGCTGGCGGCGAGCACATGGATAAAGTGACGGCGGTTCATAGGCGGGCGTTCGGCGCTCATCGGAAGGCTCCTAGGGTCGCGTGCGACCGTGCGCGTCAAAGGGTGGCGCCAGGATGAAGCCGCGACTGTAGCGCCCGAGGCAAGCGAATTCCAGGCCCGTCACGATTCGCCGATGCCGCGGGAGTGCGAAATCGTGAGCGACTGATGAAGGGGCGGCGAGTGCAAGGTTCCGTAGGAAGCCTCCGCAGCCGGCGCAGCCGGCGCGGACAGCGACCGTAGGAACCTTGCTCT
>JANNMC010000387.1:0-1021 GCA_031397435.1 Candidatus Eiseniibacteriota bacterium
GAAATCTGAATTCGCGGCCTCGGAGCCTCGTCGCTCTGGGGCCGCTTCATTTCGCCGCGCCGATCGCGCGTGGCGAAACCGACGGGGCTTGCGTACACTTCGGACGCTTCACGAACCGCGTTGCCCCGACCATGGAGGAACCCATGCGCCGAATCGCCCTCTTTCTCGCGGCCACATTCTCGCTCGTGACTTGCGCCGCAGCCCATGCCGGGCCGATAGGAATCCACCCCGGACTCAAAGTCGGCGTCACGGTCGCCAATTTCGACTACGCCTCCATTTCCAGCAGCACGCAGGCCCTGGAGTCCCGCTCCAAGATGACGTTCGGGGGATACCTGCGGCTCGACATCGGCCAAGTCTTCTCGCTCCAGCCGGAACTCCAGTACGTGCCGAGCGGAGCGAAGGGGAGTTTCGTGGTCGACGACGGGATCACGCCGACCTCGGTCGAAGGCACTCTCAAGATGAACTACCTGGAACTCCCGATCCTCGCGAAATTCCGCTTTCCGGGCGGCGGCGCCCTGGCGCCGAACTTCTACCTGGCTCCGTCGGCGGCCGTGAACCTGGCAAGCAAGCTGGAGGCAGACCTCACCGCGCTCGGACTTCCGACGGAGGAGGGGGGAGTCGACATCAAGGACGAGGTCCAGAGCCTGCTCTTCGGGGGTGCCGTCGGAGGCGGGTTCGATATGCGGGCCGGGAAGGGAATCGTGACGCTCGACGCGCGCTACTCGAAGAGTTTCTCCGACATCTTCAAGGGTGCCACGGCCGGTGGGTCGGCCGCTCTCTTCGACGCGGCCGATGCCGACAACAGCTCGCTAAGCGTGACGCTGGGGTACGCGTTCTAGAGCGCTAGCGACCGGCGCCCAGAAGCGATTTCACGTCAGCGATCGAGAGGAAGCGGGGGGGAGGGAGCGCGATCTTCCGCCCCGCCACATCGATGCCCGCCAAGTAGTCCGCCACCGACTGCTGCACGTCGGGCGCCGGCAGGAGTTCGTGCCACCCCCCCGCCACCACCAGGAGGATTCCG
>JANNMC010000135.1:0-17006 GCA_031397435.1 Candidatus Eiseniibacteriota bacterium
AACCGTTCCCCCTTGGCGCCCCAGGGGCGCCCTTCGCTTCCTTCCCAGCCTCCTGGCAGTACCATCCGATGAGAAGAGAAAGCATGGGCCATGCCTCGGAGGCTGGTCCGGCTAAGATGTTGTGGTGTAATGCGTTGACGAGCGTGCTTCGAGGGCCGGTTCCAGCGGAATGGGTCCGATCGAGCAACCTTGTGGTTCGATCGAGCCACTTCTCGTGCGGAGGGCGTCGAACTGGCGGATGAGGCGGGAGTGGGGTATAGTGTCCCGGCTCCGCCTATGATTTCGGCGGCGCCCCACAGTTAAATCATGTCCCCATCGTCTAGCCTGGCCTAGGACACCGCCCTTTCACGGCGGCGACAGGGGTTCGAATCCCCTTGGGGACACTTTGTTTCCGGACATCCGGGAGAGAGGAGCGAACCATGCTCATGAGTCAGAAGATGAACGATGCGCTGAACACGCAGATCGGAAACGAGTTCGGGGCGTCGATGCAGTACGTCGCCATCGGCTGCCACTTCGGCGTCGAGGGGCTGCCCGAGCTTTCGGCGCATTTCCTCCGGCAGGCCGACGAGGAACGGATGCATGCGATGAAGCTGGTGCAGTACGTCGTCGATGCCGGCGGCCGCGTGATCATCCCGCAGATCGCGGCGCCGAAGCCGACGTTCAAGACGGCCGAGGAAGCGGTGCAGCTCTCCGTGACCTGGGAGGTCACCGTCACGAAGCAGATCAATGGTCTCGTCGATCTCGCCATCGCGGAGTCGGATCACATCTCGCGGAATTTCCTCCAGTGGTTCGTGAACGAGCAGCTCGAGGAGGTCTCCAGCATGGAGCAGCTCCTTAGCATCGTCCGCCGGGCCGGGGAAAATGGACTTCTCTTCGTCGAGGATTACCTGGTGCGACGCGGAGCTCCGAAGGTGGCATCGGCGGGAGGCGGTGGGGCGGAGTAACCCCGCCGGCCGCGCCTCACGCGCGGTGAAACGAAGAGGGCCGCCCCGGTTCGTGCCGAGGCGGCCCTTCGATTTTCCCTCCATGCCGCCGGAGCGGCGCGGAGCGTGCGGCTAGTTGCTGGTGGCGGTCACCTCGTTGCCGTCGGCGTCACGGATCGCCATGGCCCCGAGATTCAGCTTCTGAAGCTGCGGCTCGATCGTCTTCCGATCGCCAACCGCGACGACCACCATCCGCTCCGGCGTGAGGTACTTCTTCGCGACCGTGGCCACCTCGGCGGCCGTGATCGCGTTCACACGCGCGGGAAGCGTCTCGTAGTAGTCGAGCGGGAGTTCGAAGAGGTAGAGCCCCGCCATGGTGCCGGCCGTGCTGGCCGTCGTCTCGAAATTGGCGGGGAGCGGGCGCGTGATCGACTCCTTGGCCAGCGCCAGTTCCGCCTCGGTCACGCCGCCGTCCCGGATCTTCGTGACTTCCTTCAGGAGTTCTTCGGCCGAGGGGCCCGTCACGTCGCCGCGAACTTGCGCGCCAGCCATGAACGGTCCGACGCCGCGATTCTGCCCGATGAAGGAGAAGGCGCCGTAGGAGTAGCCCTTGTCCTCGCGGAGGTTCAGGTTGATGCGGCTGGAGAAGAGCCCGCCGAGCACCGTGTTCATCACGTCTAACTTCTCGTAATCGGGATTCGAGCGGGTCACGCCGAACTGGCCGACCAGAAGGGCCGTCGAGTTCGATCCGGCCTTGTCGACGATCACCACGCGGGAGTTCGTCATCGCCCCCTCGGGAGGTGTCGACGTGGAGGCGGCATTGCCCTTCCACGATCCGAAACTTTCCTGGGCCAGTTGCTTCGCTTCGGCCTCGGTCAGATTTCCGACCAGGATGAGGGCCGCGTTCTTCGGACTGTAGGAGGACTTGTAGAAAGCCTCCATGTCGGCCCGGGAGATCTTGCCGAGCGCGGCCTCGGTGCCGAGCGAGGTGTGGCCGTACGGGTGTGTCGGTCCGAAGAGGCAGGCGTTCATCACCCGCATCGCCGTCGGGAACGGGGCGTCGCGCTGCTGCATGAGCGCCGTGAGGCGCTCCTTGCGGACTCGTTCGATATCCTTCGCGGGGAACGCGGGCGACGTCACGACATCGGAGAGGATCGAGAGCGCCGAAAGCGCGTTCGCCTTCAGCGCGCGGGTGGAAGCGCTGCTGCCGTCCACCTGGGAGCTCGTCCCGAGCGTGGCGCCGAGAGCGTGGATCTCGTCCGCGATCTGGATCGCGTCACGCTTCGCGGTCCCCTCGTCCAGCATGGAGGCGGTGAATCCGGCCAGGCCGGCCAGGCCCTGTGGATCGCGCGCGCTTCCGGATCGGAACACGACGTTCGCCGAGACGATGGGGAGGTGATTCGCCTCCACCAGGTAGACCGTCAGGCCGTTCGGCATGCCGAACTTCTTCGCGCGCGGGAGCTTTGCCGTCGGGGCCGGGCCCGGCTTCGGCTGCTCGTTCCGCCACGGCTCGGCGGAGACGATCTTCTGCTCGTCGGCGGTCGGCTTCGGCGGAGCGGCGGGATCGGGCGGGAGCTGCTTCTCGCCGGGGATCGCATGCGCCACGACCCGCTGGTTCTTGCCGAGCTGCTCCTGCGCAAACTTCTTCAGCGTGGCGGGTGTCACCGCGGCATAGCGGGCGATATCCTGATTCAGGTAGCCCGGATCCTTGTGAAACTGGTTGTACTTGTTCATGCGATCGGCCACGCCCTCGAACCCGCCGAAGTTTTCGAGGCTCGTGACGATATCGGAGAAGATCGAGTTCTGAGACGCCGCCACCTCGGCGGCGGTGGGTCCCTCGGCCGCGAACCGCGAAAGCTCCGCGTCGATGGCCGCTTCGACCTCCTCGACCGTGTGGCCAGGCTTCACCGTGGCGGTGATCTGGAACTGCGAGCCGAGCAAGTAGGAGTTCTGCGCGACCGTCACGTCCTGCGCAATCTGCTTCGTGTAGACGAGCGACTTGTAGAGCCGGCTCGCCTTGCCGCCGCCCAGGATGTTCGCCGCGATCGCCGCATCCGCGTCGCCCGGCTGGTAGATCGAGGGAGTGATGTAGAGCATGTAGACGCGCGGGAGCGTGACCTTGTCGGTCATCACGACGCGGCGCTCCGCGGTGATCGGCGGCGTGGTCGCCGTGATCGGAGGAACCGCCTCGCCGCGCGGGATCGATCCGAAGTATTTCTCGACCAGCGCCTTGGTCTTCACCTTGTCGATGTCGCCGACGATCACGAGACTCGCGTTGTTCGGACAGTAGTAGCGCTTGAAAAAGTCCTTCACGTCGTCGAGCTTCGCGGCCTGGATGTCCTCGTGCGAGCCGATGATGTAGCCGTAGTACGGGTGTTCCTTCGGCAACGCGGCGTGCAGCATCGCCTCTTCCACCAACTGGTAGGGGGCGCTCTCCAGGCTCTGGCGCCGCTCGTTCCGGACCACGTCCTGCTGATTGGCCAGCGAGGCCGCGGTGATCTTGTCGAGCAGGAAGCCCATCCGATCGCTCTCCAGCCAGAGGGCCGTCTCGAGCTGATTCGAGGGCACGTCGTTCAGGTAATTCGTCCGGTCGGTATCGGTCGTCCCGTTGATGAACGAGGCGCCGGCGCCTTCCATGAACTTCCAGAACTGGTCCTCGCCCACGTGGCCGGAGGACTGGAACATCATGTGCTCGAAGAGGTGCGCGAAGCCCGTCCGGCCGGGAAGCTCATTGGCCGGACCGACGTGGTACCAGATGTTCGTCGCCACGATGGGCAGCCGGTGGTCCTCGCGGAGGATCACGTCGAGGCCGTTGGGGAGCGTGTACTTCTCGAAGTCGAGCTGGATCTGCGGCGGCTTCACGTTTGCATCCTTCGAGGAGGCGGCCATGGCGAACGGTGCCATCAGGGTCGCGGCGAGGGCAAGGCTAAGCGCGATAAATCTAACGCTGGATGAGCGTTGCAGCGCAAACTTCATCCGGTTTCTCCTTGTTGGGTGGAATTCGTTCGGGGGCGTGTGATGACATTGAGTTCTAGTGACCTACGATCTTCTTGCACGGGATGTTCCGCGAAAGCGGGAAGCCCTGTCAAGGCGCTGCCCCGCCTCGGTCCTCGTTACTTGGATGCGGTTCGGGCGGCTAGGGTTGGAGGACCGTTCCGCGGTAGCGGGCCAGGGCCAGGTCGACAATTTCCTGGATCATGGCGCCATGGTCCCGGCCCGAGTCTTTCGCCGCCATGGCGAACTCGGCCGTAGTGTGGAGCCAGGGGTTCGGATTCACTTCCAGGACGTAGAACGAGCCGTCATCGCAGAGCCGGAGGTCGACCCGCGCATAGTCGCGGATCTCCAGTGCCCGGCAGGCTCGAACGGCGGTCTCCTGAATGGCGGTGGTGAGATCGTCCGGGAGGATCGCCGGGACGCTTAGCTTCGTCTTCTGATACGCCTCCGTGCCGCGTTCCCACTTCACCTCGGTGCCGGCGATCCGGGGCTGTCCCGCCGGCACGCCCGCGAGATCGAGTTCCACGAGCGGGAGCGCGGTCATCGGATCGTTGCCGAGCACGGCCGCGTAGATCTCCCGTCCCTCGATGTACTGCTCGATGAGCACGGGGCTGTTGAGATCGGCGTGAAGGGCGTCGATTCGCTCCATCAACTCCTTGATGGAGCCGGCGACCGCGTTGAACTCGATGCCGATCGATCCGTCTTCACGCTTCGGCTTCACGATCACCGGGAAGTGGACGTCGTCCGCCCACTGGAGGCGCCCCTGGTAGACCGTCGCGAAGTGGGGGGTGCGAATTCCGTGAAACGTGAAGAGCCGTTTCGCGACCGCCTTGTCCTGCGCCAGATGAAGTCCCGCCGGCCCGGAGCCGGTGAAGGGAAGTCCGAGGAGCTCGAGGTAGGCGGCCAGGTGGACGTCCTTGGTGTCGTCCCCGGCATACGACTCGGTGAGATTGAAGATGAGATCGACGTCGGCGCCCGCCAGCGCCTTCAGCGTCCGCGGGCGTCCGTCGACGCAGAGGTAGCTGCAGGCGTGGCCGCGCTTCACCAGCGCGTCGTGGACTTCCTCGCGGTCCGACTTCTCGCGGCGCCGTTTCCGCTTGGGTGGAGTACCGATCGAGGCTTCAGCAACGGCGGCGGCCTCGGCCTCGTTGGCCTCGCGGTCCACGTGCCATTCATCGTAGAGAATGCCAATGCGAAGCGGGGTGTCGCTCATGTCGTCGAAACGTACCACGCGATGCGCGGCCGGGGTAGGGGGAACGGCGGCTCTTGCGCCGACGGGCCCCGCGGCCCCACATTCACCGCATGACCACGCCCGACGCTCCGCTCTACTCGAGCCCCGAGATTTATGAAGTTGCATTTGGCTGGGATCTGACCCGCGAACTTGATTTCTACGAGTCCTGCTTTCGCGCGCACGCGAGCGGGGCGGTTCGGCGGCTGCTGGAACCATGCTGCGGGACGGGACGGATGCTCGAGGCGCTGGCCCGGCGCGGCTACGAGTCGGTCGGCTACGATCTGAGCGCCGAGATGGCGGCATTCGCCGACGTGCGGCTCCGCCCGCTAGGCGGCGCGGCCTACGCCGGCGACATGGAGACCTTTCGCGCCCCAGGCGTCTTCGATGCCGCGCTTCATCCGGTCAACTCCATCGGCTATCTGCTGGACGACGCCCCCTTCGCCTCGCATCTCACGCGAATGGGGGAGATGCTCCGTTCCGGGGGCATCTACATCGTGCAGATCTCGTACGGCGGCGAGCCGCCCGAGCTGGCGCGATTCGGACCCTGGGGGAACCGTGGAAACGGTCTCTCGACGACGCTGACGTGGTCGGTGGAGCGGGAGGACGCGGCGTCGAAGCGAAGCTACCAGCACTGCGTGGTGACCGCGCGGCGGGGGAAGTGGCGCCGGCGGATCGAGGAAGAGCATCTCCTTCGATACTGGACGCAGGAGGACTTCGACCGGCTGGTGGCGGGGAGCCCGTTCAGGCTCGCGGCGATCTACTGGGATCGCTTCGAGCCGTTCCCGCTGGAGTGGAACCGCTTCGGGGAGCACGGAAACCTCTACCACGTGCTCGAACGGCGGTAGGCGCCGCGCCGCGTCGAGCCTCGCCGCCAGATCAGCGTTTCGGAAGGTCTTTCGCGATTTTCAGGAGTAGCGCCGCCAGTGAATCGGGCTGATCGCGCATGATCAGGTGGCCAGACCCCGGAATGCGGTGACCCTCGGCGGTGCCCATGGTCATGTATCCGAAACGGTGCCTGGCGCGTTCCCATGGCTGCGTCACGGGCCAGGACCCGTCGGCCGCGATCACGTGGATCGGGATCTCCAACTCCCGGATTCGATCGCGCAGATCGGTGCGCCACGCGTCCCGAAGATAGGCGGAGAGCACTTTCCGCGGCACGCGGAGCGCCTGCTCGACAGCCGAATCGGATTCCGCCGGATTCGTCGACATGACCTCGAAAATCGCCCGGACGAGCGACGGGTAGCGCTCCTCGATGTAGCGCCCGAGCGCGGCGGTACGCGCGCTATCCTGTGGCGTGTAGGAGCCCATGTCGATCACCACCACGGCCGCGGCCCGCTTCGGGTGCGCCACGGCTTCCTCCAGCGCCACCCAGGCGCCGTAGGAGTGCCCGACCAGGATGGCCTGTTCCACGTGCTGGCGTTCGAGCGCCTGGTCGACGGCCCGCGCGACATCCTTCACCGTGATCGCGGCGATCATCGGAGAGGCGCCGTGTCCCGGTAGTTCCACACGCACGACACGGTGCGTCTTGGCGAGCGTGGGGAGCATCAGGTCCCAGAGCGACCGATCACTTCCGGCGCCGTGGAGGAGGACAATCGTCGGCTCCCCCTTTCCCTGCGCATCGCTCCATGGCGGGATGTCGCCGGCAAAGAGGGCGGAGGCGGCCAGGGCAAAGATCATCGCGGGGATCAGCGAGGGAATTCGTCGCATGGGCTAGGGAGTCCTCCGATGGAGCGCATGCACCGCCGCCTGATCGGTCGGCATGAGCAGGATCTGCTGTACGTTTACGTGAGACGGCCTGGTTACCGCCCAGACCACCGCGTCCGCCACATCATCGGCCGCCAGCGGCCGCACGCCGTGGTACACCGACTTCGCCCGAGTTGCGTCACCTTTGAAGCGGACCAGGCTGAATTCGGTCTCGGCCAGCCCCGGCTCGACGTTGATGACCCGGACGCCGGTCCCCAGCACGTCGTAGCGGAGCGCGTCGGAGATCGCCCGCACGGCGAACTTGGTGGCCGCGTAGACGGCGCCTCCGGCATAGACCTCGTGACCCGCCACGGAGCCGATGTTCACGACATCGCCGGAGCGGCGGCGGCGAACGAGGCCGGGGAGGCAGGTGCGCGTGACGTGGAGGAGTCCCTTCACGTTGGTGTCGATCATCTGGTCCCAATCGGCGGGATCGCCGCTCTGGACCGGATCGAGGGCGAGCGCCAGGCCCGCGTTGTTCACGACGATGTCGAGGTGATCGAGTAGATCGGAGGCCGCCCCGAGCGTCCGCTCGACCGATCCGCGGTCGCGCACGTCAAAGGCGAGGATCTCCGTCTCGACGCCGTGGCGCTCGCGAAGTTCGATCGCGAGCCGCTCGATCCGCTCGGCGCGCCGCGCGTTGATTGCCACGTGACACCCCTCCGCGGCCAGTCGGCGCGCGATGGCCTCGCCAAATCCGCTCGAGGCGCCGGTCACGAGCGCCCATCGGCCCTTCAACGAAGTCATCATGCGGACAAGGATACCACGCGGCGGCGGGTTGACGCCGCGCTCAGGTGGACTAGACTCCGACGCGCTGCCGCGCGCAGGGAAGCGTCGCGGAAACGCTCGTTCCAGGGAGGGTGTCATTTTCGATCTGCTCGTGGTCGGCGGGGGAATTCACGGAGTGGCCGTCGCGCGCGATGCGACGCTTCGCGGTCTGTCGGTGCTCCTGGCCGAGCGCGGCGACCTTGCCGGGGCGACGAGCAGCCGCACCTCGAAGTTGGTTCACGGCGGCATCCGCTACCTCGAGCGCGGCGAAATCCCGCTGGTGCACGAGGCGCTCCGCGAGCGCGCCATTCTCCTTCGAATCGCTCCCGATCTGGTTCATCCCCTCACCTTCGTGCTCCCCGTCTACCGCGGCGAGGGCCGTCCCCCCTGGATGCTCCGCGCGGGCCTCTGGCTCTACGGAGCGCTGGCGGGGCGCGACCCCCTCTCCGCGCATCGGCATCTGGACGCCGCGGGCCTGCTCCGCTTCGAGCCGGCGCTCCGGCCACAGGGACTGCGCGGTGGCTTCGTCTTCCGTGACGCTCAGATGGATGATTCGCTTCTTTGCGTGGCGACCGCCATGGCGGCGGAACGCGCCGGGGCCGGAATTCGCACGTACACCGAAGTGTGCGGATTGGAGCGGACGTCGGCGGGATGGCGCGCGCGGCTTGCCGACCTCGAGCGCGGCGTGGAGGAGGCGGTGGAGGCCCGCTGGGTGGTGAACGCGGCGGGCCCGTGGGTCGATCGCGTGCGCGCGCTCGGCCGGCCGCGCGTCGAGCCGGTGGTCCGCCGCACGCGGGGAACCCATGTGGTCCTGGAAGGGTCGCTAGTATCGAGCGCCATCCTCCTGACCGCGCGGCGCGACGGTCGTGTCTTCTTCGTCATTCCCTGGGACACGCACACGGTCATCGGGACGACCGACGTCGACGACAGGCGCGATCCCGATCAGGTCGGGCCCGATCCCGACGACATCCGCTACCTCCTGGAGGAGGCCGCGCGCGCGCTGCCTTCGCTCCGGGACGGAGCGCTCCCGGTGCGTGCCTTCGCGGGGGTTCGTCCGCTCGCGGGGAATGCGGCCGGCGGCGGCAGTCCTTCCGCGAACCGGAGGGAGCATCGCGTGCTGGAGGAGGACCGGATCGTCAGCATCGTCGGTGGCAAGTACACCACGCACCGCGCGCTCGCGGCGCACGTCGTCGACCGAATCATCGCGAGCGACGGACGCCGTGCGCCGGCATGCAGCACGGCCGACTCTCTCCTCTCGGGGGGACGCGCCGCCGACATCGCGGCGCTGAGCACGCTCCACCCGCGGGCGCTCGAGCTTCCCGGAGGGCTCCACCTCCGCGAGGCGGAGGTCGCCTTCGCGGTCCGATTCGAAAAGGCAAAGCGGCTGGAGGACGTACTCCTACGGAGGACGCGGCTCTGGCTGGACGGGCGCGCGCTCCGCGAGGCGGCGGGGCCGGTCTCGGAGTGGATGGCGACGCTGCGCGGATGGAGCGACGCCGCGCGGCGCGAGATGCTAGGGCAATTTCGACGCGCCCTCGATGACGAGGCCCGCGTGCTGGAGGAGGGGACGACGTGAAGCTGCTTGCCATCGACCAGGGGACTACGGGAACCACCGCGCTCGTCGTCGACGGCCGCGGGCGCGTCGTCGCGCGCGGCTACGCCGAACTGCCGCAGCATTTCCCGAAGCCCGGATGGGTGGAGCACGACGGGAACGAAATCTGGGAGACGACGCTCCGCGCGGTACGCGAGGCGCTGGCGGCGGTCCCAGCCGGCCGGGCGCGAGCCGGCGTGACCGCGATCGGGATCACGAATCAGCGGGAGACCACGTTGCTCTGGGATCGGCGGACGGGGCGTCCCGTGGCGCGCGGAATCGTCTGGCAGGACCGGCGCACGTCGGAACGATGTGCCTCGCTTCGGAAGGCGGGCGCGGAGCCGGCCATCGCGCGCGCAACGGGCCTGTGGCTCGATCCCTACTTCTCCGCCACGAAGCTCGAGTGGCTCCTCCGCCACGTTCCGCGCGCGGCGCGGCGTGCGTCGGCGGGAGAGTTGGCGTTCGGCACGGTCGACACGTGGCTTCTCTGGAACCTCACGGGCGGGGCGGTTCACGCGACCGATCCCACGAACGCGAGCCGCACCCTGCTCTTTCACCTGCGGCGCTTGGCGTGGGACGATGCGCTCCTCGATCGTTTCGGCATTCCGCGCTCTCTTCTACCCGAGGTGCGTCCCTCCGCGGGGGACTTCGGCGTGACGCGCGGCGTTCCCGGCATTCCCGATGGAATTCCGATCCGCGGCATCGCCGGCGACCAGCAGGCGGCGCTCTTCGGCCAGGGCTGCGTCACCGCGGGGGGGATCAAGAACACGTACGGCACCGGCTGCTTCCTGATGCTCCACACGGGGACGCGCCCGGTTCCGTCGCGCGCCGGCCTCCTGACCACGGTGGCGTGCGGACCGCGCGGCGAGCCCGCCTACGCGCTGGAGGGAAGCGTCTTCGTCGCCGGAGCGGCGATTCAGTGGCTTCGTGACGGACTCGGAATCGTGACGGACGCGGCGGAGAGCGAGCGGATCGCTCGGTCGGTCCCCGATGCGGGCGGGACCCATCTCGTCCCCGCGTTCGCCGGGCTTGGCGCGCCCCACTGGCGTCCCGACGTTCGCGGTCTGTGGTGCGGCCTCACGCGCGGCACGACACGCGCGCATCTGGTTCGCGCGGCGCTCGAGTCGATCGCCTACCAGGCGAGCGACGTGGTCGACGTGATGCGGCGGGAGAGCAAGACGCGGATCCGATCGCTTCGCGTCGATGGGGGCGCGACGCGGAACGACTTCCTGATGCAGTTCCAAGCGGACCTGCTCGGCATTCCGATCGAGCGTCCCGCGATGGTGGAGTCCACAGCGCTGGGGGCGGCCCTCCTGGCGGGGATCGGCGCGGGATTCTGGGAGCGGCGGGAGGAGGTGCCGGTGGCATCGGCGCACGCGAAGCGATTCCGTCCGCGCATGGGGGCGCGCGAGCGGGCCAGGCTGCGGGGGGAATGGGAGGCCGCGGTGGCGCTCCTTACGAGGTCCTAGTCTGTAGCCAGTCGGCGATCTCGCCGGCGATCGCTGGGCCGGCAGGTTCGTTCAGGATTTCGTGGTAGAGCCCGGGATAGAGTCGCAGCTCCGCCAACCCGGCGGGCGTGGTCCCGACCCACCGTTCACTTCCTTGCGGGCTCGACACGACATCCTCGGCCCCGTGAAGGACCAGCGTCGGTACGGAGAGCCGCGAGGCCGACTCTTTCAGCGCCGCGTTGACCGTGCGGAACTCGAAGAAGAGGCGCGCGCTCATCGTATAGTGAACGAGTGGATCCTCGTTGTGCGCGCGAACCACGTCCGGATCGTGCGACAGCATGCTCGGGAGAATGGTCGTCTGCTGGGAGAAACTTGGCCAGGCACGGACGATCAGTTGCGCCAGCCGGACCTTCAGCATCGTCGCGCGCAGCACCACTTCGAAGGGCGGTGCGGAGAGGACGAGGGCGCGCACCCGCTCCGGGTGGCGAAGGGCGAAGTCGAGCGCGACGAGCGAGCCCATGCTGTGGCCCACGAAGGCCCTCGGGGCATCCCCGGAGTCGCGCCGCCGTGCCCACCACGCTTCCACGGCATCGCGGTAGTCATTCCACGATTCCACGTGGCCGCGCGGGCCGTACGATTCGCCATGTCCCGGCAGGTCGAGCGCTTCCACGGCGAAGCCCTGGCCGACGAGCGCCTGGACCGCGCGGCCGTAACGGCGCGCGTGGTCGCCCAGGCCGTGGATGATTGCCACGCGGCCCGCCCTGCCTCCGGGGTTCCATTCGATCCCGACAACGGAACCGCGACCCGGCAAGTCGAGCGTGAAATCACGCTGCTCCACGCTGGGCGGAGCGTAAGTGGGGTCGGGCCTTTTGTTCGCGTCGATCATGCTGTCGAGACTATACGAGCCGCCGACCGCCGCATCCAGCGCGCTCTGTCCGGGGGGCGGCGGGCGACCAACTTGCGGGCACACAAATCGGCAAAATCGGGGTAGACTCTCCGCTCGTTATGCCCGCCCCAACGATCTGTTTCGCCATCGCCGCTTGGCCCGCTACCACCGGCACGATCAGGGGCCACGAGGAGGAGACGTGACCCGAGCATCTCTTTTGAATCCATGGAGCCGCGCCGCGGGAATCGCGCTGTTCGCGGCATTTCTCAATACGCCCTTGACGGTATTCGCCCAGACGCAGGGTGTGGGGGACGCTCCGGCGCCGTCGCGTTCCATCCTGCTCGAGACGAATCCCGACAGCGCGCTGGCAATCGCTCTCTCGCAGATTACCGGAGCGCCGCTAACCCTGGCGGAAGCCCAGGCCGCGGCGCTGGATCAAGCGACAGATGTGCGCGAGGCGCGGGGCGCGCTGATGGCGGCCCGAGGCACCATGCGTTCGCAGAAGGGCGCCTTCGATCCGGAGCTCTTCGCGGAGATCTCGCGGATGGAGGAGCAGACACCATCCGCGTCGCCATTCAGCGCGACGCTCGTCCGGAGCAAGGAGGCGTTCGCCTCGGGTGGGGCCCGCATCACACTCCCGACAGGCACAGAACTGACGGCTTCCATCCAAACGACGCGATTCGAGGCCGACTCTTCGTTCTCCGGCGCCAATCCGCAGTACGATGCGGCCGCCGCACTCGAGTTCCGCCAGCCCCTCCTCAAGGGTTTCGGCCCGGCGGCATGGGGGCGGCGGAGCGCCGCGGCACGCTCGTACGACGCCGCCCGCGCTCGCTACGACGACGCTGTGCAGCGGACCGGCGCCGTGGTGGAGCAGACCTATTGGGATCTCTACGCGGCCGAGCGCGATCTCGCCGTTCAGCGGCTTCTGCGCGACCGCGCCGCGTCGTTTCTCGACCAGGCCGAGAAGCGCGGCAAGGCGGGCATCGTCGGGCCGAGCGTCGTCGCGAACGCTCGTGTCTTCCTCTCCGAGCAGGAGCAGGCTGTGCTCGACAGGGAAGAGCAGTATGACAAGATCTCCGATCGCCTCGGATCGCTTCTCGGCCGGCGTCCCGCTTCGGGACAGACCCGATACCGTCCGATCGATAACCCCCCGCGCGAGTTCGCGGTCGAGCCCGAGGATTCGGTCGTCGAGCGCTCGATGGCTCGAAACCGCTCCCTCGCCTCCTTCAGGCATGCCGTCGCCTCGGCGCGTGCCCTGGCGCGGGCAGCGCGTTGGAACGCGTTTCCACAGCTCGATCTCTTCGGATCGGTCGGCGGAGTCGGTCTGAACGGAACGCCTCGCCCGATTACGGTCCTTGGCTCGACCTACGTAGCGAATATCTCGGGGGATCGCGGCGACGCCGCGGCGGACGCGATCGACCGCCGCTATCCCAACTGGACGTTCGGCGCGCGGATGACCATTCCGATCGGGTTCCGCCAGGGGATGGGCGACCACCAGCGCGCGAAGGGTGAACTGGAGCAGGCGGAGCAGCGCTACCTGGCCGCCCGCCGGTCGCTGGAGGAGCGCGTCCGCGCCGCTCACCGCGACTTGGTCCACTCGGTGAAGCGTCTGGACGCTGCCCGCATGGGCGTCGACGCCGCGCTGGAGCAGGCCCGCATCGGGCTTCTGGAATATGGCCTCGGAAAGACCACGTCGTTCGACCTCGTCCGGCTGGGAGCGGACGTGGCGTCGTCGCAGCAGCGCTTCTCCCAGGCACTCGTTCGCACCGCCAAGGCCGTCGCCGAACTCCGGTGGCTCACGTCGAGCCAGGACGCGGCCGGCTCCACTTCAACGGGGAATACCACGCCATGACCCGTCCGTTCCACGATCGGGCCCGCGCCGCGGCGCGCGCCCTTGCAGCGCTCGTCGCCGTTACCCTCGCCGCCGGCGGATGCAAGGGCGGGGCGAAGGGCGGCTTCTCCATGCCACCGATGCCGGTCGAGACGGCGGTGGTCGTGCCTCAGAACGTGTCCGATCGTTTCGACGCCGTCGGCACCATCGAGGCGGGGGAGGCGATCACGGTCGTCAGTGAGATCGACGCCTCCGTGGAATCGCTCCCGTTCCGCGAGGGACAGCCGATCGCGCGTGGGGCTCTGATCGCGCAGCTCGACGATGAAACCGCCAGCGCGGAGCTGAAGCGCGCCGAAGCGCTTCGGGATCAAACCCAGGTCACCTTCGACCGCGTGAAGGCGCTCTACGATCAGAAGGCGGCCGCTCCACAAGACCTGGACGACGCGGAAGCGGCGCGGAAGGTGGCCGAGGCGAACGTCCAGCTGGCCCGCGAACGGGTCCGGAAGACGCGCATCACCGCGCCGTTCGCGGGACTCGTGGGCGCGAAGCGCGTGAGCCCGGGGGCCTACCTCCGGAGCGGCGACGCGATCACGGAACTTGCTTCGCTTCGCGAGATCAAGGTCGTCTTCTCCTCGCCGGAGCGTTATCTCGGAATGCTGCAACGCGGCCGCCAGGTCACGGTCTCCACGACCGCCTATCCAAACTACGAGCTCCATGGGCGGATCGACGTCGTGAGCCCGGTCCTCGACCCGGCCACGCGCGCGGCGACGATCATCGCCCGCGTGGTGAATCCGGGAGGCAAATTTCGTCCCGGGATGTCGGCGAGTGTATCGGTGCTCCTGAGCGAGCGCACCCAGGCGCTGGCCGTACCCAGCGAGGCCGTCTTCTCCGAAGGGGGCCAGTCGTTCGTCTACGTCGTGAAGGCGGACAGCACGGTGGAGCGGACCGCGCTGACGCTCGGGACCCGCCAGGCTGACGTGGTCGAGGTGGTGCAGGGCATTTCGAGCGGAGCGCGCATCGTCACGGCAGGGCATCAGAAGCTCTTTCCGGGCGCCAAGGTAATTCCGACCGAGGCGGGAGCCCCGCCGGCCGCCGCGGGAGCTCCGCCGGCTGCCGCAGAGGAGAAGCCGGCCGCCAAAGGCGGTGAGAAGAAATGAAGCTGAGCGAACTCTCGATCAACCGCCCGGTCTTCGCGACGGTGCTGAGTCTGGCGATCGTGCTCTTCGGCGTGATCGCCTTCTCCCGGCTTCCGGTTCGCGAGTATCCGGACATCGATCCGCCGATCGTCTCGATAACCACGTTCTATCGCGGCGCCAGCCCAAGCGTCATCGAGACAGAGATCACCGACATCCTCGAGGAGGAGATGGCGACCCTCGAGGGCGTGAAGACGCTGACCTCATCGAGCCGCGAGCAGGGATCGGTCATCACGATCGAGTTCGAACTCTCGCGAAACATCGAAGGGGCCACCAACGACGTCCGCGATCGAGTCTCGCGCGTCCGCGGGCTCCTGCCGCGCGAGGCAGAAGATCCCATCGTGGAGAAGGTCGATACGAACGCGCAGCCGGTCCTCTGGGTAGCGCTTTCGAGCGAACGCCACACGGGTCTCGAGCTCTCCGACGTGGGCGACCGGATCCTCAAAGAAAGGATCCAGCGCCTCCCCGGCGTTGGAGGCGTCTTCATCGGAGGAGAGCGGCGCTACGCCATGCGCGTCTGGCTCGACCCTCAACGGATGGCCGCCCACGGGCTCACGACCCAGGATGTGGAGCGGGCGTTGCGGACCGAGAATGCCGAAATCCCCGCCGGCCGCGTGGAGGGGAAGGAACGGGAGTTCTCGGTTCGGACCCGGGGCGAGTTGGCCACCGCCGAGGAATTCGGCGCCATCATCGTGAAGCAGGAAGGAACCGAGACGGTGCGCCTCACCGACGTGGCCGAGGTGACGGTCGGCGCCGAGGACGAGCGGACCGCGGCTCGGTGGAACGGGAAGGAAGCCGTCGGGCTCGGGATCATCAAGCAGTCCAAGGCGAGCACGATCGACGTCTGTGAGGCGGTGACGAAGTCATTGCCGGCCCTGGCCACCCAGATTCCAGCCGGGATGAAACTCGACATCGCCTACGATTCCTCTAACTTCATCCGCGAGTCGATCAGCGAGGTGACCCAGACGATCTTCATCGCCATGATCCTGGTTGTTCTCGTCATTCTCGTTTTCTTGAAGAGTGCTCGGGCAACCCTCATCCCAGCCCTGGCCATTCCCATCTCCATCGTGGGCGCCTTCGCGGTGGCCTACTTCGCCGGCTTCACCATCAACATCCTGACCCTCCTCGCGCTCGTGCTCGCGATTGGACTCGTCGTGGACGATGCCATCGTCATGCTGGAAAACGTCTATCGGCACATGGAGATGGGGAAGGACCGGCGGCGCGCTTCATTGGACGGCTCGAAGGAGATCGGGTTCGCCATTCTCGCGACCACGATCGCGCTCGTGGCGATCTTCGTTCCGGTCGCGTTTCTCACCGGCACGGTGGGCAGACTCTTCAACGAGTTCGGCATCACGGTGGCGGTGGCGGTTCTCCTCTCGGGATTCGTGGCGCTCACGCTGACGCCGATGCTCTGCTCCCGCATGCTCCAGTCGGAGCATGGGCGGAAGAAGAGCGCGCTCTCCGCCCGGATCGACAACGTCTTCGATGCGATGAATCGCTCGTATGAACGCGCACTCCGCGGGGCACTCAAGCATCGCGGGCTCTCGCTCCTGGGCGCGGCGCTTCTGGCCGTCCTGATCGGAGCGATGTTCATCGTCCTGCCGCGTGAACTGGTTCCGACCGAGGATCGCGGCGTGGCATTCGGCATTGTCATCGCGCCGGAGGGCTCGACGCTCGACTACACCGATCGCTACATGCGGCAAGTCGAGTCAATCTTGCTGCCCCTGCCGGAGAGGCAGGGGCTCTTCACGGCCACGGGGCTCGGTTTCGGCGGCCCGGGGCGCGTGACGAACGGTTTCGTCTTCCTGAACCTGAAGCCGCGACACGAGCGCGCGAAGTCGCAGCAGCAGCTCGTGCAGGAACTCTTTCCCCAGCTCTTCAGCATTCCCGGGGTTTTGGCGTTCGTCATCAACCCGCCCAGCCTGGGAGGAGGCTTCTCCTCCTCTCCCGTCGAATACGTCCTTCAGGGAGAGTCGTACGACGAGCTACAGCAGGCTGTCGGCGCCTTCATGCAGAAGGCCGGAGCGCTCGGCTATCTGATCAACCTCGACACCGACCTCCGGCTGAACAAGCCGCAGCTCGACATCGCCATCGACCGCGAGCGCGCGGCCCAACTTGGGGTCTCGGTGACCGACATCGGGACGACGCTTGAGACCTTCCTGGGAGGTCGCGCGGTCTCGACATTCAAACGCGGCACGAAGCAGTACGACGTGATCGCCCAGCTGAAGCCACAGGGACGCGCGACGCCGGACGCGATCGAGGGAGTCTATCTTCGGGGAAGCGGCGGGCTGGTGCAGTTGGCGAGCGTCGTGCGGGTGGCGGAGACGGTGGCGCCGAAGGAGCTGAATCACTATAACCGGGTCCGTTCGGCGACCATCACCGCGAATCTTCCGCCGGG
>JANNMC010000030.1:0-1684 GCA_031397435.1 Candidatus Eiseniibacteriota bacterium
GCCGTCGCGCGCCACGAGAATATTCGAGGGCTTGAGATCGCGATGGATCACCGCGTGCGCGTGCGCGTGCTGCACGGCAGCGCAGACGGCGGCGAACAGTTCGAGCCGGCCCTCGAGCGTGGTCCCGTGCGTGCGGCAGTACTCCGTAATGGGAGCGCCGTCGACGTACTCCATCGCGAACCACGGCGTGCCATCGGGCAGGGCGTCGGCGTCGTGCAGCTGCGCGATCGACGGATGCACGAGCTGCACGAGCGTGCGCTGCTCGGCGATGAATCGCTCGCGCCGCGCGGGCGAGAGCCAGGCGTCCCGTAACACCTTGATCGCGGCGAGGCTGCCGAGATCGGCGCGTTCGGCGAGATAGACGACGCCCATCCCGCCTTCGCCGAGCACGCGCACCGCGCGGTACGGGCCGAACGCGACGCTCGGCAGCGGGGCGCCCGCAGCGCCGAGCACCGCGCTGGCGACTTCGACGAGCGAGCGGTCCACGAGCGCGGCGCCCGCATCCGCGCGCAGCATCGCGAGCACTTCGCTCGCGAGCGCCGCGTCGTCGCCGCAGGCTTCGGCGACGTACCGCGAACGCTCTTCTGCCGGCAGCTGGGCAGAGCCGTGGAACAACTGCTGCGCACGCTCCCAGCGGTGCGCGTCCATTAGGGTTCTCCGCGCAGCGTGCTCACGAGCCAGGCGCGTGCCGCGCGCCAGTCGCGCAGGATCGTGGCTTCCGAGACGCCCAATAACTCCGCGGTCTCCGCGACTTCGAGGCCACCGAAAAAGCGGCATTCGATCATCGCCGCCTGGCGTGGGCTCACGCTCGCGAGTTCCTCGAGCGCGGCGTCGAGTGCGAGCAGTTCGCTCGCGCCGGTGGGCACTGCCTCGGCGGCAGTGTCGAGCGTGACGAGCGCAATGCCGCCGCCGCGCTTGTCGGCGCCTCGGCGCCGCGCAGCTTCCACGAGCACCTGGCGCATCGCGCGCGCCGCGATGCGCTTGAAGTGGAGTTGCGAGACAGCGCCGCGCGGCGGCGCGCTCGCGAGCTTCAGCCACGCCTCGTTGACGAGCTGCGTCGGGTTGAGCGTCGCGTTCGCTTCCCGGCTGCGGACGCTGCCCGCGAGCCGCCGCAGTTCCTCGTAGGCGAGGCTGAAGATCGCGTCGAGGTCTTCGCGACTCGTGAGCGTGATTCCGAGGTCGTCGCCCGGCTCTTGCGGCATGCCTTGCCCTCGCAGCGCGAAACAAATTATGGCGCGGATGACGGTTCTCGACGCGCCTTTTCGCATTGCGAGATGAAGCCAGTCTCGAACCGCCCTCGGCTCTGCCCGGGGCCGAAAAGGAGAGAGCAATGGAGATCGAGAAGAGTCCGCTGTTGAAGCTCGACAAGCCCACCGTGATCGGGTTCCTGAAGTCCACCGGCACCCGCGACCCGGACGTGCTGCACACGCAGCGCATGAAGCTCACATCGGCCGCCAAGTTCCCGAAGCTCGTCGGGGTCTACCTCATGGTGTTGGGCGGCATGTGCACGGCGCTGATCGTGATGGCGCCGATCGGCATCCCGCTCTTCGTCTTCGGCTGGTGGATGCGCCGCCGCGGTGTGCAGAACCTCGAGATCGTCGAAGAGGGCTGGGCGGAGTACGCGGGCGCAGCGGCCTAAGCGCTGTTCGCGTCTCACGAACCCGCGCGGCGCAACTTCGCGCTC
>JANNMC010000036.1:0-42892 GCA_031397435.1 Candidatus Eiseniibacteriota bacterium
GGGAATAGTCCGGTGGCGAGGGGGTTAATGCCGGGGTCGTCGGGACCGACGCCCAGTCCGTCGATGAAGAAGAGGAGAAAGTGCTTCGGCGCGCCCATCATCGAGGAAACGAAACGGGAGCCATACAGCAAGCGTGCGGTCGGTGCAGGGCCGGAGAAGTAGACTCAGGACCGCGGCCAGGTGGCTCCCATCGTTTCGTTCCATGTGGGAGTAGGGCAATGGACGTGCCACCGTGCCCCGCTTGCGAGGGCGATTTCATACCTATAAAGAATTGACACATAACAGGTTATCGAATGGTTCTCCTGAGCCAGCGCGGAGGACTGTACCGAGCCGCCCCAACGACCCGCTCTCTGCACGGGCAATCGTTGCAATCGTGTGGTAGAGCGAAACCTAACGCAGAAAAAGTATTGACACCATCTCCTGCGGGTCTACAGTAGCGCCGCGCGCCCGAATTGGGCTATGTTTAGTCCCGGCTCCATGTTAGAGCACCGCGCACCCCGATTCTCCAGGAGGAGCGGATGACCAAGGCAGATCTCGTAGACGAAATCGCCGAGCGTACCGGCCTCACGAAGAAGGACGTCGCCGACACAGTGGACGAGTTTCTTCAGGCTGTGTCCCGCGCGCTGGCCACCGGCAAGCACATCGAGATCCGGGGCTTCGGCACGTTCAAGGTGAAGGACCGGAAGTCCCGTCTCGCGCGGAATCCGCGCACAGGGGAGTCGGTTCCCGTGCCGCCGCGCCGAGTGCCGGTCTTCAAGGTCTCGAAGGAACTGAAGGACATCGTCGCCCAAATCTGATGACCCCGTGGCGGCGCCACTTAGTGTATGGCAAGACGGGGGATGGCAAAACGGGACGCCGTTAAGCGTCCCGTTTCTCATTACCGGCGCGGCGTCGCGTTCAGTTGCGGCGATCGCGGAGAATCAACAGGCGGACCAGCTGCAAGATCGCGGCCGTCGCGGCCGCGACGTAGGTCAGCGCCGCAGCGTCGAGCACCTTCTTCGCGCCCTCCTGCTCCTGCGGTGCCACGAGCCCCAACGTGTTTAGCTGCACCAGCGCGCGCTTGCTGGCGTCGAACTCGACCGGCAACGTGACGAGCTGGAAGAGAACGCCAAAGGAGAAGAGGACGATTCCCACGTCGAGCAGGCTCACGCCGGCGATCTTCAGACCGGGCAGGAACATGAGCCCGCCGATGATGAAGATCCACGAGAGGCTGGAGCCGATGTTCGCCAGCGGGAAGATGGTCGTCCGGAGCTGCAGCGGCGCGTAGCCCTGGGCGTGCTGCATCGCGTGTCCCACCTCGTGCGCCGCCACCGCCACGCCCGAGATCGAGGCTTCGTGGTAGTTGTGCGGTGAGAGGCGGACTTTCTTGTGAATCGGATCGTAGTGGTCGGAGAGGAAACCCTCGCCCACCTCGACCGTGACGTCGCTGATGCCGTTTCGCCGCAAGATGAGCTCGGCGATGTCCTTACCGGTCCGGCCACTGGCGGCCGCGACCTCGCTGTATTTCTTGTACGTCGACTGCACCTTCATCTGGGCGTAGAACGCGAGAATCACGCCCGGGATGAGGAGAAGCATCGTCGGATCGAAGAACCCGTACATCTCGTGAACCTCCTTGGGAGTTCCGTGGATCGGCCCCAGCGGCCTCTCCCCTTATACTCCGCGAGGGGCTGAAGCGTTCCAAGGTCGATTGCCATTGAGACTATCATCGGCCCCCCGGCGATTCAATCGAAGGGAGATTGCCTGACAACGAGTTACGCGGAAGGTGACGCGCCGACGGAACGCGCCGTCGTGGCCGGGACGCTTTACCTCGTGGCGACGCCGATCGGAAACCTCGACGACTTCTCGCCGCGCGGGCAGCGCGTGCTGCGCGACGTCGATGTGATTGCCGCCGAGGACACGCGGCATTCCGGCCAACTCCTCGCGCGGTTCGACTTATCGCGACCGCTCGTCTCCTACCACGATCACAACAAGGATCGCCGCACGCCCGAACTGATCGACAGGCTCCGCGCGGGCGACGCGGTGGCGATCGTCTCCGATGCCGGCTCGCCCGGCATCTCCGATCCCGCATTCACGCTCGTCCGTGCCGCCGTGGAGGCGGGGATTCCCGTCCTCGCGATCCCTGGGCCCTCCAGCGCACTCTGTGCGCTCGAAGTCTCGGGCCTTCCGACCGACCGATTCGCGTTCGAGGGATTCCTCCCGAAGAAGTCGGGGCGTAAGCGTACGCGCATCGAGGAGTTGCGTAGCGACCCGCGGACCCTCATCTTCTTCGAGTCGCCCTACCGGCTCCGCGCCACGCTGGCCGATCTGCTGGAGGGAATGGGCGACCGGCCGGCCTCGGTATCGCGGGAATTGACGAAGAAGTTCGAGGAGACCCGGCGCGGTCCGCTCTCGGCGCTGATCGCCTGGGCCGGCGAACGCACCCCCCGAGGCGAATTCGTGATCGTTGTGGGTGGCGTGCCTCGCACGAAGCGCGGGCGGGACGAAGAGCCGGACGACGAGCCTGAAGGCGGCGACTCCGGCGCCATGGAGGATGACGAGTGAGCGGTTGGAAGGACCAGGGACGATCGATTTTCCGTCCGCTCGCGGGCGTTCTGGCGAAGCGCGGACTGAAACCCGATCACCTGACGATCGCCGGACTCGCCTTTTCAATCCTGGCGGCCCTGCTTCTTTCGCGCGGCGATTTCCTCGGCGCGGCCCTTCTGCTCGGCCTCTCCGGCCTCTGCGACATGATGGACGGCGACGTGGCACGGGCCACGGGGACCTCCACCACGTTCGGCGCGTTCCTCGACTCCACGCTCGACCGGATCGGGGAGGGCGCGCTTTTCTCGGGGCTCGCGGCCTATTACTTCTCGCGCGCGCAGGGCGGCGCGCTCTGGATCCAGGGAGAACTGGAGGCGGGTGCCCGCTGGGGCGATCCCGAAGGGAGGACCATGGCCTTCCTGGCGCTCTCCACCCTCATTCTCTCGTTCATGGTCTCCTACACGAGGGCCAGGGCCGAAGGGCTTGGTCTGGAGTGCAAGGTGGGGCTCATGGAGCGCCCCGAACGAATTCTCCTGTTGGGACTGGGAGCCCTTTTAGGGCAACGGTTTATGCCCGGGGTGCTGGGGCTCCTGTTCCTTTTGACGCTCGTCACGGTGGGGCAGCGTGTGTATCATGTCCGCCGGTTGACTCGAGGTGATTCATCCGCAAAGGGAGGAACGACGACACATGGGTAAGGTACGCGTCGGCATCATCGGTGTCGGCAACTGCGCGTCTTCGCTGGTTCAAGGGGTGCACTACTACCGGAACGCGAAGGACACCGACTTCGTGCCCGGCCTCATGCACGTCAATCTCGGCGGCTATCACATCAAGGACATCGAATTCAGCGCCGCGATCGACATCGACCGCAACAAGGTTGGCAAGGACCTCTCCGAGGCCATCTACACCTGGCCGAACAACACGTACAAGTTCTGCGACGTGCCCCGCATGAACGTCCCCGTCGCGCGCGGCATGCTGCACGACGGTCTCGGAAAGTACCTCTCGCAGATCATTCACAAGGCCCCGGGTCAGACGGCCGACATCGTGCGCCTCTTCAAGGACACGAAGACCGACGTCGTGATCAACTACCTGCCGGTCGGCAGCGAGGAAGCCACGAAGTGGTACGTGGAGCAGATCCTCGAGGCCGGTTGCGCCTTCGTGAACGCCATCCCGGTTTTCATCGCGCGGGAGAAGTACTGGCAGCGCCGCTTCGAGCAGAAGAAGTTGCCGGTGATTGGCGACGACATCAAGTCGCAGGTCGGCGCGACGATCGTTCACCGTGTCCTCACGCGCCTCTTCCGGGAGCGCGGCGTGAAGCTGGAGCGGACGAGCCAGTTGAACGTCGGCGGAAACACCGATTTCCTGAACATGCTGGAACGCGAGCGGCTGGAGTCGAAGAAGATCTCGAAGACGAACGCGGTCACGTCGATGCTTGACTACGACCTTGGCGCGAAAAACGTCCACATCGGTCCCAGCGACTACATCGAGTGGCTGGACGATCGCAAGTGGGCCTACATCCGGATGGAAGGGCGCACCTTCGGCGACGTGCCGCTAAACGTCGAGTTGAAGATGGAAGTCTGGGACTCGCCGAATTCGGCCGGCGTCATCATCGACGCGGTCCGCTGCGCGAAGCTGGCGCTGGACAACGGCCTCTCGGGCGCCCAGATCGCGCCGTCGGCCTACTTCAAGAAGTCGCCGCCGGTCCAGATTCCGGACGATCAGGCGCGCGTGATGGTCGAGGAGTTCATTCAGAAGTACGGCCACAAGAGCGCTAAGAAGGCGAAGGCCAAGGCCGAGCCGAAGCGCGCGAAGGTGCTCAAGCGTCGGGGCCTGAAGAAGGCGGCGCGGAAGAGCGCGTAGCTCGAACCATATGCCGGGCCTCTTCGTCACCCTGGAGGGAATCGAGGGGTCCGGAAAGTCGACGCAGGCGGGACTGCTTGAGTTCTCTCTGAAAGTGGAGGGGCTTCCCGTCCGCCGGACTCGGGAACCGGGGGGAACCCCATTTTCCGAGGAGATCCGAAAGCTGGTATTGAATCTGGGTGAGGAGCCGGTCTTTCCCGAGACCGAGCTCCTCCTTTTTTTAGCGGCCCGCGCGCAGCATGTTCGGACCCTTATTCAGCCCGCCTTGAATTCTGGGGAAGTTGTTATTTGCGATAGGTTTACCGATGCAACCCTGGCTTACCAGGGGGGCGGACGGAGCGCGGGGATCGTGGAAGTGCGCCGGATGAATGACTGGGCCACCGGGGGCCTCCAGCCCGACCGAACCTTTTTGATCGATATCGCCGTCCAAGAGGGCATCGCCCGCTCCCGCAAACGGCAGGGAAACTTTGGGATCGACCGGATCGAACAGGAGGGGCCGGTGTTCTTAGAAAAAGTGAGGGAGGCCTACCTCTCGATTGCCGATAAAGAACCGGACAGGATCCGCGTCCTGGATGGCTCCAAATCGACCGAGACGCTGGCCCGAATCATCCTAAGTGATGTAAAGTCAATGCTGGCCGGCCGGTAACCGCTCCGCACGAAGGGACCCCCAACATGAATCGCAGACAAATCTTCGCGGTCTTCATTCTCGTCACGGCGCTCGTCATGGGCACTTGGGCCGTGGGGCGGGTCCAGGAATCCGGGGACAACACCTACGCCAACATCGAGCGCTTCATAGCGGTGCTGACGAAGGTCCGCGACCATTACGTCGAGCCGGTCACCACCGACAAGCTCATGGATAACGCGATCCGTGGCATGTTGCGGACGCTCGATCCCTACTCGCAATACCTCGACAAGGAAGAGGCGGAGCGCCTCGAGACGACCACGCACGGAGCCTTCGGCGGCATCGGTATCTCGATCGGCATGCGCGATAGCTGGGTCACGGTCGTTTCGCCGATCGAGGGGACGCCGGCGTGGCGGGCCGGAATGCAGGGCGGCGACCGGATCATCCGTATCGACGGCGCGAACACCGAGGGCTTCTCCCTCGACGATGCCATGAAGCGGATGCGCGGAGAGAAGGGGACGAAGGTCGTCCTGACGATCTTCCGCGAAGGGCGCGACAAGCCGATGGATTTCGAGATCGTGCGCGACATCATCCAGATCAAGAGCGTGCCGTTCTCGGGCGTCCTCGAGAACGGCGTTGGCTACATCCGGCTCTCCTCGTTCTCCGAGAAGAGCCGAGAGGAGATCGATCAAGCCCTCTCGAAGATCGAGAAGCAGAAAGTGCGCGGATTGATTCTCGATCTTCGCTTCAATCCCGGTGGGCTCCTCTCGCAGGCCGTGGAGGTCTCCGAGGAATTCGCGCCGCGAGGAAAGAAGATCGTCTACACGCGCGGTCGCGATCCGTCGCAGAACCGCGATTTCATCTCGACCGCTGACCAGCCGCATCTCGGCTATCCGCTCGTCGTCCTGGTGAATCAGTGGACGGCCAGCGCCAGCGAGATCGTCTCGGGCGCGGTGCAGGATCTCGACCTGGGTGTGGTGGCGGGGCAGACCACGTTCGGCAAGGGGCTCGTGCAGACAGTTATCCCGCTCACGCGGAGTGTCCGCGGCCCGAAGCTGAAGCTGACGACTGCCAAGTACTACACGCCGAGCGGACGTTGCATCCAAAAGGACGAGCAGTTGAAGGACGGCGCGCTGGCGGCGGATGACGAGGAGTCGGACGAGGATGTGCCGGCACTCCCCGATTCGCTGAAGGTGAAAAAGCCGCTCCCCGAGTACAAGACGGAGATGGGGCGCACGGTCTTCGGCGGCGGCGGAATCGCGCCCGATATCGAACTCGAAGAGGTAAAGATCCCGCTGCTGGTCCAGGACCTGGAGCAGAAGCAGGTCTTCTTCAAGTTCGCCGTGAAGTACGCGGTGAAGCACAAGGAAGCACCCAAGGAGTACGCCCTGACGCCGGCGATTCGCGACGAGTTCCGCGACCTCCTGAAGGCGGAGAAGGTGGAAACCCGCGCCGACTCCCTGGTCGCCGTCCAGCGCTGGATCGACACGGGTGTGCGCCGCGAGCTGGCGCGCCGTTACGAGGGCGACGAGGCTGCCTATCGCATCGCGATCAGCGACGACGAGCAGGTCCGCGCGGTGATGTCGCTCTTCGACCAGGCGCCGACCCTGCCGAGACTCCTGGCGCTGGCCACGGAGAAGAGCAAGGCGAAAGCGATGGCGGCGCGTACCAAGGAGCCGGCGGTCCGCTAGGTTCCGCTCGAGTCCGAACGCATGCACGCCGGTCCGCTCCGCCTTGAAGGAAAGATGCTGCTTTCGCCGCTCTGCGGCGTGACCGACTCGCCCTTCCGGAACCTGGCGCGCCGTCACGGCGCGTCGATGGTCTTCTGCGAGATGACCTCGTCGGACGGCCTGGTGCGGAAGAATCCGAAATCGTTCGAACTCCTGGAATATCTCCCCGAGGAACGGCCGATCGGCGCTCAGCTCTGCGGCTCCGAGGCGACGGTCATGGCCGACGCGGCCCGCATGTGCGAGGCGCTTGGATTCGACTCGGTCGACCTGAACTACGGCTGCCCGGTCCGGAAGGTGGTGGCGCGCGAGGCGGGGGCGGCGATGCTTGTCGACCTCGACCGGTTGGAGCGGGTGACCGCGGCGGTGGTGAACGCCGTCTCCCTCCCCGTGACCGCGAAGATCCGGATCGGCTGGGACAAGAATTCGGTGAACGCGCATCAGGTGGCGCAGGTACTGGAGCGCGCCGGGGTGAAGTGGATCACGGTCCACGCGCGGACGCGAACCGAGAAGTTCACCGGCGCGGCGCATTGGGAAGTGATCAAGGCGGTGAAGGAGGCGACGAGCCTCCCCGTGATCGGGAATGGCGACGTGAAGACTCCCGAGGACGCGAAGCGGATGGTGGACGAAACCGGCTGCGATGGCGTGATGGTCGGGCGCGGATCGTTTGGAAATCCGTGGCTCTTCAGCCGCGCGAACCGGCTCCTGGCGGGGCTTGATCCCGGCCCCGAGCCGACTCAACGGGAGCGAATCGAGACCGCGATCGCCCACCTCCACGATGTGGCCGTGAAGAAAGGCGATTACGCCGCGACCCTCATGCGAAAGCACATCGCCTGGTACGTCCGCGGCTTCTATGACAATTCGACGCTCTGCCGCGAAGTGAATCAGGCGAAGACGAACGCGGACGTGGAGGATCTTCTCCGGCGCTACATCGACCGGATCGAGCGAGCACCCGTGCCGTATGATTCGCCGGTTGACGGCGCGGCCGGCGAAGGCGGCGTGGCGGTCGACAGTAGCGACGACGCCTGCGCGGCCGGCCTGAACTGACAGAGAGGGATGCCAACGATGGACCGCGCACGCCTCCGCCGTCTCCTGGGCGACGTCCGCCGCGGCCGCGTCGCTCCCGCCGAAGCGCTCGAAGCACTGACCACCCTCCCGTTCGAATCCGTCGGCGACGCGACCGTGGATCACCATCGCGGTTTGCGGCAGCACCTCCCCGAGGTCATTCTTTGCGAAGGGAAAACCACCGTCCAGTGCGTCGCGATCGCGCGTGCGATCGTGGCAAGGAGTGGGCGCTGTCTGGCGACGCGGGCGAAGGAAACGCACGCGCAGGCGTTGGTGGAGGCGTTTGGCGCGGACGCGCGGTGGAACGAGACGGCGCGAACGGTTGTGATGGAGGCTCGCGGATCGCGGGGGCGCGGTTCTCGCGGCGGTTCGCGGCGCGTGGGCGGGCGTAGCCTCGGCGGGTCGGTCCTGGTCATCAGCGCCGGGACGTCCGACGCACCGGTGGCCGAGGAAGCGGTGGTGACGCTCGAGTTCATGGGAGTTCCGGTGACGCGCGTGAGTGACGCGGGTGTCGCCGGCATTCACCGGCTCTTGAGCCACTTGCCTGCCCTCCGGGAAGCCTCCGCGGTCGTGGTGGTCGCTGGGATGGAGGGGGCATTGGCGAGCGTCGTGGGAGGGCTGACCGACCGCCCGGTCGTCGCGGTGCCGACCAGCGTGGGCTACGGCGCCTCGTTCGGCGGACTGGCGGCGCTCCTCGGAATGCTGAATGCCTGCGCGGCGGGTGTCACCGTGGTGAACATCGACAATGGATTCGGCGCAGGCTACGCCGCGGGCGTGATCGCGGGGCAGTCGCGGCCGAAGAGGAAATCGAAATGAGCATCGTCTACTTCGACTGCGTGGCCGGCGCCGCCGGCGACATGATCCTCGGCTCCCTGATCGCCGCCGGCGCACCGCTGGCCGAGATCGACAAGCGGCTTCGCGCGCTTCCTCTCGATGGTTTCACGCTCCGCGAGGCGCGGGTGGAACGGCATGGGTTCGAGGCGCTTCAACTGCAAGTGGAAGCGCAGGACACGAAGAAGCACCGTCACTATCCCGAGATCGTCCGGATGCTGGAAGGCGGCCGTCTGCCCGAGCGGGTCCTCCGGCGCGCGTCGGCCACCTTCGAGCTGCTGGGCCACGCGGAAGCGGCGGCGCATGGCGTTCCGATCGAAAAGGTCCACTTCCACGAGGTCGGCGCCATCGACGCGATCGTCGACATCGTCGGAACCGCCTGGGCACTGGAACTTCTGGACGTGGAGCGCTGCTACGCGTCCGCCATTCCGCAGGGACGCGGATTCGTCCGCGCGGCGCACGGCGTGCTGCCGGTCCCCGCTCCCGCGACCATGCGCATTCTGGAAGGGGTCCCGATCCGGATGACCGAGATCGAAGCCGAGCTGACGACGCCGACCGGGGCCGCACTCTTGAAATCGCTCTGCGACACGATCGGCGAGCCCGTCGGAATCCGCCCCCGCCGCGTCGGCGTCGCGACCGGCACGCGCGAACTGGCCGAGCGCCCAAACGTGATCCGCGCCATCCTGGGCGATCCACTGGTCGGAGAGGGCGCGGGCTCCGTGGAAGTTCTGGAGACGACGATCGACGACATGAATCCGCAGCTCTACGGACATCTCACCGACTCGCTTTTTGAGAGCGGTGCGGCGGAGGTATTCCTGACTCCGGTGCAGATGAAGAAGGGGCGCCCCGGCGTGCTGGTCACGGCGCTCTGCGATCCCCGCCGGAGCGAAGCCGTCTTGGCGCGGCTCTTCGCCGAGTCGTCCACGATCGGCGTGCGCATCCGGCGCGAGGGTCGCGCGGAGTTGCGGCGTACGATCAGCGAGGTCGAGACCCCGCTCGGCCGCGTCCGTGTGAAGACGGCGATCCTCCCGAACGGGGAAGAGCGCCGCGTTCCGGAGTACGACGACCTTCGCCGCCTGGCGAAGGAGCACGGACGGCCCTTGATCGAGATCATGGACGAGGTGCGCGCCGCGCTTCACGAAGGGGAGCGCGCCGGAGCGTGATTCGCCTCTCCGCCGTCGAGGCGTCTCCCCGCGGCGCCGCTCGGAACGCCAAGCCCGCTGTGGGTCCCATCGACCTCACGATCGAGCGGGGCGAGCGCCACTTGATCCTCGGCGCGAACGGGGCGGGGAAGACGACGCTCTTGCGCGTGCTGGCGGGACTTGTTCCGCAGCGCGCGGGTGAGGTGTCGTGGGAGTGGATTGGGCACGCGCGGCCGGCGGCCATGGATGGAATCACCCTCTGGCCTCACGTCGCGGCGCTCTTCGAGACTCCCGACGCGCAGTTTCTCGGGGAGACCGTGACTGCTGATATCGCGTTTGGGCTGGAGGGCCTTGGGCTCACCGCCTCCGATCTTCGCGCGCGCGTGGATGAATCGCTTCAGTCGTTCGGGCTCACTGCCTTCGCGGCGCGCGATCCGCGCACGCTGAGCGCGGGGGAGAAGGCCCGCGCGCTTCTGGCCGCGGCGCTTGCAGCGCGACCCTCCTGCCTACTGCTCGATCAAACACTGGCCCATCTCGATCCCGGGTCCCGCCGCGCGCTGGAGACGCGGCTGGCGCGCCAGGCGGAGAAGGGCGAGTTCGCGATCGTCCGTGCGCACCAGGAAGCGGAGGCGCCCTTTGACGGGGAGCGGCTCCATCTTCTGGAGCGCGGGCTTCTCTGCGAGGCCGGAGCGCTGGAGGGCGATGCCGTTCGAGCGGCGCGGAGTTTGCCGCTTCCGCTGGGGCTGCGGGTGTCGGCGGCGTTGGAGTCGCGCGGCATTTGGCGCGGACCGCTGGTCGCCGATCTTCCGGGGCTGCTTGGCGAGCTGAGACTGCTCCACCACTCCATGACCCCGCCACATATGGGGGTCGGCGCTCCCGGTGGGGCCGACGCACGGCGTGGCGCCCGCTCCGGCCCGCGTCGCCGCGCCCCGCGCGAGGCAGCCTTCGCGCTTCAGTCGGTCGCGTGGGGACCCGGGAACGCGGCGCCGATCTTCGAGGTCCTCGACCTCGAAGGCGCGCGTGGCGAGATCGTGGCGCTCGTCGGGCGAAGCGGTTCGGGGAAGAGCAGCCTGCTGAAGATTCTTGGCGGGCTCGAGGCACCGCGCGAAGGCGTGGCGTGGCGTGCCGAACCGCGCGGAGAGCGCTCGTTGGCGGCAGCGCTGGCCATGGAGTATCCCGAACGGCAGTTGATCGGCAGGACCGTGGCCGAGGATGTCGCCATGGCGCTCTGGATCGAAGGCGTGCCGCGCGCCGAGCGAGAGCGGCTGGCGGCCCGGGCGCTCGTCTCCGTGGGCATGACGCCGGAGCGGTTCGCCTTGCGCGTTCCGGCCACGCTGAGCGAAGGGGAGAAGCGGCGCGTGGCCCTGGCCGGGCTCTTGGCGGAGCCGGCGCAGCTTCTCCTCCTCGACGAGCCGACCGCCGGACTAGACCCCGAGGGGCGCCGTGCCCTTCGCGCCGCGCTCGATGCGCTTCGTGCCCGGGAGCGGACGGTGATCCTGGCGAGTCACGATCTTGATTTCGTTCATGCCGTCGCCGATCGCGTCATCGTCCTGGCGCGCGAGGAAGGCGAGACCGCCCGCGTTGTCGGGGACGGGGCGCCTGGTGAGATCTTCCGCGACGCGGCGGTTCTTGCGGAGGCGGGCCTTCCCGCGCCCGATGTCGTGATCCTAGAGGACGCCCTTCGCGCCGCCGGGTTGCTCCACGATGCATCGCCGCGAGACGCCGATGCCCTGGTGGAACTGGTAGTGCAGGGGCGCATGCCTTCTGGGTCATCCACAACCGGAGCGTCGACCGACAATGTCGGAGCGGGCGCCGCGTAACCCAGGGGGCGCCGCCAAAGGGCGCTCCCCTCGCGCACCGCGCGCCGGCAATGCGGCGGGCGCTTCCTCCATACCGCCGGCTCGCTTTCGCACGGCGCTCCTGATCGTCGCCACGCTCGCCTTCGCGCTTCGCCTGCTCTATCTCTCCGGTGCGGCCGGGAGTCCCCTCTATCAGCATCCCGCCCTCGATGGACGCGTGAACGACGAATCGGCGTGGGCACTGGCGCGCGGGATGGCGGAGCCGGGTGTTTCGTCGAGCAGCATGGCCACGCACGATGCCGGTGCGCCTCAGCCCTATTTCAGGCCTCCCGGATACGCGCACTTCCTGGCCATGGTCTACAAGGTCGCGGGGCACGATCTCCACGCCGCGCGCGTGGCGCAAGCGGGGGTGGGGGCGATGACGGTGGCGCTCCTGGGGCTCCTGGCCGCGTCACTCTGGAATCGGCGAGTCGGTTTGGCGGCCGCGCTTCTCGCCGCGCTCTATGGCCCCGCCATCTACTTCGACGGCGAACTCGTCTCAACCTCGCTGGAACTCACGCTCGCGGCGCTCGCGCTCTGGCTCCTGGTAGAGGGGGAGAAGCGGCGGAGCGCGGCGTGGCTTGCTGCCGCGGGACTTGCTCTCGCGGCCGGAGCGGTGACGCGGCCGACAGTACTGCCATTCGCGGTTCTCGCCGCGGTGTGGTTGCTCTGGCGTCGCACGTCACCGCGGGCCGTCGCCCTCTTTGCCGCCGCCGCGCTCTCACTTCCCGTCGCCGCAACAGTTCGAAATGCCGTCGTCGCCCGCGACCCAGTCTTCATCGCCTCCCAGGGTGGCATCAACTTCTATATCGGAAATCACGCGAGGGCGGACGGCACGACGCCGAATGTGCCCGGGCTCGGCTCCGGCGTGACGGCGACGTACGAGGCGCCGTTCCGCGAAGCATCACGCCTGGCGGGGCGTCCCCTCCGCGCGTCGGAGGTGTCGGCGTTCTGGTTCTCGCAGGGGTTTCAGTTCTGGCGGGACTTCCCGCGAGAAGCGTCCGCGCTCTACGCGAAGAAGATCGCGATGGTTTGGAACCGGCGCGAATTGCCGAACACGCAGGATCAGGCCTTCTTCGCGCCGTTTCACTCGTGGCTCTTCCGCGGGCCGTGGCTTCCAGGATTCGCGCTCTTGGCGCCGATCGCGCTCGTGGCGGCATGGTTCGAGCGGAAGCGTGTGGCGCTGCTCCTGCTCTTCGCCGCGTCGCTGACCGCGGCGACCGCGGCCTTCTTCGTCTGTGATCGGTTCCGGCTGCCGCTGGCGGCTGTGATCGTGCCGTTGGCGGGGCGGGGAATCCTGGGCGCGTGGGATGCCTGGCGCGCCCGTCATAGCGCGGGTCGCGATCATTCGGCGGACTTGCGGCGTGGGGTCTTGATTGCGACCGCGCTCCTCGCGGTGGCGGTCGCGTTCGTCTGGGTTCCGTTCCCTCGCTGGCAGAAGTCGGAGGAGGGGATGTCGTGGTTTCGCCTGGCCACGGCTTACGAGCAGACTCGCGACTCGCGACAGTCCGCTCGTTCGTATCTCCTGGCGGAGCGGGCCGGGCTCGAGACGCCTGAGTTCTTAAACAATTATGGACTCGTCGCGCTTCGTGAAGGCGATTTGAGCACGGCGGGCGAACGACTCCGTCGTGCCATCGCGCTCGATCCGTCGCACGGTCCCGCGCTCGCGAATCTGGCCGAGGTCTACGTGCGCCAGGAGTCGTGGGTCATGGCCGCCGGAGCCTACAGCGCCGCGGCGGGGGCCATTCCCGAGCGCGCGCCCGAGCTGCTGACGAACGCGGGAATTCTCTTCCAGCGCGCCGGTAACCTGGGCGCGGCCCGCATGGCGCTGAACGGAGCGCTGGCCGCGCGGCCCGGCTTCGAACCGGCTGCCGATGCGCTCCGCGCGCTCGGGCCCGGGCACTAGTGGATCGCTCGCCCGCGCTCTTCGTCTACGGAAGTCTGATGCACCGGAAGTACTGGCGCGCCATTGTGGGGGCGAGGGAGGCCGGAGAGATCCGCATCACCCCCGCGCGGCTCCGGGGCTGGAGGCGCTGCTGGAATGGCGTGCGACCCTCGTACGGTGGCGCCGTGCTCAACATGAAGCGCGACCCGGCGGTTCGATTCTGGGGTGGGCTCGTACGGGGGTTGAGCGCCGAGGCTTGGACGCGGCTCGATGAGCAGGAGCGTTCGCACCTCCCGCGAACGAGGGTGATGGTCGTGACCGCGGGCGGGCGCCGAGTGTGGGCCTATTGCTACCGCCAGCGCGTACGCGGGCCGGAGCGAAGGCCCGCCGCTGAGTATGTGGCCGCGGTGCGCGCGGGGGCGAAGGCGCTTGGCGCCGTCGTGGCGCGGGACGTCGAGGCGGATGTGGTGCGACTGCAGCGGCGATCCCTCCACGACACGATCGGTCCGACCCGCGGGGGCACGAGGAGAAAGTAGCTCGGCACGCTCCCTCACCACGTCCACTCGACGCCCGCCCGCGCCGAACCCACCCCCTCGGTGTCGATCTCGAATGAGACGTAGGGAGCCGCCACCTTGCTGAGCTGGTAGTCGAGCTCCAGGCCGACGAGCGCGGCGTCGCTTCTCGATTCCGCCGCGGTCGGGGCGCTGCCGCCAAACAGCTCCGCGTAGGCGGCCATGAACCCGGTGAGGCCGTACTCGGCCGTGACGGTGTAGAGAAGCTGATCTTTGAGTGTCTCGCCCGGAGGTGCGCCGAAGGTCGCGTACTCCGCTTCAACACTCAGCTCCAGCTCTCCAGATTCCTTCCCAAGAACCAGGAGCGCGGAATAGTCCGCTTTGCCGGTTCCGATCTCATCGCCGGCCGTGGGGATCTTCACCCTGGCGCCCACGACCAACGAGGGGAGCGACTTGTTCCCCTCCGACAGGAGCCAGGAAAGTGTCGCATCGGTGTCGCCCAGGCCCTTCGCCGACTCCCCGACATCCGGCTGGAACCGTTCGTAGAGTACGGACTCCACGAGGATTTGTAGTCGGCTGGACACTTGATATTGGGCCCCCGTTTCGAAAATCCACGTCTTGCCGTCTTGATCGCTCTCCATCTGCCCCGCCGTGTCGATCGTGAGCCTCCCCGACTCGCCGATATTCTTCGCGCCTGCCGCGTTCCGGGTAAGGCTGGCGTTCGCCACTCCGTGGGCTGCGAGACCGATGCAAATGGCGCCAATCGTCGCTAGCCGAGCAATACTAGGGAGTCGGTTCATGATGGTTCCTCCTGTCGGGCCGGGGTTCTCTCCACGCCCTCCATGGTACCCGGCCGCGCTGACCCCAAGGTTGCGCGCGGATTGCGGTTTCGTCATCCGGTCCGCTCCGGGTGCGGCGGCCGCGCCCACGCCAATTCAACGGCGTTGGAGGACTTCGCCCCGCATGACCAAGCCGTCATCCGAGCGTCACGATGGGGCAACGCTTGCTGGGTACCATTTCTACAGACAACGCGATCGATGCGTCGTCACTGAGCCGACACGAACCCGAAACTGGAGGAATCCATGTCTCTCATCAGAATGAAATCGTCCCTGCTGGCCGTGACCTCCGCCGCAGTCGCCCTCTCGCTTCTGTCGCTGCCGGCGCTCGCGAAGCCCAAGGAACCGATTCCGCTCAAGGAGGCGAAGTTCATCATCGAGCACAACGCCACGGACCACGACACCGGATTCCAGGGCGCGGTCGACAGCGAGGGGTGGGACCGAATGGAGTTGATCGGCCCTCAGGGGGTGGTCCTTCACTTCGAGGGCAGGGGTGCGCTCGGTGAACTCGGCTTGACCGAATTGTTCTTCGAGACGGTGGAACCTGAGAACAAGGATGTTCCGATCAAGGAACTTCTGGCGGACATGCCTGCCGGCGCCTACACGTACAAGGGGCATGCGATGATCGACGGCGAAAGCACGGGAGAGCTCGAGGGAACGGCGATGTTCTCGCACACGATTCCAAATGGACCGGCGCTCCTGACTCCCGCCAACGGCGCGACGGTGGGGCTCGAGGGCCTCGTGATGAGCTGGGGCGCGGTGACGCAATCGCTGGAGGGGAAGCCGGTCAAGATCATTGGATATCAGCTCATCGTCGAGAAAAAAGGCGAGCCGCATCCCACGATGATCGGAAAGTGGGCCCTCAGCATGCACCTGCCGCCATCCACCTTGTCGATGGCGATTCCCCGCGCCTTCCTGGAGCCGCGCACGAAATACGTCTGGGAGGTCCTGGCCATCGACGAGAGCGGAAACCAGACGCTCTCCTCGGGCGACTTCTCCACCGAGTGATCGGACGGATCAGCCTGCGCTTCCCCTGAGTTGGAGCGTGAAGACACTCCCCGAGCCGGGCGTGCTCACGGCGGTCAGGTCGCCGCCGTGAGCGCGCGCGAAGGCGCGGGCGAGACTGAGCCCCAGTCCGCTTCCGTGCCCGGTGCGGCTGCCGTCGCCGCGATAGAAGCGCTCGAAGATCCTTGGCAGATCCTCGGCCGATACGCCGATCCCCGTGTCCTTGACGTCCACGAAGACCCGTAGTCCTTCATCTCGGAGGGTCATCGTGACGCGGCCGCCGGAGGGCGTGTACTTCAGGGCGTTGTCGAGCATGTTGGCGACGATTCGCTGAACCCGGCTCCGATCCGCCCGCACCACGCGGGGACCTGGCGCGTCGAATTCCAGCACGATCCCAGCGTCCTCGGCCAGTGTCGTGAAGAGATCCCGTGCCTCTCCCACCAGGCCGGCAAGATCGACATCTTCGAGGCTGAGTTGCGCGGCACCGGCCTGCGCTTCGGCGATTTCGAGCGTACTGTTGAGAATCCGCAGCAGACGGTCGCACTCCTCGATGGTCGTACCGGCAAGGGTGTTCCACTCCTCCGGGGTCGCGCCTTGGGCGCCCGCGCGCTCGGCCGACGCACGGACCCGGGCCAGCGGCGTTCGCAGATCGTGGGCCAGGTTGTCCGTGACCTCGCGCATGCCGGCGATCAGCGTTCCGATGCGATCGAGCATCCTATTGAAGGCGCGGGCCAGCCGGTCCAGTTCGTCGTCGCGCGTGCCCACCGGCACCCGCCGATCGAGCGCGCCGTCCGCGATCTCCAGCGCGGTACGGGTCACCTCTTCCACTCCCCGCATGGCACGGCGCGCCACGAGCCACCCGACCAGGCCGCCGAGCAGCAGGATGGCCGGCAAGGCGATGAGGATGCCGTTTCGTAACGCCGCCAGAAGGTCCTCGACCTCGTCGAGCGCTTGACCGAACTCCGCGACGAAACCCGTCTCGGACCTGGCGTATCCCACACGGACCCCGTGGCCAAGTCCCGCCGGATGGATCGTGCGGAGGGATGCCGATGCGCCATCGAGGCTCTGCCTGACGAAGCGTCGCGTCGCGTCGTCTGGCGCCTGGAAGCCTGCGGACTCCAGCGGTTGCCCCGCCGCGGACCATAGCCGGTAGAACACACGCGACGAGTCCGGGCCCGCGAGTTCGCGGGCAAGTTCCACGCGAAACCCTTCGATTCCGCCGCGGTCCAGAAGCGCAACCGTCTCCCCCAGATCCTGGCGAAGTTCCGCGTCGGTCTTCGCGCGGAGGACGCCGACGACGGAGGTGTACACGAGCCCCATGGCCAGGAGGGAAGAAAAGGAGAACGCGGCCGTGTACCACAGGGTCAACCGGAGGGCGACCGAGGCGCCGCGCCTACTCATCTTCACGCAACACGTACCCCACGCCGCGGATCGTGTGAAGGAGGGGATGGTCGAAATCGCGGTCGATCTTGTCGCGAAGCCGGCAGATGCGAGACTCGACCACATTTGTCTGCGGGTCGAAGTTGTAGTCCCACACCTGCTCCATGATCATTGTCTTGGAGACGACGCGCCCGGCGTTTCGGGCCAGGTAGGCCAGCAACGTGAACTCGCGGGGCGGTAGATCGATCTTCCTCCCGTCGCGCGTCACCGTTCTGCGGGCGAGGTCGATCCGCAGAGGGCCCACCTCCACGTGTGCCACATCAGATACGTCCTGCGCGCGTCGCGTGAGTGCCTGCAGTCGCGCCACCAGCTCCGAGAAGGCGAATGGCTTGGTGAGATAGTCATCTCCCCCGGCCCGAAGCCCGCGGACGCGCTCTTCCACGGAACGCTTCGCGCTCAAGATGAGGACCGGCAAGCGGACACGCCGGCTCCGCACTTCGTCGATGATCTTCAGGCCGTCCATGCCGGGCAGCATGATGTCGATAATTGCCGCGTCGAACGACTCCGTGAGCGCCATCTGGAGGCCGGTTTCGCCGTCGGCCGCGTGGGCGACCACGTAGCCTTCCTCCTTCAATCCCTTCCGGACGAAGTCGGCCACGGTCTCGTCGTCTTCGATAAGCAGGATTCGCACGATCCCTCCCGCGAAGGCTTCAGACTACGAGTGTAGTCCAAGCCTGCCGGTGGGCTGAAGGCAACTCTATCCACATTGCCGAATGGTCATGCGGCCGGCAGGTCGTGGTCACCCATCTGGCCGCGACCGCGAGGAAGTTTCGCACTGGAGGTTACGCCGTGTCGGCGCGCGCTCGCAGCGCGGGACCCGGGGCCTTCTCTGACCGGGCGTACACATCTCCGAACGTGGTCACGTCACCTCGCAGCGCCTCGAGGCGCACCCGGATATACGAGGCATCGCGCCAGGGGTCGGCCTCCAGGTGCAGCGTTTCGTCCGGGGAGTAGTTGAACCGGGAGAAACCGAGGGACTCGAGGCGCTCCATGCATGCCAGCGCGGCGTCCGCGCACTCCGGGGTGAACTCGAACGAGAGGGCCCGAACCGGGCGCGAGAGACCCTTCAGTACCTCGAGTTCGAATCCCTCGACGTCGATCTTGATAAACGCGGGTTCGCCATGGTGCTCGATCAGCGCATCAAGCGTGGTCACCGGCACCCGCTCCGCACGCTCCCAATGGTAGGCGCCGAATCGGCCGCTGCTCCGAACGGCTTTGGCCCAGGCCGGCGACATGGAAGCAATCGTCGTCGCCTCGCACAACTTCAGTTCCGCCATGCCAGCCTCGGCGCCTAGCGCCTGCCGGATCAGGCTGAACCCCGGCTCGCGCCCGAACGCCTCGTCCAGCAGCGAGGCGCACGACGTTTGGGGTTCCACCGCGACGACGCGCGCGCCGAGGCGGAGAAACACCTTGGTTCGGTTGCCTACATTCGCGCCGACATCGAAGGCGATATCGCCGGGCCCGACGAACTGCGCGTAGAACGCATGCAGTTTCTCGTCTGCCGGGGTCCATGCGCGCGCCTGGTCGAGCAGCTTCCGGCGTTCGTGCCATCTTCCCACCGGGCTCTGACGCAGGACGGCGCGGGCTTCGCGTACGAACCGGCGAGCGAGGTCCATGTTCTTCACGTGCCGCACCTCCCGGAATGTCGCCTCGCGCCGCAGGGGCTCGACACGCGCCGAACCGAATCCGCGACGATGCTAAGGAAAGGAAGGCACGATCTCGGTGATTGCACCCCCCGCCAACCACTTTCAATCAATTACTTGTGTGGGCGGGACCGCTGTAGCTAGCCAGCGCGACAGAACGCGCGGGCACTCGGTCAGACCAGCCGCATCCGCTCCAACAGCGATCGATATCGCGGATCCGAGTAGACGCGATCCGGAAAGATGCGGGGCATGACTTTCAGGAAGTAGAGATTGGGAGAGCGAACCCGGAACGCGCGTTCCAGTTGCTCGATGCTCGCGTCCGTGTCACCCCTACTCGCGTGTACCTCGGCCAGGATGGCCGGATCGACCGGTGAACCCTCGCGCGGCGCGATGAGTTCAGCATAGATCGCCTGCGCCCTGTCGAGGCCACCGCATTGAGAGTAGGAATACGCCATCCACCGCTTGGCGAGGGGGCTCGCCTTCCCACCACTCTCGACTTCGGCCCTCGTGACCGCCTCGAGCCCTTCGCCGAGAGCCCCCTTTCGAGCATAGGTGACCGATAGTTTGATCCATCCCCAGACCCAATGCGGGTAGAGAGCCAGGGCCTTCTTGAACTCCCGGATGGCGCCGTCGTAGTCCGCCATGCAGAGGAGGCAGAAGGCGACCCAGTGCGTCGGGGCCGCCGAGAGCGGGTCGAGCCGCTGCGCCTCCAAGCCTTCGACCAGCGCCTCGTCCAGGCGATCCATCGCGGAGAGGAAGTCCGCGAATTCCATTCGCGCGATACTGCTTCCGGGGCTCAGGGCAATGGCGCGACGGTGCGCCGCCTCCGCTGCGACCCAGTCCCAGTCGAAAGCGCATGCGATCATTCCCTCCACCGTGTGCGCTTCGGCGAGATCGGGATCGAGTTCCAGGGCGCGCGCGTTCGAGGACTTCATGATCCGAAGCCCCTCCTCGCGCGATTGCGTTCCGTGAACTACCTGGATCACTTGAGCCTCCGCCAGCGCCGCATGGGCCAGGGCGTACTTCGGCTCGCGCTCGATCGCCTGCCGGAAATACTCGAGGGAGCGCGCCATCTGGTCGGGCGTGCCGACCATGAATTGCCGCCCCATGAGGTAGAGCCTGTACGCCTCTGGATCATCCGTTGGGCGGCGCTTCAGCCGCGACTGTTCATCGGGCGAGAGCGTGAGGGCCAGCTTTCCGGAGATCACCTCGGCCAAATCGGCCTCGATGTCGAAATAATCGGCGAGCGGCCGATTGAATCGCCCGCCCCAGAGCTGACGATCGTCACGGACGTCGACGAGTTCAGCGCTCACCACCAGGCGGCCCTGGCGTTGGGCCATGCGTCCGATTAGAACAGCCCCGACGCGAAGATCCTGACCAATGCGGCGAGGGGCAGTCGGTTTCCCCTTGTACGCGAAGCTCGAGGTTCGGGAGATCACCTTCAAACGCGGCAGCTGGGAGAGCGTGTTGATCAGACTTTCCGCCAATCCGTCGCAGAGGAATTCCGCTTCCGGATCCTCCGTCTCGTTCACGAAGGGAACGATGGCGATCGAGTCGATCGGCTTGTCGGAAGCCGAGCGGGACGTAGCGTCCGACTTGCCGTCCCGAATGTCCCGCTCGAGGTTCCGCAGATCGGCTAGAAGGTCGCCCGCCGTTTGGTATCGGCGATCGACTTCCTTCTCGAGGCACTTCCAGATCACCCGGGCCAGGGAGTCGCGTCCCGAGCTAGCGTCGGAATCGACCGAATCGGGTGCCTGGTGGAGAATCTTCCCGACCACCTCCACAGCCGTCGATCCGCGGAAAGGCCGGCGCCCGGTCGCCATCTCGTAGAGCACCGCGCCCAGGCTGAAGAGATCGCTCCGCGCGTCCACGGTCCGTCCCAATGCCTGCTCGGGGCTCATGTAGGGATACGTGCCCACGGCGACTCCCGCCTCGGTCGCGGTGTGCGTGACGTCCACGGTGCCTGGCAAGGAGGGCGCGGTCATGCGGGCTAGGCCGAAGTCGAGCACCTTGATCTGCCCGGCGTCGTCGACAAGGATGTTCCCGGGCTTCAGATCTCGGTGAATGATGCCGCGCGCATGGGCGGCGGCGACTGCGTCGGAGAGCGCGATGGCCATGGGGAGGAGTTCGTCGGTCGGCAATCCGCCGGCGGGGATCCGCTCCGACAACGGCTGGCCAGCCACGAGCTCCATGGTGAGGAACATCGTGCCATCCTGTTCCTCGACCGAGTGGACTGTGACGATGTGAGGGTGGTTGAGCGCGGCAGCGGCGCGGGCCTCGCGTTCGAATCCCCGCCGGCGCTCCGGGTCGCCGGCCACGTCGGCCGGCAATATCTTGAGGGCGATGTCCCGACCCAAACTGGAGTCGTGTGCTCGATAAACCTCTCCCATGCCTCCCGCACCGATCTTCGCGAGAACCGTGAAGGTCCCGAGCGTTCTACCGATCATGCGACGGCCGTCGGGCGAGGGAGCGTTTCAAATTCACCAAGACTCCTCCACCCATCGCGCGACGAATAGATTCGTCTCCCGCGAGGTCGCATCCGCCCGATTCGACGACCAGACCACCCAGCGTCCGTCCGGGCTGAAGTGCGGGAATCCATCGAACCCAGGCGCCGTCGTCACCCGCATCTGCTCGCCGGCGCGCTTGTCGATCATCCAGAGATCGAACTCGCGGACATTCGCCCCCTGGTTCGAGGACCAGAGGATGCGATTGCCATCCGCCAGAAAGGTGGGGCAAAAGTTCGCGGCGCCGTTCTTCGTGAGTTGGCGCACGTTGGTCCCGTCCGCCTTCATCACGAAGATCTCGAGCGCGCTCGGGCGGATGAGTCCCTTCGCCAGGAGCGCCTTGTAGTCGTCGAGTGCCTTCCCCTCGGGGCGGCTGGCGCGCCAAACGAGTTCCAATCCGTCAGGGGAGTAGAAGGCGCCACCGTCGTAGCCGGGTGTGTTCGTCAGTTGCTTCACGCCGCCCGCCTCGTCCATCTCGTAGAGGTCCAGGTCGCCGCCGCGCATGGAGGTGAAGACGAGCTTGCCGCCACGCGGATTCCACGTCACCTCGGCGTCGTATCCGGGCGATTCCATGATCCGGCGCCGATCCGTTCCGTCCGGCTTCGCCTCCCAGAGATCGTACGTGTCGTAGATCGCCCAGACATATCCCTGCGACATGTCGGGTGGCGCCGGGCACGTGTCGGCTCCGGCCTCCGTGGAAGCGAAGACGACGCGATCCTGCTCGGGGTAGTCGAAGTATCCGCAGGTCGTCCGCCCCTTGCCGCTCGAGACCATCGTGACGGTTCCGGTCTCCAGGTCCATCACATACTGCTGATCGCACTTGCCGCCGCGCACGGTCGCCTGGAACGTGATCCGCTTCCCGTCGGGTGCGAAGTAGGGCTCGGCGTTCTCGCCACCGAAGGTGAGCTGGCGGATGTCCTTCAGGTGCTTCTCGTCGGGGAAGGTCTTCGTGAAGGGTTGCCCAGCCTTCGGCGCCCACTCGGGGCCGGGACGGCCTTCGTAGTAGGGCGAGGGCGCCGCGTGCCCGGAGTCCGAAGCCGCGCCTGAGGGTGGCATGGCGTGCGGATTCATAGGAGCAGGCGCGGAAGGAGTTGGCACCGCGGCCGCCACGGGAGTGCCGGACGGCGCTGCGGGAGTTCCAGGCGCCGCCGCTGCCGCCGCCGCCGCACCGCCCATGGCGGCCCGATCGCCGAGCGTCGCGTGGAGTGTCACTTCCATCGAGTCGCGAATCACCACCACGTCCACCGTCCGCCCCGGCTTCTGGTCCTGGAGCGCGTAGGTCATGTCGTAGAGGTTCGCGATCTTCGTACCGGCGATCACCATGATGCGATCGCCCCCCTTGATCCCCGCGCGCTCGGCGGGGCCGCCCGGGCGGACGTCGGAGAGCAAGACACCGCCTTCCGTCGACTCCATGGCGCGGAAGTCGGGAACAGTGCCGAGATAGGCGCCATAGCCGCGGCTGTCGCCCGACATGGCGGGCGCCGCGTTCGCACGCGCGTAGACCGGGGAGGCTGTCGTTGCCGCGACCGCGAGGTCGGCGCCGAGGAGCGTGGTGAAGCGCGTGACCGCCGCGCCTCCCGACGCATTGATGAGCGGCGCGTCGTCGTCGGGCGTGTGGTATTGCTCATGCGTGCCGGTGAAGAGATGGAGTACCGGCACTTGCTTCGCGTAGAAACTCGTCTGGTCGGAGGGGCCGTAGCCGTCGCCGCGCGCCGCGACGTCCAGGTTCGTGGCCGATGCCGCGCGCTGAATGAACGCCTTCCACTCCAACGCGGACTCCGCGCCCAGCGCGATGAGCGTGTCGCCACTCAGCCGGCCCACCATGTCGAGATTCACCATGGCGCGCACCGACGAAACGGGGAACGGTGCGTGGTCGACCAGGAAGGCCGACCCGGCAAGCCCCGACTCCTCACCCGAGAAGAGCATCACCGCGATGGCGCGGTGGTCAGGCAGCTTCGCGAGGCGCTTCTTCAGTTCCGTTCCCGCGAGAATCACGGCTGCCGTTCCCGACGCGTTGTCGTCGGCGCCGTTGTGGATCGCCTTGTCGTTCGGGCGCATGGAACCCTGCCCGCCGTAGCCGAGGTGATCGTAGTGCGCGCCGATCACGATGTATTCCTTCGCGAGCGCGCCTTTTCCGGGGATCAAGCCGACGACATTCTCCCCCTCGGCGTAGGTCGCGCGGATCGCGACGTTTCCCTTCACCGTCACGCCGGTTGTGGCGCGGGAGCGGGGCGTCAGGTCCCGATCGACCTGCTTCTGGAACTCGGCCAGGTCGATTCCCGCCGTGGCAAGCCACCGCGCCGCGACCGAGGTCTTTACCTGGATCACCGGAATTCCCGCGGGGCTCTCGGGTCCATCGTTCTTGAGAGCGGGGACCTTGTCGTTCCCTTCGTCCTGGAGCGGTCCGGTCACGAAGACGATTGCCGCGGCGCCGCGCTCGCGCGCCTGCATCGCCTTGTAGCGAAGCGCCGACCAGCGGCTGGGGCGCTTTCCGTCGAAGGGGGAGGCATCGTCCTTCTCTTGCGGCTCGTAGCGAAGGATGAGGACGACCTTGCCCTTGAGATCGATGCCGGAATATTCCTGATAGCCGAGCGGCGCGGCTTCGATACCGTAGCCGGCGAATGCCAGCTCGCCGGAGAAAGCGCCGGGGGAGGAGAAGCCGAGCGGCGTCCATTCGTCGTCCTTGAGCCCGTCGATGGCGTTTCCTTCGAGTTTCTCGACGCCGATCTTTACGGGGAACTTCTGCCGATAGGAATTGCCGAAGCCGGGTTTGAGCCCCGCGCCCTTCAGCCGTCTTTCGATGTAATTCGCCGCGAGACCGATTCCCTTCGTGCCGAGCCCCCGCCCTTCCATCTTGTCGTCGGCGAGGATCGTGACGGCCTCGCGGAAGGCAGCGGCCTCGCGCGCGAGAGTGGGATCGGCCGCGGCGCCAGGCGCCGTCGCGGGAGTCGAAGAAGTTGCGGTGGAGGAAGTGGCCGCGCAGCCCGGTGCCGTCGACATGGAGACGGCGAGGGCGAGCGTGCACGAGATCCGGCGCCAGCAATCGCGGCGAGTGAGTCGGGACATCCAAGGCTCCCTGGTTCGGGGGAAGGCAGCGGCGAATTCCCGGGATGGTACCAGGGGATCGCGGCCCCGGGAACGGTGCGAAAGGATGACCGCGGACGGGGACGCGGAGGGAGCTACCTCATCGCCTTAAATGACGCGGCGCGGCGCGGCTGTCGCGATGTCGCTCGTATTCGGAGTGCCGGTCGGTTCGATCAGTAGGATGCACGACTCCTCCTCGGCCACGGGACAATGCTCCACTCCCTTCGGGACCACGAAGAGCTCGCCGGGGCCGAGCGTGACGTCGCCGTCACGAAGGCGAATCGTGATCCTGCCCGTAAGGACGAGAAAGACGTCGTCCGTGTCGTCATGCCGGTGCCAGACGAACTCGCCTTTCACCTTGGCGATCAGGAGATCGTGGCCGTTGAACTGGCCGATCACCCGCGGCTGCCAGTGCTCGGAGAACGTGGAGAGTTTGTCGGCGAGATTGATCGGACGCATGGTCATATCCCGCCTTGGTGTTCAAACCGCGCACCGCCCGGCTCCGTAGCCGGCCCCACGGAGGGGAGAGTGACGCCGGAAACGGTGAGAGAGGATTGCGGTCGAACTTCGCTCATGAACGCCAGGGGGTTTTCGCCGGGGTCCCGAAAGCGCTTTGACGGCCTCATCGCAATTCGGCACTTCGCAGAAGTCGACCTCGCGGTCGATATCGCTGACGGGGACGGCGATCTGTCCGGTCTGCCCCAGTCCGTAGTTGGCTGGCTCGCCCCCGGGCCTATTCAAGGCGCGCCCCATGCTCCGAGAGCAGTGCCCTGAGCACCGAGCGATGGCACCGAGTTTCGTCCGCGCAGTAGCACCCCACGGACATGGCTGTGTCCTTCGACAGCGCCGCCAGGAGGTGGAGCAGCCGTGCCGCGGGAGGACGCTTCAACTCGGCCCGGTAACGCTTCACGAAGGCCTGCCAAGCGCGTGCGTCGCCGGCTCGGAGTGCTACCTTGACGAGTAGCTCTGACGGGGCCAGGTCGGGCAGCCAGATGTCGTAAAAGTCACGGGAAGCGTGCTCGGACTTGCGCACGCCGCGCGGAGGGCGCCGAACCGTGCCTAGGCGAATCCCCTCGCCACGGCCCCGGGGAGTGCCGAGCTGAACGACGCGAATTGCCATTGTCCTAACTCTCCTACACAGCGCTCTTCTATGGCGTTGAACGACCCGGCCGCGGAAGCGCGGAACTCGACTTCCTGGATCGGGCTCGGGCAGTTCGGAGTTCCTGCCGGATTCGCTCGGCCAAGAAAACCTTCAAGAGAGACTGGTAGGGCACGTCCCGCTTGTTCGCGAGCAGCTTGAGCTCCGCCAGCAGCAGGTCGGGCAGACGGAGGGATATAGTCGTAAGTGAAGGCTTCAACTCAGGCAGGACCGCTCGTCTGGCCTTCGCCCAGTCCACGTATTGCGCGGAACCCGCCGTCGCCCAAAACTGACGCTCTTGGTCCTCGGAGGTGAAGCGTGGAATTCGCTTTTTCATGATGCGTCGTACGCCTTTCGTTCGCCCCGGTTCATGTCGCGTGCCGAGATCACTCGAATCAATCTACCTCGAATCGTGAAGACGACGAGGAGATGCCGGCCTGCGTCGGTGTGTCCCAGCGCGTAGATACGAGACTCCGAGACCGAGTGCTTCTCGTCTGGAGTAGCGACCAGCGGCCGGTTGAAAAACGCCTGCTCACACTCTGCTGCCGAAACCCGGTGGCGCTCCCAGTTCTTGAGGAGATTGCCTACATCCCACTGGAAGCCGGTGCAGCGGGCCAAGCGGCCTAGCAGGGTCATGCCTTATGTATATGCTACACACATACGGCGCGTCAAGTTCGGAATTGGTGCCCAAGGCCTGACTGCCCGGGGTTTTGCTGCGTGGCTCAACATCCCGCCAGCCCCTAGGCGCCTGCAATCCAAGTCATACCGCCTCCGGCGAATCGACGCCGGCCCAGAGATTCATCGAGTCCAGCTCCTCGCGGCCGCCGGCCTTCAGGTACAGAAACAGCTGCGTGCGGTATGCCGCGCAGCTGCACAGCACGAGATTGACCATGAAGGCGCCACGCGTGCCCTTGTCGCCGAACATCTCGATCTCGGCGCGCATGTCGGTTTCCGACACGTCGGCCAGGAGTCTCGTGTAGGTGTCCGTGTGCGCGGCGATCGCCGCCAGCGTCTGGTCGAAGTCCCGTGGTTCGGCGGCTTGCTCGGCCGCCGTCCATGCGGCCGGGTCGAACGTCCCCGCCTTGGTGGCTTCCCCGAGCGCCGGCCCCATCATGCTCAGATACTTGAGCAGCTCGATCGTGCTGCGCTGTTTCGGCGTCGGACGGTATCCGAGCTTCGCTCTGTCGACCTTGCTCGCGAGGTGAAGCAGGATGCGGACCTCGTTGTGCAGGGAACTTAGGAGTTCTGACTTGGTCAAGACCATGATTTCCTCCTGGATGTCCTTGCCGAAACACACGCTGGTTTCCGAGGAGAGGCAGTATTCACCGTAAAGGGGAATGGTGTGGAAGCCAGTCGCTCGATAGAGCGCCAGGGCGGCGATCTGCCGGATGCCGGTTTCTAGCACAAGATGCTGAACTCCAAGCGCGCGCGCCTCCGACTCGAGTGCGGCCACGAGGCGGCGGCCCATGCCCGTCCCGCGCACGGTGGGGGACACATACATCCGCTTGAGCTCGGCCGTCGCGGCATCGAGGAGCCGCAGAGCGCCGCAGCCGACCGGCGTTCCATCTTGGTAGACGACGAGGAAAACGCCGCGCCCGTCGGCTACTTCCTCGGGATCCAGATGAAAGTGATTCGCCCCCGGCTCGGAATAGAGGCCGCTGAGTTCTGCGTTCAACGAGTCGATGAGGGCGCGGCTGAAGTCGGCGGTTAGCTCTGCACGCGCTATGGTGATCGTTTTTGAGGCCATGGGAATCCTGGGCTGAGGACCATCCAGCGGCCGCTAGCTCGTTGTTCCGGCCGGTCACTCCGACAGTATCGCTACTCGCCGGGGCGGCGCATCAATACGACGCTCAGGCCGTCGAACCTGTAGCGCGTGAGCCGATCCAGAAGGAACGGCGGTGCGTCGTGTTCCAACTGGAGCTGAAAGCCTCCGCGCTCATAGAAGGCTACCAGATGGGCAAAGGGGATGCAGTAGCACTCCCGTCCCTGGAGTCGGGCTACAAACGACTCGAGAAGACACGTCCCTACATGCTGGCGGCGGACGTGGGGCGCCACCTGCATTCCTCGAAGCATCACGATTCCGTGTTCGAGTGTGCAGCGGACCACCCCTAGCATTTCCCGGTCCCGCTCCGCGAGCAACACAACGTCGTCCGACTCACAGCCTCCATTGTAGCCCCACGCAGAATACGCTTCGCGCACGCGAAGGAGTTCTTCCGGGCGCGCCACTCGAACATGGAGGTTGCTTCCTCCCCGGTGGCGCTGGTGTGCTTTCATCCCCGGCGGATCTCCGGCTCGGTCATCCCTCACCCGCAACTCCGCCAGACTTCGGACGATCCGGTCCGGACGCGCCGCGTGCCCGGCTGGAAGGCCCGCGCCATGGATGTCGATCCAGATGCCGCGGATCCCCCGCGCCTGAGGCGGCGTCACGTCCCAGTCGAGGTTGTCGCCGATCATCCACGCATCGGCCGGCGCGACTTCCAGGCCGTCGAGAGCGCGCCGGTAGACGCGTGGATCGGGCTTTCCGAAGCCGAGTTCGCCCTCGATGAGGACGAGGTCGAAGAGGGAAGTCAGGTCGAACCGATCGATCTTACGCCGCTGAGCCGCGGAGGCTCCGTTGGTGACGAGGGCGAGCCGGCACCCGCCCTCCCGGAGCCAGATGACCGTTTCGATCGAACCGGCAAAGGGTCGCATTTCACGGTCCCGGAGCGCACTGTATGTCGCCGCGATTCGCGCCGCGAGCGACGGGTCGGCCGCGTCGAGTTCGGTAAGAGCCGTCGCCACCACCTCGGTTCGCGCCGCGCCGAGGTCGAGACGCCCCACGCGGTGCCGCTCGGCGTCGGACCAATACCATCGCCGCGTGCGCTCGATCGACTCGAGCAGCGTGGCCGGATCGAGACCCTTCAACTCCGCCCCGAGTGCGGCGCACGCCTCGGGCCAGCAGCGCGCGGCCGCGCCGCTGTCGTCGAGGATCGTATCGTCGAGATCGATGAGGACGGCTCGGGGAAGACCGGCCATGTTCACGCTGGCGTGATGTTCCGGTTGGTGCGAAACACGTTTTGCGGATCCCACTCCGACTTGATCTCGGAAAGCCGGCGGAGTCCCGCGCCGAAGGCTGCCTCCGTTCGTTCGATTCCGTCATCCTCCGTCAGGAAGTTGATGTACGTGCCGCCGGTCGAAAACGACTTCATGTCGCCCCACGCTTCGCGCGCCCAGGCGATGTTCGCCGCGTCGTCGCCCGCTTGATCCCACGCACCCGCCACGTTGAGCACGAAACGCGCGGCGCGATTTCCCACCGCGGAGTGCCCCTCGTCACGTTCATTCAGGGCGCCGTCGAGCTGGAAGAAGATCACGGCCGAGTGGGGCGATTGGATCTTGGAAGCATGCGCGATGGCCTTCTCGCAGAGGGCCGGCTCGATCTTCGGAAGGTACTCGCTCTTCCAGTAGTAGCGCCGCCCCTTCGGCTGCGTCGCGTCGAGGAGGGCCTGCATCTGCGCGTACGGCCGGCGCACCAGAATGTCGCCGACGGGTTTGCCGAAGGCCTTGATGGGAGCGACCGCCTTCTCGCCCTCCTCAAGGCTTCCGCTGTGGCAGGCGAGGATCGCCACGATCGGCTTCCCGTGCATCTCCTTCGGGAGCCATGGCGCTGGCGGTGCGGGGCGCAGAAGGGCCACCAGCGAAAGTTCAGGCGGAGCCTTCTCGGCGAGCGTCCGATAGAGCTCCAGCACAGCTGCCGCCTCGCTCGCCGGCCACGCGACAACGCCGCCCACGATCTCCGGACCGACGGGGTAGAGCATGTAGTCGATTCCCGTCACGATACCGAAGTTGCCGCCGCCACCGCGAAGTCCCCAGAAGAGATCGGCATTCTCCTCGGCGCTGGCCCGTACCAGATTGCCATCGGCGGTCACGACGTTCATCGCCGCGACGTTGTCCGACGTCCAGCCCCAACGCCTCGTCAGGTAGCCGAACCCGCCGCCCAGGGTGAGCCCCGTGATCCCCGTGGCCGAGACGAATCCGAGAACCGCGGCGAGGCCGTGAACCTGCGTCTCCCGATCCACGTCGCCCAGAAGGCAACCGGCCTGTGCGTGGGCGAGTTTTCGTGAGGGGTCCACCCAGACGCCCCGCATAAGCGACATGTCGAGCATCATGGCACCATCGGCGGTGGCGAGGCCCGCGATGTTGTGGCCTCCGCCCTTGATGGAGAGCAGAAGATCGTGCTCCCGCGCGAACCGCACGCACGCGATCACGTCGGCCACGCCGAGGCAGCGGACGACCAGGGCGGGATGCCGGTCGATCATGGCATTCCAGACGGTCCGAGAGTCGTCATAGCCGGCATCGCCAGGCAGGATGACGGACCCACGGAGCCGCGTCTTCAATCCCGCGAGAGCGTCCTGCTCGAGGTCGATCGTGCGACCGTCCAGCGTCTTCATCTTCATCGTATCCGGGCCTTTCTGGATGGCGTTCGGTGATCTGCTCGTGACTTGTGTGAGTGCTGTGCTTGGAGCCTGCGCCGCACCTCGCGCACCACCAAGGCGAGCGCCCAGGCACCCAAGAATACCGGAATCGTGGGGCCGCCGCGGAAGTCGGGCGATGCGGCGGCGTACCCCCACTGCACGGCCAGGCCCGCGAGGCCGGCCGTCATGACTTGGATCGGAAGGGAGGGCCGAACTCGACCGAACGACTGCAGCAGAAGCGCCATCACGGCCGCGGCGCACATCGCGCCGAACGCTTCATCGAGCCCCGCTAGCTTCCGAGGCTCATTCCAGAAAACCTCGCGAATGTCCAACCTCACGAAGACGTATGCGGAGGCGAGGAGGATCAGCCACGAAGCCCACGCCCCAACACGACGGCGCGCTGCGGCGGCCAGGGCAGCGACCACGAAGGGGCCGAGTAAGTACAGGGCTGCGATCATCGAGGCCGGAAGATCCAGGTGCTGCTCTGCGGGCCCAGATCTGCTCCATATCCTCCATTGATGAACACGCGACCATCCGGCAGCAACGCCGTGGCCGAGAACTGTCCCGCAAGTCGCGCTTCACCTTCGACAAGCGAGGAGCTGTCCGTCTGTGGATCGTAGACTTCCGCTCGTGTCGCCCCTCCCGCCAGCAACACGCGCCCGTCGGAGAGCACGACCGACGTGCCTCGATGCTTGTAGCGGGGCATCCGCATCGAACTCGCCGCCTGGAACTTCCTCGTGCGCGGATCGTAGAGTTCCACGCTCGAATAGACGCCTCGGCTGTCGTGTTCGTCGGCGCCGCCAGTGATCAGGGCCCGTCCGTCCGGAAGGAGCAGGGCATCATGCTTGTGTCGGCGAATGGTCATCTCGCCTGCCTCGGAAAAGGTGCCGGTCGAGGGGTCGTAGATCTCGGCGCTCGAATGGAGCCGGATGGCGGACCGCCGGCCCTCGTGGCCGCCGACGACCAGCACGCGTCCGTCGTCGAGACGCACGGCAGCGTGACTCTCTCGTGCGGACGTCATCGCGCCGGTGGGTGCAAACGTCGTCGTGGCGGGGTCGTAGATCTCCGCACTCGATAGAAATGTCCATCCGGTGCTCACCCCGCCGATGATCAAGACGCGGCCGTCGTGTAACGGTACGGCGAGATGATCGGCCCGAGCGCTGCCCATGGTACCGATCAATTCGAACGTGCCAGTACTGGCGTCGTAGAGTTCCGCGCTACGGAGGTACTCGCCTTGAGCGCTGTAGCCGCCGGTAAGCAGAACCTTGCCATCCGAAAGAATCGTGGCGGTGTGGCTGTGGCGCGGAGTGCGCATCGGGCCTGTCGGGAGGAAGGTGCCCGAGGCGGCGACAAATATCTCCGCCCCGGCGGCGGTGCCTTCGCCGCGCGCCATTCCGCCCGCCAAGAGCACGCGTCCGTCCGGAAGCGCGGTTGACGTGTGGGCCGCACGCGCGCTTCCCATGATGCCGGCCGTGTCCAGAGTGCCGTCACTCGAGTCGGAAGGGGCCGCGCTCCGGGCAACCGCATCGGACTGCTGCGCGCAACCGGCCGCTGATATGCAACCGAGGGCGAGCAGATGAAGAAGAAAGAGACCGATTCTCACGAAGACCTCATTGCGAGGACCTCGGCGGTTTCTCGGCCACCGGATTATCGTTGTACGCCTCCGACCCACCGGGTGGGATGCTCAGATATCGCCACTGGCCACCCCGAAGCTCCTTGACTAGGAACACGAGTTGGCCCACATGGTAGCTGGCATGGGCCAGCGACCGGTGGAGAGCTTCAATGATGGGCAGCGGGAGGCCGCGAATCGTGACAACGAGCCGTAGGTGTTCGTCCTCGAGCTCAGAAAGCGATTGAAAGAGAACATCCCAGCCCACTTTCCACTTCTCGCTGAGCTCGGCCCGGGACACGGTCCTCTGGGTGAACTCACTCTCTCGGTCACGCCACGGCTTCTCGCCATCGGTCCGGAGGAAGTCGGTGAAGCGCGACGCGAGATTTCCCGATACATGCCACACGAGCGTGGCGATGGAGTTCCCCGCGGGGCCACTCATCCGGGATAGATTCTCATCGTCGACCTGCTCTATCGCCCGCTCCGCGAGCAGCTTGTATCGCCGATACTCGGCCTCGATCGACCCTAGGATCTCGCGCATAGGCCCCCTGGTTTGCTACGACGTCCGCCTCAGCGTCTTCGTGAGAAACTGCGACACTCAGTCCCTCCGGCGATGCTTCGCGCCAAGGCGCGACAAGGGCCAGAAGAATCGTCCGAAGAAGCCGCGCGGGAATTGTTCCTCCCCGCTGAATCCGACGCGACGCGGTTGCTGCTCCGGCGACTCCTCCCGTGAGGGCCAGTAGACCGTTCCGAATACCCAGTCCCAGACGCTCAGGCAGATGGCGAAATTGACACCGAATTTCCGGTCCGCCGGCGGGTCGTGGTCATGATGCCACACGTGCATGCGCGGCGAGTTGATGACGTATCGCAGCGGCCCCCACGAGATGTCGAGGTTGCTGTGATTCAAATGCCCGATCAGCGTGCCGACCACCGCGATCACGAGGATGACCCCGCCGTCGACACCGAGAACGATGAGCGGAAAGTACGTCAGGCCCTGATAGACGACGACTTCCATCCAGTGAAACCGGAAGTTGCCGATCCAGTCCAGTTCCTGGATGGAGTGATGGACCTTGTGGAATTCCCAGAGCCAGGGAACGCGGTGCAGCAGATTGTGGATCGCCCATTCCATGAAGTCCTTCATGACGAAGAAGGCCACGAATTGGACAATCAGCGGCTGGTCGGCGATGAGGTTCAGCGCCTTTGCCCGATCGATCGCGGGAAGGGCCCACGCGAAGAGGAACGCCGCGACCGACGCCACCAAGAGACCCACGTAATGGCCGTTGAAGAAGAGCCAAAGTAAATCCTGGCCGAACTGTCGGCGCAGCGTCCCCTGCTGCTTTCGCCACGGCCAGATGCGCTCCAGGATCAAGCAGAGCGCGGAAACAAGAAGTAGCCAGAAAAAGTACCCGCGCGTGTCCCAGACGATCTGGAGCAATTCATGCACCTCTGGGTTTCATTCGAGAAGGGTTTTGCCCAAGTCTCGGGAGTATCGCGCCCGGGTGGACGTGGCGGCAAGCGGAGCGCTGGCGCCGCGCCCTGGCGCGTGCTATAGTTCCTCCAGTGCCGTGAGCATCGCGGCGCCGCAGCAACCCTTCAAACTAGTTCCGCGAGACTAGAAAGGGATCAGCAGTCGCCGCGTGTCGCATCACGTGCCGCCGCCACCCCTTTCCGCCTCGGAAAGGGGTTTTTTCATGACTGCCGGAGGCACTGTGGACAACATCCGCGAAAAGGCGGAAATCGTTGACGCTGAGGCACTTGGGCGCGCGATAACCCGCCTCTCCCACGAGATCATCGAGAAGAACCTGGGGGCCAAGGAACTTGTCCTGGTCGGCATCCGACGCCGGGGGGTTCCGCTGGCCCACCGGATCGCCGCCAAGATCCAAGAATTCGAGGGACACGCGGTCCCGGTGGGCGCTCTCGACATCACGCTCTACCGCGACGACCTGCAGACCATCTCCCACCAGCCGGTGGTGGGGCAGACCGACATTCCGACCACCATTGACGACAAGGTCGTGGTCCTGGTCGACGACGTCCTCTTCACGGGCCGCACGGTGCGGGCCGCGCTGGACGAGCTGATCGACTTCGGCCGCCCGCGCTCCATCCAGCTCGCCGTCATCGTCGATCGCGGGCACCGCGAGATTCCCATCCGCGCCGACTTCGTCGGCAAGAACGTCCCGACCTCGCGCCGCGAGGTCATCAAGGTCAAAGTGAAAGAGATCGACGGCCATGACGGCGTCACGATCGGGGAGCTGGTGTCATGATCGGCAATCGAAAAGACCTGCTCGGCCTGGAGGACGTGAGTGCCGAGGAAATCGTCAGGATCCTCGACACCGCGCGCGTCATGCGCGAAGTGCTCGACCGTCCCATCCCCAAGGTTCCGTCGCTTCGCGGTCTCACCGCCGCGAATCTCTTTTTCGAGGCGAGCACGAGGACGCGGCTCTCGTTCGAACTGGCCGAGAAGCGGCTCTCCGCCGACACGGTGAACTTCCAGACGTCCGGATCGAGTGTCTCCAAGGGAGAGACGCTTCGCGACACGGCGGCGAACATCGAGGCGATGGGAATCCACCTCGTCGTGATTCGCCACCAGGCCTCAGGAGCGCCGCACTATCTGGCGAAAGTGCTGAAGGCGGGTGTCATCAACGCCGGTGACGGCACGCACGAGCATCCGACGCAGGGTCTCCTCGACATTTTTACGATGCGGGAACACAAGGAGCGGATCGAAGGACTTCGCGTGGCGATCCTCGGCGACATTCTCCACAGCCGTGTGGCGCGCTCGAACATCTGGGGGCTGACGAAGCTCGGCGCCAAGGTGACGATCGCCGGCCCGAGCACGATGATGCCGGCCGAAGTGGAGCGCTTCGGCGTGACGGTGGCGAAGAGCGTGGATGAGGCGATCGAAGGAGCGGACGTGGTGAACATTCTCCGCATTCAGCTGGAGCGCCAGCGCGCCGGGCTCTATCCGTCACTCAAGGAGTACTCCCGCGTCCACGGCGTCACGCGCGAACGGCTTCGCCGCGCCAAGCCCGACGTGCTGGTGATGCATCCTGGTCCGATGAACCGCGGCGTGGAGATCGCGCAAGACGTGGCCGACGGCGAGAATTCGGTGATCCTCGAACAGGTCACGAACGGCGTCGCGGTCCGGATGGCCGTCCTCTACTTGCTCGCCGGCCAGGAAGCGGCCGGCGTCGTCGCGACCGAAACTCAAACCCCGAACGTGGAGGCTGCGAAGAGCCATGACGAACCCACTCTGTCTCCGCGGCGGTAGGGTCCTCGACCCCGCCCGGGGAATCGACCGAGTCCAGGATCTCTGGATCGAGAACGGAAAAATCGCGGGCCTGGGCGAGGATGCCCCGGCTGCGCTCCGAAACCGGAAGGATGTTGAGATCGTTGACGTGAAGGGGGCGGTCGTCGCGCCGGGCCTGGTCGACATCCACGTCCATCTTCGGGAGCCTGGCCAGGAAGAGAAGGAGACGATTGAGACGGGGACGCGCTCGGCGGCCCGCGGCGGATTCACCACCGTGGCCTGCATGCCGAACACGTCGCCTCCGCTCGACGACCGTCCGAGCGTCGAGTACGTGGTCCGGCGTGCCGCGGCCTCGGCTGCCTGCCGCGTGCTTCCCATCGCGGCGGTCACGATCGGTCAGATGGGCGAAGCGCTGGTTGAGTTCGAGGATCTGGTGAACGCCGGCGTGGTTGCCTTCACCGACGACGGGAAGCCGGTGAAGAACGCCGAGATCATGCGCCGCGCGCTGGAGCTGACGAAGCCGCTCGGCGTGCCGATCATCCAGCATGCCGAGGACCCCGATCTGAAGGGGAGCGGCGTGGTGCACGAAGGGTGGGTCTCCACGCGTGTCGGCCTGAAGGGAATTCCCGACATTGCCGAGAGCGTCATGGTGGCGCGCGACATGCTTCTGGCCGACGTGACCGGCGGGCGGGTCCACGTGGCCCACATGAGCGCTGCCCGGACGGTGGAAGTTCTCCGCTGGGCAAAGGCCAGGGGTATCGCCATGACCGGCGAGACGACGCCCCACCACCTGGTCCTCACGGACGAGGCGGTGGCTACCTACGACACCAATACCAAGATGAACCCGCCGCTTCGTTACGCGCGCGACCGTGAGGCGCTCATCCAGGGCGTCATCGATGGCACCATCGACTGCCTGGCCACCGACCACGCGCCTCACACCGACATCGAGAAGGACGGCGACTTCGACAGCGCGCCGTTCGGGATTGTCGGGCTGGAGACGGCGCTCGGCCTTTACATGAAGGCGCTCGTCGAGCCGAAGCACCTCTCGCTCGGCGACCTGATCCTCCGGATGACGCGAAATCCACTCCAAGTTCTGGGCCGCGATGGCGGCACGCTAGCGGCCGGAGCGGATGCCGACGTGACCGTTTTCGACCCGTCGCAGCGCTGGACCGTCCGGGCGGCGGAATTTGCCTCCAAGGCGCGGAACATGCCGTTCGAAGGGTGGGAGCTTTCCGGTAAAATCCTGATCACCCTGGTCGGCGGAAGCGTCACATACCGGGCGGAGTCCCTGGCCGGGAGCGCCCGATAGCGGAAGGCCAGCGCGGCATAGGCGGCGCCGGGAGCCCGTGGTACGATCGCGGCCTCATGCGTACCCCGAAATGGGGGCCCCTCGGCCTCGGCCTACTCGGCCTCGCGATCCTCACTGCCGGATGTGCCTACTTCAACACCTTCTACCTCGCCAAGAAGTACTACCGAGAGGGCCAGAAGGCGCAGGAGCGGAGCATCCTCGAATCCGTCGCGCCCGAGGCTTCGGCCAAATACGAAATGACCATTCGCCAGTGCCAGAAAGTGCTGGTCGACTATCCCAAGAGCAAGTGGGCCGACGACGCGTCGTTCCTCTTGAGCGCCGCCACATTCGGGAAGGGCGACAACGTGGTCGCGATCCGGAGGCTGGAGGAGTTCCAGGCGCAGTTTCCGAAGAGCCCGTTCCTGCCGGAGGCGCGCCTGATTCTCGGGTTGGCCAAACTGAAGCGGCGCGACTATCCGGAGGCTGACTCCATTTTCGAGGCGTGCGATCGCGACTACCCCAAGCTGGCACGCCGCGGGGAACTCTACTTCTATGCGGGCGAATCGCGCGCGGCGCAGCGCGACTACCAGGTAGCGATCGCCTGGTACGAACGCGCGGCGGATGCCGCGAGGTCGCGGCGGGACCGCTCCGACGCGCTCCGGCGGACGGGCGACGCCCTGGTGGCGAGCGGCCGAGCCGACCGTGCCATCGACGTCTACGCCAACGCGCTTCGATCCGAGGAGCGTTCGAAGTTCCGCCTCGATCTGGCGCTGCGGCGCGCCGAGGCGCTTCGCGACCTGGAGCGTTACGACGACGCGATGGCCCTGCTGGAGCAGTGGCGGCCGAACGCGATCGCGGAGAAGCGCGAGGGGGAACTCCTCCTCCGTCTCCACGGCGTGCGGGCAAGAGTGGGGAAGACCGATGAGGCGATCACCGGGTATCGACGCCTCATCGAGACGTACCCCAATACGCCAGTGGCCGCGGACGCGCAGTTCCGGATCGGCTACATCTACGAGTCGGCGCTCAACGACTATGACGGCGCGGCGAAGGAGTATGAAAAACTGAAGACCGGCCCGCCTTCCGAATTTCAAACGCAGGCGAACCGCCGCTCGCAGGGGCTGGCCGCGCTGAAGAAATATCGCGAGACTCTCGGCGCGGACACGACGCAGGCGAAAGCGCGCTCCGCCTTCATGCTAGCGGAGCTCTACTACTTCCAGCTGGAGCGGCCCGACTCCGCCCTCCTCCAGTATTCGGCGGTCGAATCGCAGTATCCCCTGAGCGTTTACGCGCCGAAGTCGGCCTATGCGCGGCTCTGGATCACCGCGCTCGACCGCTCCGACACACTGGCGGTGCGTTCCATGACCGACAGCATGGCCGAGCGGTATCGCGGGACACGCTTCGCGGAATCGGCGCTCTACTTCTGGAAGCGCTGGAGCGGTGTGACGGACGTTCGGACGGCACTCCTCGACTCGCTGCTGGCGAATCCCGACACAACCGGCGCGTCGCGTTTCGCTCCGGAAGAAGCGCTGCCGGAATCGGACGTTGGTCCGACGGTAAGCGCCCCCGACTCGGGATATGCCGTTCCTCCCGCGACGATGGACATTCTCAAGGCCGCTCGCGAGGAGGCCCTCAAGCGGCGCGGGCTTTCCACGCAACCAATACAACCGAAGCGTCCGATGTCTCCCGGGCTCGTGAGCCCGCCGCCCGCCGCGGCACCTGCGGATTCCACGCCAATCAACATCATCACACCACAACGATGAATCAAGTCGATTGCACCGTCGTCGAGAATCGCGAGCTGACGAAGGGGAACTTCCTGCTCACGCTCCGTGTGCCGCGGCTCTTCGCCAAGCCCCACCCGGGGCAATTCGTCCATTTGCGGCTCTCCACCGACGGGGAGCCGCTCCTGCGCCGTCCTTATAGCCTCGAGGGATACTTCGAGCACCGCGGGGTGCGCGCCATCCGCCTCTACTACTCTGTCGTCGGCCGCGGTTCGCGAATCCTATCCGGCCAGCCGAAGGGCCAGGTTCTCGACCTGATCGGCCCTCTCGGAGTCGGCTTCACGCCGGCGCCCCGAAGGACATCGCTCCTCGTGGCGGGCGGGCGAGGCGTCGCACCGCTCCTTTTCCTCTCCAGACGTCTCGCGGAGAAGAAGCGTCCCTACGTCTTCCTCTTTGGCGCGAAGTCCAAGAATGAACTCTACGGCGTGCGCGAGATCAAGAAGGGCCGCCTTCATCTTGCCACCGACGATGGATCGGTGGGCTACGAGGGAAGCGTCCTCGATCTCCTGGAGCGGGAGTGGAACGAGCACGGCCATACGCCTCAGACCGCCGAAATTTTCACCTGTGGCCCGCATGGGCTCCTTCACGCCATCGCCGATTTCGCACGGGAGAGGGGAATCCGCTGCGAGGCGTCGCTGGAGGGGCCGATGGCCTGCGCCGTCGGCGCCTGCCGGGGCTGCCCCATTCCGCTTCGTCCCGAATGCGACCAGGGGCGCTATCCCGCCATGTGCGTGGAAGGGCCCGTCTACGACGCGACGGTCGTCGACTGGGAGCGGTTGCCATGACGCCCGTCCAGAAGCCCGACCTCCGGGTCACGATCGGTTCGCTGGAACTTCGCAATCCGATCCTCGTCGCGTCGGGCATCATCGGATTCGGGAAGGAGTACGAACGGCTCGTCGATCTGGAAAAGATCGGCGGCATCGTGACGAAGACGGTCACGCTTCGCCCGCGGGCCGGGAATCCTCCGCCGCGTGTCGTCGAGACCTCGGCGGGAATGCTCAATTCGATCGGAATCGAGAATCCCGGTCTGGCCGGTTATCTGGAATTGAAGGTGCCGATCCTGCGCGAGTTGCCGTGCGCTCGAATCGTTTCGGTGGAGGGAGAGAACGTCGAGGAATTCCAGGAACTGGTCCGCGGTGTGGATGCCTCCGGCGTGGCCGATGCCATCGAGGTGAACATCTCCTGCCCCAACGTCGGAGCGCACGGGATGCGCTACTCCACCGACGCTGGCATGGCCCGCGAGGTGATGTCCGCCATCCGGCCACTGACGCGGCTTCCGCTCATCGCCAAACTGACGCCGAACGTGACGCGCATCGCGGAGATCGCCGAGGCGTGCGAGAGTTGCGGCGCCGACGCCATCTCGGTTGTGAACACCTTTGTCGGCATGGCGGTCGATTCCCGAAACCGGAAGCCGATTCTCGGCACGGTGCTCGGCGGACTATCCGGTCCCGCCATCAAGCCGCTCGCGCTGGCAAAGGCGTGGGAGGTGGCGCAGGCGGTCGACATTCCGCTTGTGGGTATGGGCGGTATCGCCAAGCCGGCCGACGCGATTGAATTCCTTCTCGTCGGCTGCACTGCCGTGGAAATTGGGACCGCCATGTTCGCCGATCCGGGACTTCCGGAAGCCTGCGTGAGCGGCCTTTCCGACTACGTCCGAAGCCTGGGCGAACGCTCCGTCGATGCCGTTCTGGGCGCGATGGAGCTCCCCGCGGGCCGCGGACCCATTCGCGCCGGGAGGGCGCGGCGTGAGGCCGCACGAAGCGTGCGGCGCTCGGGAGAGAAGAAGTGAGCCAAAGCCTAGGCGTACGCGACCGCCTGATCGTCGCGCTTGATCAGCCCGACCTGCCGCGCGCCTTGGCGCACGTCGACCGGATCGGCGACTCGGTGCTCTGGTACAAGGTGGGGCTCCAGCTCTTCTGCGCATCCGGCCGGGAGGGCGTTCGCGCCATGGCCGACCGGGGAAAGAAGATCTTCCTGGATCTGAAATGGCACGACATTCCCGCGACGGTGGAGAAGGCGGTCACCGCCCTGGAAGGGCTGCCGGTGTCGCTCCTCACGATTCACGCGGCGGGAGGGCCGGCCATGATCGCCGCCGCTTCCAAGGCGGCGCACTCGTTGAAAGGCGACGGCGGGGCTGCTCCTCGTGTCCTCGCGGTCACCATGCTCACCAGTCTCGATGGCACCGAGATTCCGAGTCTCTGGAATCCCGGTACGACCCTCGAGGAGAAGGTGCTCGGCCTGGCGCGCATGGCGCGCGAGGCGGGAGCCGATGGTGTCGTCGCGTCGCCACAGGAACTATCCGCCCTGCGCGGCGCGCTGCCATCCCCCTTCTTGATTGTCACACCCGGTATTCGCGGGCCCCACGACCCGGCTCACGACCAGAAGCGAACGCTCTCCCTGCCGGAAGCGTTCGCCCGCGGCGCCGACTTCGTCGTCGTGGGACGGCCCATCCTTGAAGCGAGCGACCCGAAAGCGGCGGTCGCCGCGTTCGAGGCATCCGTCGCCGCCATGACATCCCCCGAAAGGACGAACGCATGAGAGTCTTGGTCACTGGAATCACCGGGTTCGCCGGAAGTCACCTGGTGGACTACATGCTCACGCTTCCGGACGTGGAGATCCACGGCATCCTCCGCTGGAGGAGCCGCACGGAGAACATCGAGCATTTCCGCGACAAGGTCTCCTTCTCGGAGTGCGATCTGCGCGATGCCTCCTCGGTCCGCGACGTGATCGAAGCCGTCCGTCCCGATCGGATCTTCCACTTGGCCGCGCAGTCGTTCGTGCCGACCTCGTGGACCGCGCCGACCGAGTCGCTCGTCACGAACATCATCGGCCAGTTGAACATTTTCGAAGCGATCAAGAAGACGAATCTGAAGCCGCGCATCCAGCTCGCCTGCTCCAGTGAGGAGTATGGGCTGGTCCATGAGAACGAGCTTCCCATTCGGGAGACGAATCCGCTCCGTCCGCTCTCGCCCTACGCGGTGAGCAAGGTGGGGCAGGACATGCTCGGCTATCAGTACTTCAAATCGTTCGGACTCCACGTGATTCGCACGCGCGGGTTCAACCACGAGGGGCCGCGCCGCGGACCGGTGTTCGTCTGCTCCGACTTCGCGAAGCAGATCGCCGATATCGAGAAGGGGCGCCGGGAGCCGATCGTACGCGTGGGGAATCTCGACGCGCGCCGCGACTTCACCGACGTCCGCGACATCGTTCGCGCGTACTGGCTGGCTCTGGAGAAGGGCGTCGCGGGCGAGGAATACAATCTCTGCTCGGGCAAGGACTGGGTTATCAAGGACATGCTCGACTACCTGCTGGCCATGTCGAAGGTGAAGATCAAGGTCGTGGAGGATCCGACGCGGCTTCGCCCTTCCGACGTGCCGGTGCTCCTTGGCGACGCCTCCAAGTTCAAGAAGGCGACCGGCTGGGAGCCCGTCATCCCGTTCGAGCAGACGCTCCAGGACATGCTCGCCTACTGGCGCGAGCGCTAAGGCTTGCGCCTTTTCATCACGGGGGTGGCCGGCTTTGTAGGCCGCCACCTTCTGGAATCCTGGGGGCCGGGCGCCGAATTCCACGGCGCCGACTACGTCCCGCTGGACGGTACGCCCGAGGCGGCGGCGCTTCGCGAGCGGCTGGCATCGTATCGGCCGCTCGACGTGACCGACGCCGGCGCGGTGGCGGCCGCGGTGCGGGAAATCCATCCCGATGCCGTCGTCCATCTGGCGGCGCAATCCTCCGGCGCGGCCTCGCTGCTTCATCCGGTGGAGACCTACCGCGTGAATGCGCTCGGCACGCTTCATCTGCTGGAGGCGGTCCGGCAAGGCGCGCCCGAAGCGACGATTCTCTCGGTCGGCTCGGCCGATGCGTACGGCTCCGGCACGACGGGGGCGCTCATCCGCGAGGACGCTCCGCTCCGTCCGCGAAATCCGTACGGACTGAGCAAGGCGGCTCAGGACGCCCTGGGCGCCCTTTACTCCGAGACGTACGGGCTCCGCGTGATCCGCACGCGCACCTTCTCCCATACCGGTCCGGGACAGCGGCCGCAGTTCGCGCTGGCGGCGTTCGCCGAACAGATCGCGCGGGTGGACGCGGGGATTCAACCGCCCGAGATCAAAGTCGGCACGCTGGAAGCGGTGCGGGAGTACGGGCATGTGCGGGACGTGGTCGCCGCCTACCGCTCGCTGGTGGAGCGCGGGGAACCGGGCGAGGCCTATAATGTCTGCACCGGGGAGGGCCATCGTCTTCGCGACCTCCTCGAACGGCTGCTGTCGCTGGCGGGCGTGACCGCGCGGGTCGTCACCGATCCGTCGCGCGTCCGGACGCACGATGTCGATCACGTGGTGGGGGATCGCTCCAAGATCACGGCGCGGACCGAGTGGGCGCCGCGCCTCTCCCTGGAGCGCACCCTGACCGATCTCTATCAGGATGCCCGCGCGCGCGTACGCCGCGAGACGGGCCATTGAGGAACCGATGCGAATCGTCGTCGTAGGAACGGGATTCGTGGGGCTCGTAACCGGGGCCGGCTTCGCCGACTTCGGGAATGACGTGCTCTGCGTGGATGTCGATCCCGCGAAGATCGAGAAACTCGAGCGGGGAGAGATTCCCTTCTACGAACCAGGGCTCCTCGACCTGGTGGCCCGGAATGTGCGGGAACGCCGCCTCCGCTTCGGCACCTCGCTGGAGGAAGCGACGAAGTGGGGCGAGGTCATCTTTCTCTGCGTCGGAACGCCTTCCGGACCGCGCGGCGAGGCCGACCTGACTCAGGTCTTCGCCGCGGCGAAGACGATCGCCGGCGCCCTGCCGAGTCACCGCCTCATTGTTCAGAAGAGCACCGTTCCGGTCGGAACGAATCAAAAGCTCCACGCCTACATTGCCAAGC
>JANNMC010000057.1:0-3166 GCA_031397435.1 Candidatus Eiseniibacteriota bacterium
GCCGCCAGCATCGCGTCGGGATCGTGGAAGAGCGCCTTGCCCGGCACGCGGATCAGCGTCCCGCCGGAGACATTTACCGCGACCGCGAACATGACGAACGCGGGGTTCGACATGATCGCCTCGTCCCCCGGACCGAGGTGAATGCGGCAGAGGACGTCGATGAGATCGTTCGAGCCCGATCCGACCGCGATCTGCTCGAAGGGCATTCCCGCGAACGAGGCGAGCGCCTCGCGGAGGTAGAACGAGCCGCCGTCGGGGTAGCGGTTGGCGCCATGAATGGCGGCCTGCATCGCGGCGATCGCCATCGGCGACGGCCCGAGCGGGTTCTCGTTCGAGGCAAGCTTCACCGCGCCGGAAATTCCGAGTTCGCGCTCCAGCTCTTCCACCGGCTTTCCCGGCACGTAGGGCTGGAGCGACCGGATCTCGGGGCGGACGCTATCGGTCACGCGCACGCTCATTCGTTCGTCCTTCCACGATGAGACTTCGCAATCCGGATGAAGTCTATCACCGCGGACCCTGTCGCGGAAGGCGCGCCCCGCGCGGCACCGCCAGGCGGCGGAGCGCGCCGAGTTCAGCCGACGTGAGCGGCCGGACGGCTCCTCGACGCAGGATGCCGAGTTGCACCGGCCCGAATGAGATCCGGAGGAGCCGGCGGACATTCAGCCCGGCGCTCCTGGCGAATTCGCGAATCTCCCGCTTCTTCCCTTCTCGAAGGTCGATCCGGAGAATGCCGAGCCCCTTCTCGATCCCCTCCAGCACGACCGTCTCGGGCGCCACGGCGACTCCCTCCACCACCGCTCCCGCCGCCAGGCGGCGCATGCGATCGGAATCGGGAACGGGCGTCACCCAGACTCGGTAGCGGCGAAGAACCTCCGACCGCGGGTGGAGCAAGGCCTCCGCCAGCGTCCCGTCGTCGGTCAAGAGGAGGAGTCCCTCGGAATCGTAGTCGAGGCGTCCGATGGCGTGGAGCCCCTGGGAGCGAGATCCGAGACGAAGATAGATCGTCGGCTTCCCGCCCTGAGACCGGCGGCTGACCAGCGTTTCCGGTGGCTTGTGATAGGCGAGGTAGCGGGAGGTATCCGGGAGCTGAACGGGATGGCCGTCGATCGTGACGTGGTCGCGCGCGGGATCGATCGGTTCTCCGAAGCCTTGCGGCGTGACGCCGTTGACCTGAACGCGTCCCTCTCGGATCCATTCGTCCGCCTCGCGCCGCGATCCGCGGCCGGCCCGCGCGAGGAAGAGGTTAAGCCGCACCCTCGGGAGCGCCCGCCTCGACCGGAGCCGAGACGGCGTCCTCGCTGGTCGCCACACTCTCTCCGGCGGGGACGGCATCCTCGTCGGCGAGTTCCATCTGGGCCCGCTCGCGTTCCTCGAGCACGCTTCCCAGTTCCTTCAACTCCGGAAGATCGGTGAGATCGTTGATTCCCATGTACTGGAAGAACTCCTGCGACGTGGCGTAGAGAAGCGGCCGGCCCACCGCCTTCGAGCGGCCGGCGATCAACACGAGATTCCGCTCCAGAAGCGTATGGAGCGAGCCGCTGGAGTCGACGCCCCGAATTCCGTCGATCTCGGTCTTCGTGATCGGCTGCTTGTAGGCGACGATGACGAGCGTCTCGAGGCCTGCCCGGGAGAGCCGGACCTTTCGCCTGGAGCGGAGCATTTTTTCGATCCAGGGCGCGCATTCCTTGCGCGAGAGAAGCTGGTAGCCGCCCGCGATCTCCGCCAGGGCCACGCCACGATGCGACTCTTCGAACTCGATGGCCATCTCGTCGAGGAGTGTTCGAATCTCCTCCTTGTCCGGGCCCGCCATCACCTCCACGAGCGTCGCGAGGCCGATCGGCGCATCGCTGGCGAAGAGAAGCGACTCGAGAATCTGCTTGGGCATCGGCATCGGTTACTCCTCGCTGGCCGGCATGCCCGGCTGGATTTCCAGGTAGATCGGGCCGAAGGCATCCTCTTGCGCCGCGCGAACGTCGCCCATCTTGAGGAGTTCCAGGAGCCCGAGGAAGGCGGTGATCTTTTCGATTCGTGTCACGAAGAGGTCGAGCATCTCGGCGAAGAGCAGCCGACCCCGCGTCTTCAGATTCTCGCGCAGGAGCGACATTGCCTCGTCGATCCTCATCGGCTCCGCGTGAATCGTGTGGATGACCGACGGGACCTGGCGTGCCAGGGCTCCCTTCAGCGCCTCCAGGAGCCTGAAGAGACTGACCGGCAGGAGTTCGCTCGCCTCGGGATCTTCAAGCTGCGCCGGCGCGCCGCGCTCGAACAGGAGACGCCGGTCGGCCTCCAGCCGCTCGAGGTCCTTCGCCGCATCCTTGAAGCGGCGGTACTCGAGAAGCTGGCGGACCAGTCCCTCGCGCGGGTCGAGCTCCTCCTGCTCCTCGATGATCGGCGGCAGGAGCAAGCGAGCCTTGATGCGCATGAGCGTGGCCGCCATCACCAGGAATTCCCCCGCCACTTCCAGGTCGAGTTCCCGCATGAGTTCGAGCATTTCAAGATACTGCCGCGTGATCTTCGAGATCGGGATGTCGGTGATGTCGATCTCGTCCTGCTGGATCAGATGCAGGAGGAGATCGAGCGGGCCTTCGAACGCGGGGAGATGAACCCGGATCGCGGCGCGCGCCGGAGCGGACGGTTCATTGTCGCCGCCTCGGAGCAAGCCGGACGGCTTCTCCATCACCGGATTGTCGGGGCGCTCGTCGCTCATGCCAGTTTCATCGCCTCGCGGACTTGCCGCATCGTGTCCACCGCCATGGCGCGCGCCTTCTCTTCTCCGTAGCGCAGCGCCTCGTGCACCCGCTCGGGGTGCGCCTCCAGTTCCTTCCGCTTCTCTCGAATCGGCTCCAGCGACCGGGCCACGATTCCGGCCAGTTCCCGCTTGTCGGCCACGCACCCGAGCGCGCCGGCCCGGCAGTCGCGCTCGATCTGCGCGGCCCCCGCCGGGTGGAAGGCCCGATGATACGCGAAGACGACGCATCCGTCCGGATTTCCCGGATCGTCCTTCCGAAGTTTCTTCGGATCGGTGAAGGCGGTCCGGACCTTCGCCTCGATTTCCTCGGGCGAATCGGCGAGATAGATCGTGTTGCCTAGCGACTTGCTCATCCGCCGGCCGTCCAGCCCCGGCAGACGCGGAAAGTGAGTCAGTTTCGAGTCCGGAACCGGGAAA
>JANNMC010000107.1:0-4704 GCA_031397435.1 Candidatus Eiseniibacteriota bacterium
TGGTTCGTGTCGTACGTCGATGGACTCGGCAAGGTCACGGCGGACGACGTGAGACGCGTGGCCGCGGCCTATCTCCAGCCCGACAAGGCGACCGTTGGCTGGTACGTACCGCAGCGACAGGAGGCGAGCGCGCCGCCGGCGAAGGAGGCACCGAAGCCGAAGGGGAAGGCGAAGTCGAAGCGCGCGGGCGCGGGAGGCGCTTCCGATGCGAGCGGCGCGGCCGGATTCGCCTCGCGGACGGTGCGTGAGATGTTGCCGAACGGCCTCGTCGTCCAGGTCCAGCCGAATCGGACCCTTCCGACGGTCGCGATCCATGGCATCGTTCTCTCGGGTGCCATCCATGCGCCACAAGGACGCCCCGCCATCCCCGCGCTGGTGGCGAAGATGGTGACGCGCGGCGCCCGTGGGCGCGACAAACGCGAGATGGCGGCGCGCCTCGACGATGCCGGCGCCAGGCTGGCGATCTTCTCGGACCTGCAGGAGACTTCGATCGTCGGCTCCGGAATGGCGCGAGATCTCCGATTGCTGCTCGAAACGTTGGCCGACGACCTCCTCCGCCCGGACTTCGCGCCGAACGAACTCGCCAAGGCGAAGGAGGAACTCCGGGCCGAGGTCGTGAAGGGCGACGACGACACGCGTCAGCGCGCGGCGGACCGGCTCTCGCGCCTTGTCTTCCCCGCGCGGCATCCCTACGCGGCGCCTACGCGCGAAGAGATGACCGCCAGCCTCGACGCCGCCACGGCCGCGAGCCTCCGTGCCTATCACGCGGAGCGATTCGTTGGATCGGGAACCGTTCTCTCCATCGTCGGCGACGTCGATCCGAACGACACGATCGCCCTCGTCGCGTCGCTCTTCGGTGGCATGCCACGCGGCGTGAAGGCGGTGGTCGCGCCGTCGCGGACGGAGCCGGGAGACGCGCGTGAGGTGGTGGAGACGATGCCGGGGAAGGCGAACGCGAACTTCTACATCGGGCACGCCAGCGGGCTCTCGCGCCGCGATCCCGACTACGAGGCGGCACTCATCGCGAACGCCGCGCTGGGGCAATCGGGGCTCACCTCCCGCGTCGGCAAGCGGGTACGCGACGTGGAGGGGCTCTCCTACAACATCTTCTCGCGGTTCTTCTGGACCGAGGAGATCGACGGGGCCTGGGCCGTCATCGCCGCCGTGGCGCCGCAGAACGCCGCGAAGGCCATTCGCTCCTCCCGCGAAGTCATCGCCCAGTACGTGAGGGACGGAATCACCGCGGAGGAAGTGGAGACACAGAAGAACTTCTTCGCCGGAAACTTCCAGGTTCGCCTTGGTACGAACGCGGGGGTCGCCACGCAGCTCACCTACGCGGAGAAGTACGGGTTCGGTCCGAAGTACCTGGACGAATACCCCGCCCGCTTTCGTGCGGTGACGAGGGAGGAAGTGAACGCGGCGATCCGGAAGCACCTTCACCCGGATCGGATGCACCTCGTCGTCGCGGGCGATCTGCCGGAGGTGCCGAAGTAGCGCTCTTCCGTTACTTGAGGAGCACCATCCCACGCGTGAGGTGCGAAAAGCCGGTGTTCAGGCGGTAGTAATAGCGGCCGCTCGCCACGGGGCGTCCGGCCGCGTCGTGCCCGTCCCATCTCGTGTCGTAGCGGCCCGGCTTCAGCGAGGCGTCGACGAGAGTGCGGATCAAGCGCCCCCGGACGTCGAAGACCTGGAGCCGGACCCGGGCAGCGCGTCCCACTTCATAGCGGATCTCCGTCGTCGGATTGAACGGATTCGGCGCGTTCTGTCCGAGGCGCGTGACATGGCCGGGCGCCGGTGCCTCCCCGATGGCGGTGACGTAGGGGACCGAAGAAGGATCGGCGGGGTCGCTCCCCAGCGAAGTCTCGTAGCGGTTCTTGAATCCGTCTCGATCGCGGTCGAGCGCCATGCGCGGGCCGCTGCCGGGAGGAACTCCCAGGTAGACGGCGACATCCCCCCCCGAGAGCGCCTGGCGGAACGACGCTTCCACCACGATGCCTTCCGGATCGTAGTCGGACTCCAGCGTGCCGCCGGTTCGGCGGAGGTAGAGTCGCGTTTCCACCCCGATCCCGTCCGGGTAGTAGGCGATGATGAGGTCGCAATTCCCCACCTCCGCTTCCGCCCCCAGCGAGTCGAGCGTCGCCACCGTGCCCGGATCGTTCTTGTTCGCCGCGTTCACGGCGACTTGCCGGCCCACCGAGGGAGCCATCCCCGTGTCGAACGCCAGCAGGAAGGCCTCGACGTCGCGTCGCGCCTGATTGCTCCCGAAGTTGAACACCGGGAGTTCCAGGAACGAGAAGAGATCGTCCATGGCGCCGTCGTGCATGAAGCCGAAGCCGCGCTTCTGCGGGCCCGCCGCGTCGGTGAATCCGGTCTTCTCGAGCATGTTCCGCAGATGGGGCACCTTGAACGCCTGGCTCTCCTGTAGCGCCTGCGCCGGGATGAGCGTCCGGTTCGTCCCGGTCGGCAACGCGTGGCACGCGGCGCAGGTAACGCCGCCGTCGTGCGCGACGGTCGTGAATTCGATCCTCCCCCGCTCGGGGCTTGGCGTCGGCGCCGCCGGATTCGGCCAGGACCGGTCGAGATTTTGATTTGGATTCGGCGGGTAGCGAAGCGTCGCGATGAAGTCCGCGTAGGCTCGCATGTCGGTACCTGAGAGCGTGTCGGCGTTCCCCATCAGGCCGACGAACGCGGGATTGAAGCGGGTGAAGTCGAGCCGGTCGCCGCGCCAGTGAAAGGGCGATGCGTCCGCCAGGCCGCGGAGCGACTGTGTCGTCATCGGCCCCTTCATCGGATCGAAGGGAGGAATCGGAGGAATCGGCGACGGCGGTTGCAGCGAGGGCGGGACCGGCTGAAGCGTCCCAGTCGGATCCCCCAGGTCCCACGCGATGTTGTCGAGATCTCCGCCCAGATGGCAGGAGGCGCAGGAAAGGTCTCCGTGCGCCGAGAGCGAGCCGTCGTAGAGGAAGCGCCGGCCCTGGAGGATCTCCGGCCCCTCCGGGGTGAAGCCGCTCAGCGGGGTGACGGCCGCCCTGGCGTTCGAGATGGCGAGCGAACGCTCGTAGAGGGGAGTCTCGGACGTGGTGCTGAGGACGGCGACGGAATTGGAGAAACGGTTCAAAACGTAGAGTTGCCCGCGCACGGCGTCCAGCGCCAGACCGGTCGGGCCGCTCCGCGTCGGCATCCCCGCCGAAGAGCTCGGAATTCGATTCGTCACCGCACCGGTCGTCGGATCCACCACGCCGACGCGGTCCGACCCCAGCGCCGCCACGTAAAGTTTCGTTTCAAGGCCATTCACGACGACGTCGATCGGCTGCGACAGGCTTTGGTCTCTCTCCGTCGTGGGCCCGGGGGAGACGGCGTAGTTGATGTGGCTGTTAAGGTGCCACGGCGTCACGGCCGTCCCTGAGACCCGGGTGATGCGATTCTGGATGAACCGGCCTCTGAGATTCGGCTCGAAGCGGGTCCTGTTGAACGCCTCGTTGTTGGTGACGTAAACAGTTCCGCTCGGGCCCGCTGCGAGGTTGAGGAGACTCGTGCCGACGTCTGAGACGGTGCGGAGGACCGCGCCCGTGGCCGCGCTGATGACGGTAATGTCCACGTCCGGAAGTGAGTAGGGGATGAACGCACTCCAGTTCTTCTGATTCGCGGGCCGCTCGTCGACCCAGACGCCGCCAACGTTTTGAATGATCAGCCCCACGGCGGGAGCAGAGGGTCCATTCGGGGGTGGGGGGATCGAACGAGGCGGATTCGGAGCCGGCAGGCCGCCCCCGGCGAACACCTCGTTCGCCGAGAGAATTGTCGTGCGATTTCCCGCGTCGAGCGCGGCGACCCAGACCTCCGCCCCGTTGACAACGAGCGACCGGGGGCGGCGTGCAAAGATAGGCTGCGTCGCGTCGAGCGTCGCTCCGGTAGTCCCAGAGAGTGAGTAGATCTTCACGGCATCTTCCCCGCTCACACAGACGAAGGCCCGCTTCGGCGTGCCGGCGAAGACGACATCGGTCGGCGCGTCGCCGACGCGCAGCGTCCCTTCGACCCGCCGCCGATTCACGTTCACGATGCTGATGTCGTCGGAGATGTGATTGACCACCCAGACAATGGAATCGTTGAGCGCGGCCACGGAGACCGGCTCCAGTCCGACCGCGACCTCTCCGAGGCTCGTGAGCGCGGCGGCGCCGGGCTCGAATATCTCCACTCGGCAGTCAGGAGCGTTGATCGCCACGAGCTTCGTTCCGTCCGGTGTGAGTGCCAGCGGGTGGACCTGAAGGCCTTCGAAGTTGGCGTAGTCGGGGGTGGCCTGCGGCTGGCTCTCGAGCGGTGCGGCGCCGAAGGTCGTTATAAGGGCAGCGGTCAGCGCGACGAGGGCGAGGGCGGCGAGAGACAGACTCGCGGTGAACCGGTTCGAAGCGACTCGCACGATGGATCTCCAGGCTGGCCGCGAAGAAGGCGACCCGCAATACTCAATGGCCTAAACGATTATACCGCAATGCATTTGCGTGTTCAACCGAGAAGTTGGTCGAGGGGGAACGGAACTCCGTCCCGAGACGCGAACCGCTCGGTGGCGCGAACGAGCGCATCGGTCATCCGCTCCCGGTAGGCCTCGCGGGAGAAGTGAAGCGAGCGCCGCCGGAGTTCTTCCGAATCGAATGAGAGTCCCTCGAACGTGGTCATCGCGGCGTCGAGCCCGGCGTCGGTCGGATCGTCGTA
>JANNMC010000125.1:0-11722 GCA_031397435.1 Candidatus Eiseniibacteriota bacterium
ATTGGCGGAGTGCGACACGCCGCGCCCCAAGAATTCAGCCTCGCCCGAAACTCCGAGCATCCGTCGCCGTAGCCCGGTCGCGAGAACCAGGGCGCGCGCGGAGATTCGCACCGAGCCCCCCGCCTCATCGCCCGCTCGTTCCACCCAGCGGCCGCTCGTGGAGATACGCCCGACGGGCGCCCCTACGAGAACCGTGAGCCCCGCCGCACGAGCGTCGGATAGCGCCGCGCCGGCCAGTCGCTCCCCGGTCCAGCCGAACGTGGCAAGGTAGTTGGGAATGGCGGCGTGAATCGCATGGAGCTGCCCGCCGGGTCGGGACGTTTCCTCGATCAGGAGAGCGTCGAGGCCGAAGTCGCGAAGCCAGAGCGCGGTGGAGAGTCCCGCGACGCCGGCCCCAACCACAACAGCATCGAGGCGAGCCGCGGGTCGAGCGGAGCGCGCGCCTCGAGTCATACGGCCGCCGCGATCTCCCAGAATGTCTTCGGCTCAATCGGTCCCAGTCCGTGCCGCTCGGAGAGCAGGGCAAGGCAGCGGCGCCGCTCCGCCAATCGTTCGGACGCCAGCGAGGAAAGGCCCCCCGCGTGGATGCGAATGGTGACCGTCTCGCCGCGCACGCGCTTCAGCTTGCCACCGCCGCGAAGCACGCGGACCAGCCACTCCCAGTCCTCGGAGTAGGTAAACTCGGGGTCGAACGTGCCGAAGCGCTCGAAGACGCCGCGCCGGGCGGCCATGCTGCTCGGAGGAATGAACCCGTCGCGCGTGAAGAGTCCGGCGTCGAAATCGCGGCCGATGCGGCGCACCTGGCCGGTCTCCTCCCGAACGACGCGGGCGTCGGCATAGACGACGTCGGTCGCGGGATCGAGATCGAGCGCTCGGGCAAGCGCGGCGGCGTGGCCCGGCTCCCAGAGATCGTCATCGTCCAGGAAGGCGATGGCGTCTCCGCGGGCCCGTTCCACGCCATGGTTGCGGCTACGCGCGGCCCCCTCGGAGTCGCCGTCATGCTCCACGACCGACACGGGGAACTCGATCGCGGCGATCGCGGCGCGCACGGCGTCCGTCAGCGGCGCCCCGCCGTCCCGAACGAGGATCAATTCCAGCTCGGGGTGAGTCTGCCGCTGGACCGACCGAATCGCCTCCAGGAGAAACTCGGGGCGGTCGCGGGTCGGAAGAACGATCGAGACGGAGGCCACGCGGTTACCGTCTCCGCCGGGCCGATCCACCGTCGCCGGCCGCGATGATCGGGTCGCCCCTTCGCGCTTCCGTGACGAGGCGGGCGCGGCCTTCCGCGCCGCGAAGCTCCATGCAGAGATGCCGTGCGGCGGCGTGGACGTAGACGCCGCGCGGCTGGAGCGAGCGCTCCACGAGGTCGGCGATCTCCTGCGTCAGGTCTTCCTGAAGCCGCGGCACCGTGGCAAGCGCGCGCACCGCGCGGACCAGCGCACCCGCGCCGCAAAGGCGCTGGCGCGGCACATAGCGGACGCTGACTTCGCCGAAGTACGGCACGAGGTGATGCGGGCAGAGCCCGTAGAAGTACATCGCCTCGATCGCCACCGTCTCGCCTGCCCGTCCCCGATAGGGAAGTGGCCGAAGGGTCGGCGGTTCTTCGCGCAGCCCCGCGGTCCTCTCCGCCAGGAGATCGGCCAAGAGCGGCGCCGTCAGGGAGTACTCCTCGTCGTGTTCGGTATCGACACCGATCGAATGTAGAAATCGCGTCAATGCCGCCACGTCTGGCGTACCGGGGCGGAGCTGGCGGCGGCTCGCCCGCTTGGCTGGTTTCTTGCGCGCGGGACTCATAGGCCCAGACGCTCGGCGGCGCCTTGCAGGGCGGTCAGAACGAAGCTCACGTGTTCCTCCAGTGGGACGCCCAGTTCGGTGGCGCCCTGTGCGATGTCGTCACGATTCACGGACCTCGCGAATCCCTTCGTCTTCATTTTCCGTAACACCGACTCGGCCGTCACGTCGGCGAGGCGCTTGCTTGGCATCACCAGCGCCGTGGCCGTGATCAACCCACAGAGCTCGTCCACCGCGAAGAGTGTCTTGGCCATGGGACTGACGCGCGGCACGCCGGTGTAGGACGCGTGACCCAGGATGGCCTCCGTCAGGGCGGGCGGATAGCCCCGTTCCTCCAGAATGCGGCATCCCACGCGAGGGTGCTCGTCCGGAGTCGGGTGCTTTTCGTAGTCCATGTCGTGGAGGAGCCCCGCCGCGCCCCAGAGCGCTTCGTCGTGACCGCCACGAAGGGCGTAGGCCCGCATGGCGGCCTCTACCGCGACTGCGTGCTTGCGGAGTGCCACCCCCTCGGTGTACTCGTGGAGGAGCGCCAGCACCCGGTCCCGGTCGAGCAACCCGCTCTCCGTGTCCGCGGACGGCGTTTTCATGACGTCACTCATCGACTCCTGATCCTAGGGGAGTCTCGAAAGAACCGCAACGCGGGAGGTTTCGTGCGTCGTTCGTGGAGTGCTGTCGTCTGTGGAGGGTTGGTGGCCGCGCTGATGCTGCTCGGCGCCTGTTCGAGAGGCCCCGCGTCGCTCAAGGAACTCGCGACAGAGCGGGCGCTCGCCGACTCGTTGGTTCGCGGATTCACCCCCAGCGATCCCGAGTCGCTGGCGCGCCTGGTGATCGCCGCGCGGGAGAAGACGAAGAAGTTCCTGACGAACCACAAGGACGACGTGCCGGCGGCCGTGATCTACGTGAAACTCCGACTGGCGGAGGAGGCGCTCTCGCCGCAGGAGATGCCGCCCGATACGACCGGCGCGCCGCTCGATCACTTCTCCCGATCCGCCGCTTCCAAGGCAAAGGTTGCCGATTGCCTGGAGCGTCTCGACCACGCGATCAAGCGGGAGCCGAAGAACGCCGAGCTCTACTATTGGAAGTCGCTCGTTCACGGCCTCTTCGAGCCGATTTTCGACAAGCTGGTACTGGACCCGAAACGATCCCAGCTGCCCGAGGCCGTGAAAGCGGCCACGATGGCGGTCGCGCTGGCCCCCGATTCGGCTTCCCATCGCACCGCGCTCGCCACGTACCAGATGCTGAGCGGCGATGACGCCGCGGCGCTGAAGACGCTCCGGGGAGGGAAGGAGAAGGAGAGTCCGCTCCTCCGCCTGTTGGCCGAGTGGGAGCGGTTCCCGGTCCCTCCCGGCGCCGTGCTCTCCATGCGCGAGTCGGCGGGGATCGCGGAGTGGATGACGGCGAGCGGACTGGACGACGCGAACGCGCGCGTGCGCGCCTACTGGGTGCCCGGATCGCAGGACTCCATTCGCGCCTTCTACGCACGCACCTGGAAGAATCTCTTCTGGATGACCCAGAAGCAGATCCAGCCGAACGGCGAGGAGTGGGCGTTCGGTTCCGCGGCCGTTCTCTTCGAAGGGGATGGATACCGGCCGGTGGGTGCCGCGGAGGTCAAGAATTCGGCCCTGGCGCAGGCGCAAGGGGTCTCGGTGCAGATCCGGGAAATCAAGAAGCCGCAGGCCAAGTCGCGCGAGGCGATTCCATTCGATCCGGGACCGGTCGTCTGCGAAATGCTGCTCACGAATCACCGCAGCGTCCGCTAGACCACGCGCGGGAAGCTTCCCCCGTTGACGAAACGGCGAAGCTAGATCTTCTTCTTCGTGACGACCGTCGCGAGGAGCTGCGTGATCGTCTCGGTCCCCTGGACAAACTGGCCGAGCGGCGTGGCCGACGTGTCGAGGGAGAGCCGGATGCCGACCCGGGCCTGGTCGCTGACCAGCGCTTCGGCGAGCGCGTCCGACGTGACGCGCGTGCTCACGTTCGTGATGGTACCGGGCGTGAGTGAGATCGGAATCGATGCGATGGGGATCGACGTGAAGAGAGAAGCCGTGTCGCTCGGCACGGCGTAGAAGAGAAGCGTGCCCGTCGCCGTTCCCGTCACGTTGTCGAGGGTGGCGGCGAAGTCGAGCGTCGCCGAGGCCACGTCGGTGGCGTCGTTCAGCCCCTGGAGCAAGTTGACGCTCCGATCAGCGATGTCGGCCGTGGCCGAGGGGGCTCCGCCCGGCACGCTGTACGCGGCCGACGTTTCCGTCGGATCGAGGAACGAGAGGATATTGACCGTAAGGATCAGGCTCCGGTCTCCGCATCCCGCGAATCCTGTGCCCAGGATGGCGAGCAGGGCGACCACCGGCATGAGACGTCGCATCGGAGCCTCCTAGTAGAGAGTCAGGGAAGCGGCCAATTCCACGGCGCGCTTCTCTTCGATGTATCGCTGGTGGGACGCGACCGCCAGGTCGATCCCGATCTTACCGAACCGAACGCCGCCACCGCCCGTCACCTGCCACGCATCGTTCGCGTCGCGATAGGTCCCCGCGCGGACGGCGAGCAAGCCCATCCACATTTCGGCGCCGAGATGAATGGAAGTCGACAGCGGCGCGTCCACCACGGTGGCGGCCAGCGTCGTCACGCCGAAGCGGCGAGCCACGTTGATGGTGGTCGTCACCGGGATCCGGCTGGTGAAGTCGCGATCGATCGCGAGCGGCGTGGTGGTAAATTCGTCGAGGGAGTCGTCGTAGACGTGCATCCGCTCGGTCACTTTCCAGTCGATTTCACTGGCGAGGTCGTTCATGCCGACGCCGATTTCGAGATTCCTCCAGTAGAGGACCGCCCCGACGTCCGCGCCAAAGCCGTGACCCGAACCGCCGTCTCCGCCGGCGATCGCGTGTCGCGTGCGCGCCGCCACGTCGAGCGATACGGGATCGCCGCTTCCGAGCAGCGTGTCGCCGGTGGTGGCGCCGCCAAGGCCCCGGAGGTCGCCGTACGCGATTCCGTAGAGAATCTTCGGCGCGGCGCCGACGTAGAGTGCCGTCGCTCCGCTTCTCCGCGGATCGCCATCGCCCTTCTCCTCGTCCTTGTCCTGACCGGGTACCGGAGCGTGGAAGGCGCGGAACGCCAGCCCGGCCTGGAGTGCGACCGCTCCCTGCGCCACACCGACGTCGGCGAGTCCATACCGGGTGCGCGTGGTGAACGGAGCCGCGTCGCGCAGGACCGCGCGCAAAGCCGGCTCCAGATCGAGCTGGTTCTGCACGTGGACAAGGGGCGAAATCCCGACGAACGCTTTCCGGAATCCGACCGCGAATCCCGGCAGGTGGGTCACCCCGCCGTTCCGGAGGGAAGATTCCGGCACGATGCGGCGCAGGTCTTCCAGATCGATGCTCAGGGAGTCCTGCGCGACATAGATGCGGACATCGCTCGAGACGGGATCGGGCCGGCTGAGCGAGAGTGTGAGGGGCGGGTTCGTGATGAGGTCGGCGATCTCGAAAACGTTGAAGTCGGGTGAATCGCTATCGAATTCGGGCGGGTCGCTCGCGAGCTGGATGAGCCCGAGCGGAAGCGGGAAGGAATGGTGCCCGCGCCCTTTCGGAACCGCGCGAAACGCGATGTTCGCCGCGCTCGCGGAGCCCATGTCGCTGGTGATGACACCGCCCATGCCGAGGCGGCGCGCATCGATCGTCTGTGCCGGCGCGTCGGGAATGGCGATACCGGAAAGGAGCGCGACCACGGCGAGAAGTACTTTCGCGGCGCGCGCCGTGAGTCGTCCTGGAACCGTTGTCGCCACGTTCGTTACCTCGAACCGGGTAAGGATGGCTGGACGCCTGTAGGGGACGGCGTCGAGTGCTTCCAAGGTATCGGACCCCACGGCGGTGACTTTAGCGATTTCGGTGGTTTGGGGGGCCGGTTTGACCCCTCCAAACCGCTGTGCTACCATCGCTCATTCTCTTGGAACGGCGGAACTTAGCGCCAAGGCAGGTGGGCCCCGCCGGACCCGATCACGATCCCGCGCCGAGGGACGATGAGCCACACCGAACTACCCAAGAACTACGATCCGAACGAGGTGGAGCGCCGGTGGTATGCCCACTGGCAGGAGCGCGGCTACTTCGCGCCCAAGGATGCTTCGGGTCCGCCGTTCGTCATCATGATCCCGCCCCCGAACGTGACCGGGAGCCTCCACTTCGGGCACACGTTCGACCACACCATTCAGGACCTCCTGATTCGCTGGCACCGGATGATGGGGGAGCCGACGCTTTGGCTGCCGGGCACCGATCACGCCGGCATCGCGACGCAGAACGTGGTGGAGAAGCGGCTGGCCGAGCGAGGACAGACGCGCCACGACCTGGGGCGCGAGGCCTTCGTGGAGGAGGTCTGGCGCTGGAAGGCGACCTACCACGAGCGAATCACCGAGCAGATGAAGCGCCTCGGCGACTCGGTCGACTGGTCGCGCGAACGCTTCACCATGGACGAGGGGCTTTCGCGCGCCGTCCGCGAGGTCTTCGTTCGCCTTCACAAGAAGGGCCTGATCTACCGCGGGAACCGGATCATCAACTGGTGCCCGCGCTGCCGGACCGCGCTCTCCGACGAGGAAGTGAATCACGTCGACAAGGACGGCAGTCTCTACCACGTCCAGTATCCAATCAAGGACTCGAAGAAGAGCGTGACGGTCGCGACCACGCGCCCCGAGACGATGCTTGGCGACGTGGCCGTGGCGGTCCATCCAGGCGATCAGCGCTATGCGCCGCTCCACGGAAAGACGCTCGTCTTGCCGTTCCTGGGCCGCGAGATCCCGATCATCCTGGACGAGTCGGTCGATCCCAAGTTCGGCACCGGCGCGGTGAAGGTGACGCCCTCGCACGACCCGAACGATTTCGAGATGGCGAAGCGGCACGACCTCCCGTTCGTGACGGTCATGGACGAGGGAGCCGTGATGAACGAGAACGCCGGCGGCTTTCAGGGGCTCTCCCGCGAGGAGGCGCGCCAGCGGATCGTCGATGCGTTGAAAGATCGCGGACTCCTGGTCCGCGTGGAGCCGCACCGCCACGCCGTGGGGCACTGCGACCGCTGCGAGACGGTGGTGGAACCCTATCTCTCGCTCCAGTGGTTCGTGAAGATGAAGCCGCTGGCCGAGCCTGCCTACGCCGCCATCGAGAACGGCGAGCTGACGATCCTGCCGCGCCGCTGGGAGAAGGTCTATCTCCGATGGCTGGAGGGAATCCGCGACTGGTGCATCTCGCGTCAGCTCTGGTGGGGACACCGCGTGCCGGTCTGGACCTGCGCCGCGTGTCAGGCGGAGATCGTGGAAGTGGAGACGCCGCGCGCCTGCCCGAAGTGCGGTGGAAGCGACCTGCAACAAGATCCCGACGTGCTCGACACCTGGTTCTCCTCCTGGCTCTGGCCTTTCTCCACGCTCGGGTGGCCCGAGGAGACCGAGGATCTCAAACGCTTCTACCCGTCGAGCGTCATGGTGACCGGCCCCGACATCATCTTCTTCTGGGTCGCGCGCATGGTGATGGCGGGATACGAATTCATGGGGAAATGCCCCTTCCCGGTGGTCTTCCTTCACGGCATCGTGCGGGACGCGCAGGGGCGGAAGATGTCGAAGTCGCTCGGAAACTCGAGCGACCCGATCGAACTGATGGATCGTTTCGGCGCCGACTCGCTTCGCTACACGCTCATTCTCCTCTCGCCGCAGGGGAACGACATCCACGCCTTCTCCGACGAGAAGGTGGATCTGGGGCGACATTTCACGAATAAACTTTGGAACGCCTTCCGCCTGGTGCATCCGCACTTGGAGGGCTTCACGCCCGACGAGGCGAAGGCGAAGGCGCACTACACCGACGACGATCTCTGGATCCTGAGCACGCTCGCGGCCACCGTCCGCTCGACGACGAAGAACCTCCGCGCGTTCCGTATCGGAGATGCGGCGAAGGACCTCTACGACTTCACCTGGCGGGAGTTCTGCGACTGGTATCTGGAGATGGCGAAGCCGCGACTCTACGCGGCGGCCGACACGCCCGACGCCCTGGCGGTGCGGACCACGATCCAGACGGTCTTCAGCCACGTGCTGCGAATGCTTCATCCGTTCATGCCGTTCTTGACGGAGGAACTCTGGCACGCCCTCCCCGGAACGGTGGGCGACGTGGAGGTGGCCGAGTGGCCGGTCCCCGCGCGCGGAGCCTCGAATCCGGAGGCGGAAGCCCGCATGGCGCTACTCAAGGAGATCGTGGGGTCCGTGCGAAATCTCCGCTCGGAGATGAACATCCCTCCGGCGCGAAGAGCGCCGATCTTGATCCGGGCCACCGGCCCCGATGCCGAGACGATGCGGCGCCAGCGCGACCTGATCCTCCTCCTCGCCAAGGGCGAGTCGTTGGAGGTGGGCGCCGACGTGGCGAAGCCGAAATTCGTCGCCGCGGCGGTGGTCCGGCAACACGAGATATTCCTTCCGCTGGAGGGACTCATCGACGTGGCGCTGGAGCGCCAGCGGCTGCAGAAGGAGTACGATCGAGTGCTACGCGAATTCGACTCGGCCCGCCGGAAGCTCCAGAACGATGACTTCCTGGCGAAGGCCAAGAAGGAGGTCGTGGAGCGGGAGCGAGAGAAGTTCGAAAGTCTGGGTGATACGAAGGAAAAACTCGAAAAGAACTTGGAGGTTCTCGGATGAACGGAACGCGCCAGGGACGGCGGATGTGGATTCGCGAAGCCGCGGTGATGGTGGTGCTGGTGGCGGTGATCGCGGGGTGGCTCGTGCCGGCGGCGCCGGCGGGAGCGCAGCCTCGCGGAAAAGACAATGCCGCTTCTGGCAAGGCGGGGTCGGCGCGCGACGTCGCGGTGACCGTCTACAACGACAATCTCGGCGTGGTGAAGGACCGCCGGCCCTTCACGCTTACCGCGGGCATCTCGGATCTCGCCTTCACCGATGTCGCCTCCTCGATCGATCCGACCTCGGTTCATCTTCGCGCGCTGGGCCGTTCCCCGATCGAGATCCTCTGGCAGGACTATCGCTACGACCTTGTCAGCACCGAGAAACTCCTGGGCCGCTACGTCGACCAGCCGATCGAGGTCTCGACGAAGGACGACCAGATCCGGAAAGGCACGCTCCTCTCGCACGATGCCGGTTCCCTGGTGCTCCAGGACCCTGCCGGCGGATTGACGCTTCTGAATCGCGGTGAAGTCAGGCAGGTGGGGCTGAAGGAACTCCCGAAGGGCTTGATCACGCGGCCGACGCTTGTCTGGCGGCTCCGCGCGGACGCCTCGGGAGAGCAGCCGCTCGAGGTCTCGTACATGACCGGCGGCATGGCGTGGCACGCGGAGTACGTCGCCGTGCTCGACGCCGCGGAGACAAGCCTGGATCTCCAGGGCTGGGCCTCCGTGGATAACCGCTCGGGCGCCACCTACGACGAGGCGAAGATCAAGCTCGTGGCCGGCAGCATTCATCGCGCCCAGACGCCGCGACCGATGTTCGACGGGACGATGGCGGTCCGCGCGTCAGAATCGCTGATGAAGATGGAGGAGCGCTCCTTCTTCGAGTATCACCTCTACGAAGTCCCGCTCCGCGCCACGCTCTCGAACAACGAGGTGAAGCAACTCGGCCTCCTCCACGCCACGGGCGTGAAAGCGGTCAAGCGCTACACCTACGACGCGAACCGCGACAACGACAACGTCCTCGTCACGATCGAGTTCGAAAACGCCCAGGCCTCCGGGCTCGGCATGCCGCTCCCCGAGGGAGTGGCGCGAATCTTCAAGCGCGACACGGACGGATCGCTGGAGCTGGCGGGCGAGGACCGGATCAAGCACACGCCGAAGAACGAGCGCGTCCGGATGAGCGTGGGGAACGCCTTCGACATCGGCGTGGAGCGGAAGCAGGCTGATTTTCGCCAGGTCACCCCGCGGATCACGGAGCAGTCGTTCGAGATCGCGCTCCGGAATCACAAGAGCGAGGCCGTGGACGTGACGATCTCCGAGCACGCGGGAGGCGACTGGGAGCTGGTGAAGCAGAGCCATCCCTCCACGAAGAAGGACGCCACGACCTTCGAGTTCGTCGTCCGCTGCGCACCCGAAAAACCGGTCATCATCACGTACACGCTCCGGACGAGGTCGTGATCGCGAGCACCGGCGAAAGCAGTTCGGCGCCGGAGCCGGGTGCGACGCCGGCCGAATTCCGTCTTCACGCTCCCTACGAGCCGCAGGGCGACCAGCCGCAGGCGATCGCAGAGCTGATCGACGGGACCCGTCGCGGCGATCGCTACCAGACGCTCCTCGGCGTCACCGGTTCGGGGAAGACCTTCACGATGGCGAACGTCATCGCCGCCCTTGGCCGGCCCACGCTGATCATCTCTCACAACAAGACGCTGGCCGCGCAGCTCTACGGAGAGTTCAAGCAGTACTTTCCGGAAAACGCCGTCGGCTACTTCGTCTCCTACTACGACTACTACCAGCCTGAAGCGTACGTCCCGCAAACGAACACCTACATCGAAAAGGACGCGTCGATCAACGACGACATCGACCGGCTTCGCTTGGCCGCGACCAGCGCGCTCCTGGAGCGGCGTGACGTCGTAATTGTCGCCTCGGTCTCCTGCATCTACGGGCTCGGCGCTCCGGAGGATTTCCGCCGGGAGATGATCCTGCTCCAGATCGGCGAGACGCACACGCGGGAATCGATCTTGCAGCGGCTGGTGCATAGCCAGTACTCGCGAAACGATCTGGAACTGAAGCGCGGGACGTTCCGGGCCCGCGGCGAGGTGATCGAGGTTCATCCCGCCTACGAGGAGACGGCCCTCCGGATCGAACTCTTCGGAGACCAGGTGGAACGAATCGCGATCATCGACGCGCTGACCGGGAAGACCCAGCAGCTCGTCCGGATCGCGGCGATCTACCCGGCGAAACACTTCATGACCCACCCCACGCGGCTCCAGGAGGGCGTGAAGGCGATCCGCGAGGAACTGAGCGAACGGCTGGAGCGATTCGAGCGGGAAGGAAAATTCCTGGAAGCCCAGCGGCTGAAGATGCGCACCGAGTACGATCTCGAGATGCTGCGTGAGATCGGCTACTGCCCCGGCGTGGAGAACTACTCGCGCCCCCTCTCGGGCCGGAAGCAGGGAGAGCGCCCCCAGTGCCTCGTCGACTACTTCCCCGACGACTTCCTGCTGATCGTGGACGAGTCGCACGTGACCATTCCGCAGATCGGTGGCATGTACGAGGGAGACCGCTCCCGTAAGCAGACGCTGGTGGACCACGGCTTCCGCCTCCCGTCGGCGCTGGACAACCGGCCGCTCCGGTTCGACGAGTTCGACTCCCTGATCGGCCAGACGATCTTCGTCTCGGCGACGCCCGCGGAGTACGAGCTGAAGAAATCGGGCGGCGTCATCGTGGAGCAGATCATCCGGCCAACCGGCCTCATCGACCCGAGCCTCACCGTGCGGCCAACGAAGGGGCAGATCGACGACCTCCTGGAAGAGATTCGCAAGCGCGTCGAGGTGGGGGAGCGCGCCCTCGTGACGACGCTGACCAAGCGGATGGCCGAGGACCTGACCGACTATCTCTTCCAGGCGGGCGTGAAGGTCCGCTACATCCACTCCGACATCGACACGATCGAGCGAATGGAGATCCTCCGCTCGCTCCGGCTTCAGAAGGTGGACGTCCTGGTCGGCATCAATCTGCTGCGCGAGGGGCTCGACCTGCCCGAAATCTCGCTGGTCGCGATCCTCGACGCCGACAAGGAGGGATTCCTCCGCTCGGAGACGTCGCTCATCCAGACGGCCGACCGCGCGGCGCGCCATGTTCGCGGGCAGGTCATCCTCTACGCCGACCGGATGACAGGGGGCATGCAGCGCGCCATCAGCGAGATGAACCGGCGCCGCGTGGTGCAGGAGCGCTACAACGAAGAGCACGGCATCACGCCGCGGACCATCATCAAGTCCGTGGAGGAGGTCATGCTCTCCAC
>JANNMC010000138.1:0-5721 GCA_031397435.1 Candidatus Eiseniibacteriota bacterium
GTTCCCGCCGTGCTGTTCGGCGCGACTTTTCCCCTTGCGGGGTACATCGGCGTCAAGAGGGTCGAGAAGGCCGGGGCCAGCATCGGACGCGTCTACGCGATCAACACCCTCGGAAATGTGCTCGGCGCGCTCCTGCCCGGACTCGTGCTCATCCACTGGCTCGGAATCCAGCGCGGCCTCCTCATCATGGCCGCGCTAAACCTCGTCGTCGGATTCGGGGTGTTGCTCTCCAGGCTCGCCGAAGTGAGGAATCTGCGTTGGGCAACACCCGCGGCGTTCGCGATCGTGATCCTGGCCGCGTTCAACTTCCCGTTCGCGTTCCGGCTTCCCCTCGCGGCCGGAGGGGACTGGTATCGCGTCCTGTACCTCCGGGACGGACCCTCGGCGACGACTGCCGTGCTCCTGAATCCCGACACCCGAGAGATGTCGATGACCGTGGACGGCGTCACGATTGGCGGCACGGGCGAGACTGATTACAAGCAGCAGCTCCTCGCCCACCTTCCCAAGCTGCTTCTCGAGGACGTGTCGAGCGAGCTGTCGGTTGGTCTCGGATCCGGCATCTTGGCCGGAGAAAGTGCTCGGCACGCCCGGGTGGAGCGGATCGTCTGCGTCGAGATCGAACCGACCGTCATCGAGGGGTCCGCCTGGTTTTCGAGCGAGGAGCATCGGCGCAGGGGCGGCTCGAAAGTTCGACTTGTCCTGGACGATGTCGCCAACTTTCTGCGAACCACTCCCCATTCGTACGACGTGGTTTCGGCCGACGAGAAGACGGCGCACGAGTATGCATCGAACGGGTTCTCGTACTCTCGGGACTACTACGAACTGATCCGCCGTCGATTGAAGCCCGGCGGACTGGTGGTCCAGTGGGTCCCGACGGACCTTCCCCATCGCCAATACCGGATGATTCTGAAGACCTTCTCGGAGACGTTTCCACACGTTGGAATCTGGTACTTCGGTCCGGCACTGATGAGCGGAACGAGCAATACGATCCTCGTAGGTTCCATCGCGCCGATCGAGCCCGACCTCGGGCGCGCACGACGGTGGATGGTGTCGGACTCGGCGGCGTTTGGAGGTCTTGCGCGTTACGGACTGGGAACGCCGGAGGCCATCTTCGCTCAGTTCTGGACGAACCGGGGGGTACTCTATCCGATGGTGGTGGGGGATCGGGAGAACACGCTCTCCCACCCGCGCTACGAGTTCTATTCGCCCGGCGATTACACCTATTCGAGTCGGCAGAGACTGGCCGAGAATCTAGACTTCCTCATGCGACTCCGCGGCCTCACGCCGGAGGCCGAACTGCCCGGGTTGGCCCCCGGATCGGGTCAAGACAGTCTCATGCGAGCGCTGCGCGGTGCGGAGAGTGAGTACCTCATCGCTTGCGGGAAGTCGCTTCACGGCGCGCCGCCCCAAGTCGTGATGCGCCACCTCGACCACGCCGTCGAACTCGCGCCATGGAATCAGAATCTGCGCGCTCGCGTCTTCGCGCAGTACTGGGAACTTGGGGGCCGATACTTCGCCGAGGGAAACGCCGCGGCCACGGCGGAACTCTTCCGGCGGGGACTCAAAGCCTACGACCGTCATGCGATGGGCCACGTCGAATACGCCCTAGCCTTGGAGCGAATCGGTGAGCCGGGCCAGGCGATCGAATCCGCCCGGCGCGGGCTGGCCCTCGACCCCAATCTCCTGGCCGCGCGACGCGTGCTTGCGGAACTGCTCCTTGCTTCCGGCCAGCGCTGACTTGGCGAGTTGGAAAAGAAAGACCCCCTCGGGCCGAGCCCGAGGGGGCCATCCGCCGCACGCCACGTGGGGGGTCAGGGCTTACAGGCGCGCGACGTTCTCTACCGATGCTTCAGCGCGGATGTCTGGTCTCAGGTGTGCGATTCGATCCAGCTCTTGGAACGCAGGGTCGAATCGGGGCTATGCACTAGCCCAACACGAGGTAGATCGCGAGGGGCAGGGAAGCCGCGGCCAGCGCCAATCTGCGAAGCATGAGGTCTCCTCCTGGGTCCGGGCACGTCCCCACTCACCATGCCTTCGCATCACGCGTGCCACCATTGTGGATAAGTCGAGCGGAGCTGTAACGTGTTCTGGTGAATTGATTTGGGTGAACGTAGTGCTGGGCGGGCGACGCTGCAGGTGAGTGGCGGGCGTCCGGCGCTAGTACAGACCGTACGTGGAAGTACGGAGGGGGGTGTACGGAATGCGGCGCGGCGGCGATCAGGAGCCCTGGGACGCGGGCTCCTCGAACGCCTCGGCCGCTCGTAGCAGCAATTCCGCCGCCTCCCGCGTCATGGCCTCGAACGCCTCGGCCCTCGGGAAGCGCACCGCATTCCCGGCCGGCAGCGGAATTCCCCACTCGGCCAGCGGTGTTCCCAGCGCGCGAGTGAAGACGCCGGAGGGGGTCACCCACGGCGATGCGGGCCAGATCTCCGGCCCGGCGGAGCGCGTCTTCGAAAGTTGGATGAGCGTCTGGATCGTCGGATGGTGGATGCCGATCCGGTCCCACGGCATCGACTCGGCCATCTCCACGCGCGATCCGGGAGCGGCGGCGCGAACACGAGCTAGAATCTCCGGCCCCTCCATTCCCTCGGCGGTCTCGAAGGTAAGCCAGGCCACGGGGCGGTCGGGGTGGCTGGCGCCGGGGCGGATCACCTGCGCATGCGGCTCGAAGATCGCGCTCTTGAGGCGCGTTTCTCCGCTGCCGGAAGCAGCTTCGGGGTCCTCGACGGTCTCTTCCAGGAATTCGAGGACGTCGCGCTGATCCCCAAGTTTTCTCATCAGATCGAAGTCAAGCGGGCGTGGGCCGTAGGCATCGTCTTCCAATGCGGCGATGACCTCGTCGCGGATGAGGTGCGGGCTCGTGTCGCCGCCCCAGATTCCAATGACGACGCGTCCCCGGCCGCCGAGGTAGATCCGGCGCCGCTTGGGCGCCCGGGGAAGCACTCTGAGCCAGAATCCGGCCGGTGAAGCGAGCCGGACCCTTCGCTCGCGGAGGAAGGGGTCGAGAACCAGGGAGCCGTGCGCGGCGCCTGGCGCCACCACGACAGCGACGCTGCCGGGCGAGAGACCGCCTGCCGCGACCACCCCCGAGAGGGCGCCGAACGTGACCGCCAAGGCCAGCCGCTCCGATCCTTCAACCGCCGCGGGCATCACCGGAACCGTCTCGGCATGCCAGGTGGCGAAAATGGTCAGCCGGGGCTCGATCCCCTCCGGAGGTAGGAGCGCGAAGATTGGCACCTGGGCAGCACCTTTATTTTCAACAAGTTCCAGGCCAAGCGGCCCCGCCGCCGCAGCGAGGGCCTTCCGCGCGGCTTCTGCCGACAATTGCGGCAAGGTCTCCCGAGCGAGGGACATAAGCCCTTGAAATTGAGACAGATACGAAGCGGGGTCGAGCACGACCTGGTCGAGGCGAATCCGATTCTGCACCGATTCCTCCGTAAGTGGACGCAGTGGCCGATACTAACCGATCCATGCTGTTGAAAAATCGTGATTTGAATCTTGACGACCTGGCTACCCGGGCGGACGATACGGGGAGCGGCGCCACGCGCTCGCTGCGGAGCGTCGCCGATACGTTCCACGTGTGGAGGGGAGGAACCGGGACATGGAAGGCAATTTCCCTGAGTGCCGGAAGTGCAATGCGGGCGTGTTGATTCCCCTATCGGACTACGGCAGAGATGGCGCCCCCATCACCTACAAAGCCTGGGTTTGCACCAACCCGACGTGCGGCTACAACGTGCGCATCGATAACGGGGAGATCAGCCTGGGCCGGATGATCCAGCAGTCGACCAAGTAGATCCCTCCGCTGGCGAGGGCATTTGCTGTCCCGCTGCAGCATCGTTGCGCCATGGCGCCGGCGCGGGCGCGGCCCGAGTGGCCGCCCTGGGCTGGGCTGGCGCTTCGCGCGTTTAGAGGATTCCAATGATCCGAGCCGTCATCTTCGATCTCGACAACACGCTCACCGACTTCATGAAGATGAAGCACGCCTCCATCGACGCGGCCGTCGACGGCATGCTCGACGCCGGCCTCCCGCTCTCGCGCGAGGAAGTCTCGAAGAAGATCTATCAGGTCTACGACCGCGAAGGAATCGAGTACCAGCAGGTCTTCGACCGCTTCCTGCAGGAAGAACTGGGACGCGTCGACTACAAGGTGCTCACGAGCGCGGTGGTCGCCTACCGGCGAGCGCGCGATTCGTACCTGGTTCTCTATCCCCACGTGAACTACACGCTCCTCGAATTGATGAAGCGCGGATTGAAGCTGGCCGTCGTCTCCGACGCGCCGCGGCTCCAGGCCTGGATGCGCCTGGCGCAGCTTCAGCTCCAGCACCTCTTCGATCCGGTCGTGGCGTTCGAGGACACCGGAGAGCGGAAGCCGAGCCCGAAGCCATTCCAGCGCGCCATCGAACTGCTCCGTGTCGCTCCCGAAGAGACGATCATGATCGGCGATTGGCCGGACCGCAACGTCGTCGGGGCGAAGGGGCTTGGCATTCGCACCGCGTTCGCGCGCTATGGCGATACCTTCGGCACCGTCCACTCGGGCGCCGACTGGGATCTGAACGACGTGATTGAATTGATCGCCATCGTGGACGAGATGAACAAGGCGGGGCAGCCGGGAGCGGAAGGGACGGCATGGTCTCGGTAGGCGTCGACATTGTCGAGGTGGAGCGGATTGCGCGTGCCATCCACCATTTCGGTCCGCGCTTCCTGGACAAGATCTTCACGCCCGCCGAGATCGCCTACTGCCGCGGTAAGGCGCGCGAGGCTTCGTCCTTCGCCGTTCGGTTCGCCGCGAAGGAAGCGTTCGCCAAGGCTCTGAAGGTGGGGAAGGCGTCGGTCTGGCGCGAAGTCGAGATCGCACGCGGCGAGGAGGCTCCGCGCCCGGTCGTGATCCTCCACGGCTCCGCGCGCGAAATGGTCGGCGCGCGTCGCGTCGACGTCTCCCTTTCTCACACGGCCGATTACGCCGTCGCGGTCGTCATCGTCGACGACTCGGACGGCTGATACACCGATTCACCATGAGACTCCCGTCCATTCAGCAGCGCATCGTCACCGCCGAGGAGATGGCCGCGCTCGACCGCTCCACCATCCAGGGAGCATTCGGCCGAGCCGCCGTTCCGTCGCTGAAACTGATGGAGCGCGCGGGCGCCGAGGTCGCGAAGGCGATCGTCGCCTGGTGGCGCGAACGGGACGGCGAGACCGCGGCGGCAAACCCCGCGCCCAAGGCGGCGGCGAAGCGTGCGGGCGGCGGCGCGGCCGCTGCTGCCGCTGCGATGCGCCGCTTCACGGGCGGCGGCTCGGTGGTGATCCTCTGCGGGCGCGGCAACAACGGCGGCGACGGCTTCGTCGCGGCACGCCACTTGAAATCGGCGGGTTTCGCGGTGCGGTTGCTGGTCGCGGCGGAGGAGGGCGATCTCTCCGCCGATGCGGCCGTGAACCATCAGGCGTGCGAGAAGCTGCGCATCCCCGTCACGTTTCTGCCGGAGCCTCGTGCCTGGGGCGAAGCAAGCGAAGCCAATGAAGCGGCGAGTTCGGCCGTGTTCCTCGTCGACGCGCTTCTCGGCACCGGAAGCAAGGGTGCGCCGCGCGGTGCGATCGCCGCCGCCATCGAGTGCGCGCTTCGTGCCGAGAAGCCGATCGTCGCGATCGATATCCCCTCGGGCGTGAATGCCACGACCGGGCACGCGGAGTCGCCCTGCATTCGCGCCGAGGTGACCGTCACGCTCGC
>JANNMC010000156.1:0-2618 GCA_031397435.1 Candidatus Eiseniibacteriota bacterium
CCCCCTCTGGCCCCGACTACGACTACCAGGGGCCTGAGGGGGGAAGTTCCACCCTCTCCCCCTCACTCAGGGCCACATCTACTTTAGCGAGTAGAGGTTTCCGTCCATGCTGCCGAAGAGGACTGCGCCGCCCGCTACCACGGGGGAGGAGACGATGGCGCCTACGGAGGCGTAGCGTTGAAAATCCAGGTACATGTCCTGGAAGTCGTTGAAGAGGGGGGCGAAGGCATCTTGGTTCAGGCTTCCATCGTCTTGCAGGACGTTCTGGCGGTCTTGCTTCGAGGCTTCCGTTTGAAACTCCCACGCCTTGGCTCCGGTCTTCGCGTCGAAGGCGTAGAGCTTTCCGTTGTGGTTGCCGATGTAGGCCAGGCTGCCTGCCAGGGCCGGCGAGGAGAACATGTATGCCTTGGCATCGGTGTTGAACCGCAGGCGACCTGTCTTCGCGTCTAGTGCGAAGAATCGGGCGCTATCGGAGGTGCCCGCGTAGACCAGGCCGTCGCGCACCGCGGGAGTCGTGATCACCCACGACTTGCTGGTCGGATAGTCCCACTTCTTTCGGCCAGTCGCCGCATCGAGCGCATAGAGGTGCGCGTCCCGACACCCCACGTAGACCGTGCCGTCCACGACCGCGGACGATGATTGAAAGCCGACCTGGTTGTGCGTGACGGGATCTTCACCCGCCTGGAACATCCACTTCTGCTGGCCGGTCTCGGCGTCGATCGCGTAGAAGCGGCTGTCCCAGCTCCCGATGTACACGACATGATTCACGACAGCCGGCGCCGCGTGGACGACGTCCTTCGTGGGAAATTTCCACTGGAGGATTCCGGTCGCCGCATCGACGGCATAGACATTCCCGTCGCCGCTTCCGTAGAAGACCTTCCCGTCCGCGACCGCGGGCGAGGAGAGGAAGAGATCCCACGCGTCAGGAATGGTCTGCGCGGGCGAGGGATACCCGTGCAGGTTCTTCGCCTCGAACTTCCGCTCGTACTCTGCCGCGAACACCCACTTGGGCGCGCCCGTGGCCGCGTCGAGCGCCGCCAGCGCCCCCGTGGAGGAGACGAAATAGACCACTCCGTCCGCCACGGCCGGAGAAGAAGCGATGGGAAGCCGAGACCTGAACTTCCACTTCTCCTTCCCCGTCTCCTGATCGACGGCGTAGAGGTGCGCGTCGAGGCTTCCGAAGTAGACCACGCCCCCCTCCAACGCCGGCGATGTCACGATCGGCCCCCCCGTCTTGAACGCCCACTTAACCCCTCCAAGCGAAGCCGGCCCAGCAGCCGAATAGACCCCCGTGCGCGCATTATTTCCATGAAAGGTGGTCTGAGCCAGCGCCGGAGAAGCAAGGGCCGCCAGCAAGAGAAGCAAGGAGAAGAGGATCATGATCGATTCACTCCAGGACTGCCGGAACAAAGGAGGGGGATGGACCGGGGGGGCGGCGCCAAAGAACATAGTGCCGGATTGGATATGCGGTGAGGCAGAGATCGTTGAAAGGGAGCGGGGTATAAAGTCCCGCTCCAGGACCCTGGCAGTCGTAGTCGGGTCCAGGAGCGGGACTTTACACCCCGCTCCCCCACACCAAAAACTCACTCAAACCGAAGCGCATCGATAGGATGCAACCGCGATGCCTTGACCGCAGGCAACAACCCAAACCCCACGCCGACAGCCGAGCAAAACAGCAGTCCGATGACAGCCCACTCCATCGGCACCTGCACCGAGAACTTCGTGAATACCGAGACGAGATTCCCCAGCCCGAATCCGACCAAGACCCCGACGACGCCGCCGATATTGCAGAGGATCACCGCTTCCAGCAGGAACTGGAAGAGAATGCTCCGCGGCTTCGCGCCGAGCGCTTTCCGGATTCCGATCTCCCGGGTCCGTTCGGTCACGGCGACCAGCATGATGTTCATGATCCCGATGCCGGCCACGATGAGCGCGATGATGCCAATGATGAACGCGGCGATCTTGATCCCCATGCTCATCTGGTTGAACTGGGTAATCAGGCTCTCGCTGTTGAAGAACTCGAAGTTGTCCTCCTCGCCAGCCTTCACGCCGCGGACACGGCGCAGCACCTGGCGGGTCTCCTCGATCGCGTCGGCCGTCAACTCCGGAGTCTTCGCCCGGACGGTGATGTTGACGGAGCGCGAAAAGCCGTCTCGGTTGGTCATCCCGTATGTTCTCAGGAAGGTGGAAACCGGGATCAAGACGTAGTTGTCGTAGTTGCTACCGAACGCCGACTTCTTCTCGTCGAAGACACCGATGACGCGGTACTTCCTGCCATCCACCCGGACGTCCTTGCCGATCGGGTCGGTGAACGGAAAGAGCTTCTTCGCGATGGCGTAGCCGATGACGGCGACCTTTCGCGCGGTCCTCACGTCCATGGGGCTGATGTTTTGCCCCAGCCCGACGTAGTGCGTGTTGTTGGGGGGGTACTCCGGCGTGCCGCCGACGATGGAGACGTTCGGGTTGGTGGACTCGCCCTTGTACTCCGCGGCGAAACCGAACTCCCAGATCTCCGACCCCACCAGATCCACCGTTTCTACCTGCTCCTGGATCGCCTTCGCGTTCTCCAGCGTCAGCGGGGGCCGGCGCATCGCCTTCCGGCGCTCGGCCGCGCCATT
>JANNMC010000177.1:0-20535 GCA_031397435.1 Candidatus Eiseniibacteriota bacterium
TGGAAGTCGAATCTGGACGAAAAATCAAAGGCGCAGTTCGGAATACTCGCGCCATAGCAAAGCCAAAGGGCAAGGGTAAGAGCCGTGGTTCTCTTGACATCGCGGTTGCGGAAATGCCTGAGGTGTTGCTCCGGCCAAGGCACGCACTCCGGCACGGCGCCCCCTGCATGCGCGACGACCAGCATCTCACCACGGGACCTCATATCGATTGCGGCCGCCTCCTTGCGAGCATGAGCGTCTTGCTGCTCGCTGCGATCGCCCTCCCCTCTCCGGCGTCCGCCCAATTCACCGGCATCACCAAGCATCCGCTCGGCGACAGCGGAATGGCCTTCGGCGTCTCGTGGGTCGACGTCGATGGGGACGGCAACCAAGATCTCTACGTTACGAACGACGGTCCCAATCTGCTCCTGCGGAACGACGGGACCGGCGATTTCACGGACGCCACGGCGCCGCCCCTCGACAACGGGGACAACGGCGGAGCGGCGGTCTGGGGCGACTACGACAACGATGGCGACCTCGACGTCTACCTCGTCAACTACCTCACGGCGAACAAGCTCTTCCGAAACGACGGAGCCGCCTTCGCCGACGCCACGAGCGGGCCGCTCGGCAATGCCGGCGCCGGGCAGGGCGCCGCGTGGGCCGATTACGACCTAGACGGCGACCTCGACCTCTATCTCGTGAACTACGGAACTCCGAATCGGCTCTTCCGGAATGACGGCGGCGGCGTCTTCGCCGACGCGACCGTGGGTCCGCTGGCCGACGCGGGATGGGGCGTCGCTTGCGCTTGGGGCGACTACGACAACGACGGCGATCCCGATCTCTACATCACGAACGATGGCCCGAACCGTCTGCTTCGAAACGACGACGGCGCCTTCACGCGCGTCACCGGCCTCGCCATCGAGGACGGAAACGCGGGGCAGGGAGCCGCGTGGGGGGACTACGACAATGATGGAGACCTCGATCTCTACCTCGCGAACTACGGCACCGCGAACAAGCTGATCCGAAACGACGGCGCCGACCACTTCACCCAGATCACCGCCGGCGCGCTGGGGGACCTTGGAAACGGCACGGGTGTGGCGTGGGGGGATTACGACAACGACGGCGACCTCGATCTCTATCTCGCGAACTACGGCACGGAGAACCGGCTCCTGCGAAACGACGGTGGAGACGTATTCACCGCGCTGACGAGCGGCCCCCTCGGCGACTCCGGAAACGGCACCGGCGTAGCGTGGGGGGACTATGACAACGACGGCGACCTCGACCTCTATCTCGCCAACGACGGTTCCTCGAACGTCCTCATGAGAAACGACCTCGCGAACGGGAAACACTGGCTCCAACTCGATCTCGCGGGGCTGGTGTCGAACCGGTCGGCTATCGGAACGCGCGTGTGCGTCGTCGCGGGGGGGCTTCGCCAGATCCAAGAGGTGTCGGGAGGGTCGGGATACATGTCTCAGAACTCGCTCACGCTGGAGTTCGGGCTCGCCGCCGCGGTTGTGGCCGATTCGATCAAGATCGAATGGCCCTCGGGCTACGTCGAAGCCTACGCCGCCGTTCCGGCCGATCAACGGCTCACGATCACCGAACTGAGCGTCGTCGCCGTGGGAGAGTCGCCGACCCCGGGACCGCCGCTTGCCCTGGCGGCGCCCTTCCCCAACCCGACCGAAGGCGCGACCACCTTCCGCCTCGCGCTCCCTCGCGCCGCGTCGGTGCGGCTCTCGTTATACGACGTGCAGGGGCGTCGCGTCGCGACCCCCGGGCGGGGGAGCCGCGGTCCGGGCTGGCACACACTCGTCTGGAACGGAAAGGACTCACGCGGGCGCCGCGTGGCCGCCGGAATCTACTTCGCTCGGCTGGACGTCCTCGGCGAGACCCGGACGCGCCGTCTCGTCGTCCTCCGATAACGGAAGTAGGACCATCCATAATCCTCTGGTAGCAGAGCGGTTCCGCGCTTGCCCCGAAGCCCTCCAGATGCTAGAAATTGCAAGCTCGGTGTCGTTTGCCCGGGTAGGGCAGACGACATCCTCATTTCCGCTCACCGGTCGGCATGGCGAAGCCGAATGGCACTCATGGACCCGGAGTACCCGATGAACGAGCAGCTCGAGTCGTTCCGATACGACGACGCGATCGTGAGAAAGTTCCTGATCGCGACGTTTGTCTGGGGCCTGGTGGGGATGTTGGTGGGACTCCTCATCGCCCTTCAGCTCGCGGACCCCGCGTTCAATCTCGGCCAGTCGTGGCTCAGCTTCGGGCGGCTCCGGCCGCTCCATACGAACGCGGTCATCTTCGCCTTCGCGGGGAACGCCTTCTTCTGCGGGGCGTACTACTCGACGCAGCGCCTCCTCAAGGCGCGCATGTTCAGCGACCTCTTGAGCGGCCTCCACTTCTGGGGCTGGCAGCTCATCATCGTGGCGGCGGCGTTGACGTTGCCGCTGGGATTCACGCAGGCGAAGGAGTACGCCGAGCTGGAATGGCCGATCGACATCGCGATCGCCGTCGTCTGGGTGATCTTCGCGGTGAACTTCTTCGGCACCATCGCCCGACGGCGCGAACGCCATCTCTACGTCGCCGTCTGGTTCTACATCGCCAGCATCGTCACCGTGGCGATGCTCCACATCTTCAATAACCTCTCGATCCCGGCCGGCCCGCTCAAGAGCTACTCCATCTACGCGGGAGTCCAGGACGCGCTGATGCAGTGGTGGTACGGGCACAACGCGGTCGCGTTCTTCCTGACCACGCCGTTCCTGGGTCTCATGTACTACTTCATGCCGAAGGCGGCCGATCGGCCTGTCTTCTCCTACCGGCTCTCCATTCTCCACTTCTGGACGCTGGTCTTCATGTACATCTGGGCCGGCCCGCACCACCTCCACTACACGGCGCTCCCCGAGTGGGCCTCCACGCTGGGGATGCTCTTTTCCGTCATGCTCTGGATGCCGTCGTGGGGCGGCATGGTGAACGGGCTCCTGACGCTCCGCGGAGCCTGGCACAAAGTGGTGGAGGATCCGGTCCTCAAGTTCTTCGTCGTCGCCGTCACCGCGTACGGGATGTCGACCTTCGAGGGTCCGATGCTTTCGGTGAAGAGCGTGAATGCGCTGGCGCACTACACCGACTGGATCATCGCGCACGTCCACACGGGGGCTCTGGGTTGGAACGGGTTCCTCACGTTCGGCATGATGTACTGGCTCCTGCCTCGCGTCTTCCAGACGAAGCTCTTCAGCACGAAACTGGCGGAGGCGCACTTCTGGTTCGCCACCTTCGGCATGCTCCTCTACGTCGCGGCCATCTACAGCGCCGGGCTGACGCAGGGGCTCATGTGGCGCGCCTTCGACGACACCGGCCGTCTCCAGTTTCCCGACTTCATCGAGACGACCGTGAAACTCCTTCCGATGTACTGGGTGCGCGCGCTCGGCGGCAGCCTCTACATCGTCGGCATGCTCCTCTGCGGCTACAACATCCTCCGGACCTGGATGGCGCGTCCCAAGAAGTACGAGGAGCCGGTCATCCAGGCGCCCGCGCTCGTGAAGCGCGCTCCGGCTCCGGCCCACGCGCCGGCGGGGCATCCGGGCGGCCTCTGGGCCTACTTCACGTCGGTGCAGTGGCACCGGAAGTGGGAAGGGCTCCCCGTGACGTTCACGGTGCTGACCGTTCTCACTGTCGTCGTGGCATCGCTCTTTGAACTCGTTCCAACATTCCTCATACGATCCAACGTCCCCACCATCGCCACGGTGAAGCCCTACACGCCGCTGGAGCTGGCGGGGCGTGACCTCTACATCCGCGAGGGATGCTTCAACTGCCACTCGCAGATGGTCCGCCCGCTGCGGCACGAGACGGAGCGGTTCGGCGAGTACTCGAAGCCGGGCGAGTTCGTCTACGACCATCCCTTCCTCTGGGGCTCTCGCCGCATCGGGCCCGACCTGGCTCGCGAGGGAGGCAAGTACAGCGATCTCTGGCACGTGCGCCACATGGAAGAGCCGCGCTCCATCACCGCGCGGTCGATCATGCCGCCCTACCCGCACCTGAACCGCCAGAAGATCGACTTCGAGGGAATTCAGAGCCGTGTCAACGCGATGTCGATGCTCGGCGTGCCATACGGAGAGGCGGTGAATCACGCGCCGGCAATCGCCCGGGAACAGGCGAATGTTGTCGCCGCCGCCATCGCCGAGCAGGGAGGACCGCGCGGGCTGGAAGACAAGGAGATCACGGCGCTGATCGCCTATCTCCAGCGGCTCGGCACCGACATCAAGAAGCCGACGCTCACGCTGGGAGATGCCCCGATGGACGGAGGGCGGTAGCGTGAAGCTCTCGGACATCATGGGGAATTCGGGGCTCGCGCTCTACGCGGAGATCGCGCTCGTTCTGTTCCTCGTCGTCTTCGCGGCGATCGTCATTCGCGTTTTTACCGCGCGCCGCTCCGAGATGGACCGTCACGCCCGGCTACCGCTGGAAGATGGTGAACACCCGGTGAAGGAGAACCCTCATGGTTGAGAATTGTCCCGGTGGGCCGGAAGAGGACCGCCTCCTCGACCACGAGGTCGACGGCATTCGCGAGTACGACAATCCAATGCCGCGCTGGTGGCTCTACATTCTCTACGCGACCATTCTCTACGCCTTCGTCTATGCCCTGAACATCATCCCGGGCGTTGGCACCGGTCCGGGGAGAATCGCGAACTACGAGACCGAGATGGCGGCGATGCGGAGTTCGCGCGAGGCGGCCGCGGCGAGCGCCGGGCCGGTCACGCCGGAGGCGATCCTCGCGGTCGTGGCCGATGCCGGAGCGCTGTCGAAGGGGCGGGAACGATTCAAGGCGACCTGCGCTCCGTGTCATCGGGAGGACGGCGGCGGCTCGATCGGTCCGAATCTCACGGACGAATTCTGGATTCACGGCGGGCAGCCGCTCCAAATCCTCACGACCGTGAACGAGGGCGTCGTGGCGAAGGGGATGCCGGCCTGGGGCCAGGTGCTGAAGCCCGAAGAGATCACGGCGGTCGTCGCCTACGTGACGACGCTGCACGGGACGAATCCGGCCAATGCCAAGGCTCCGCAGGGAGACCGCGCCGTCTCGAATCCGGCGTCTGCGAGCGCGGATTCCACGAAGGCCTCGCCGTGAGATCGTGATGTCCGACGCGTCCGGCGCCGCGCACCCGCCCCGAGGGCCGATGGCCGCGCCTCCGGGGCGCGTTCTCTCCACGCTCAACGAAGACGGTTCTCGCCGCCGCATCCGCCCCCGCTTCTCCAAGGGACGCTACCATCTCCGGCGCCGCGTCACGGCCTACGCCCTGATGCTCGTCTTCTTCCTCATCCCGTATCTGCGGATGGGGGGGAAGCCGCTCATCCTGCTCGACCTCCCGCGCCGCGAATTCACGCTCTTCGGGACGACGTTTCTACCGACCGAGACCGTGCTCTTCATGTTCCTCTTCATCGGACTCGTCTTGCTCCTCTTCCTCGCGACCGCGCTTCTGGGGCGCGTCTGGTGCGGATGGGGCTGTCCCCAGACGGTCTACATGGAATTCCTCTTCCGTCCGGTGGAGTACTGGCTGGAGGGAGGATGGCGCGGGGCGAAGAAGCTCGATCGGAAACGGGGGATTCACGCCAGACGGCTCGTGAAGCAGGCGATCTACCTCGTGCTCTCGATGTTTCTGGCTCACACGTTCCTCGCCTATTTCGTCGGCGTCGAGAAACTGGCCCAGTGGGTGCAGCGTTCGCCGGTGGAACACCCGACGTCCTTCCTGGTCATGCTGGGGACGACGCTCCTCATCTTCGCCGACTTCGCCTGGTTCCGCGAGCAGACCTGCCTCGTGGCGTGCCCCTACGGTCGGCTGCAGTCCGTTCTGCTCGACCGCCGCTCCTTGATCGTCGGCTATGACACCAAGCGCGGCGAGCCACGCCAGAAGGGGATTCTGGAGCGGCCCTCCACCGCGGGCGATTGTGTCGCGTGCGAACTCTGCGTGCTTACCTGCCCGACAGGCATCGACATCCGCGAGGGCTTGCAGATGGAGTGCATCCACTGTACCCAGTGCGCCGATGCGTGCGACTCGGTGATGCTCCGCGTCGGAAAGCCGCCGGGCCTGATCCGCTACGGCTCCCGGGACGGGTTCGAGGGCCGGAAGAGTTCCTGGCTCCGTCCCCGCGCCGTTCTCTACCCCTTGGCGCTGGCGGTGACGGTCGGTGCCTTCCTCTGGCTTCTGGGCACCCGCGCCGACGCCGAGGTGACGATCCTCCGTGGCCTGGGCGAGCCCTACTCGCTCCAGTCCGGCGACGCCGTGGCCAATCAGATCCGTATCAAGGTGGCGAACCGAGGCCGGAGCGACCGCGCCTTTCGGATCGCCATCGAGGGAGCGCCGGAGGCGACCGTCATCGCGCCGATGAATCCGCTTCCGGTCCCGGCGGGGGAAACCCGGACCACCAGCATCTTCGTCGTGCTCCCGCGGAAATCGTTCGTCGACGGGGAGCACGCGGCCACGGTTTCGCTGAGCGACGGAGATCGATTCTCGACGACGCTTCCGTACCGGCTGCTGGGGCCGGAGGACGTCGGCGACGTCGAGAACGATGACGGGGCCGGAGAGTCGAATCGGGAAGGAGCGACGCCCTGAAGCCCGCCGCGCTCTGGCCCGCCGCCGTCATCGGAGCCCTGGTCGTCACGGTCGCCGCGAATATCGTGCTCTTGGTGGCCGCGAACGATTCACGGCACGCTGCGGTCGAACCGAACTACTATCAGAAGTCGGTCGCCTGGGATTCCACCATGGCCCAGGAGAGTCGGAACGAGGCGCTCGGCTGGAGCGTCGACGCAACGCTCGAGAGGATGGGCGAAGAGGTTCTCGTGCGCGCGCGATTCGCCGACCGAACCGCCGTGCCGCTGGCCGGCGCTCGCGTCGCCGTCGAGGGCATTCACAATCTCGATTCGGGGAAACGGATTCGCGGAGAGCTTCGGGAAACGGCGCCGGGCATTTACGAGGCGGTGCTGCCGCTGCGGCGTGCCGGGCTCTGGGAACTTCGATTCATCGTGGATCGTCCGGGGGAACATTTCACCGCGGAACTGAGGCGGGAGCTGAAGCGACGGTCATGATCGAACTCGCCGGCGCCGTTCTGGGCGCTACGCTTCTCGGGAGCCCCCACTGCGCCGGCATGTGCGGCGGCTTCGTCTGCTTCGTCACCGGGGACGCCTCGGGGAAGCAGCGGTGGCTCGTCCAGGGCGCCTATCATCTCGGACGTCTCGTCTCCTACGGGTCGCTGGGGATGATCGCGGGGAGTCTCGGAGAGGGAATTGAGCATGCCGGGGCTTCCTTTGGCCTCTCCCGCGCGGCTCCGATCGTGGCCGGAGTTCTCATGATCGTCTGGGGCGGATCGAATCTGCTCCGCGCCATCGGCGCCCGGACGTCGCGTCCGGCATCGGCATCGCCGCTGAGCCGTGCGCTGGCGCCATTCGTCCGCGGCATGCGCGACTGGCACCCGCTGGCCCGCGCTTCGGCGATCGGCTTGATCACCACCGTCATTCCGTGCGGCTTTCTCTACGGCTTCGTCGCGGTGGCGGGCGGAACCGGCTCCCCGCTCTCGGGGCTCCTCGTCATGGTCGTCTTCTGGGCCGGGACGTTGCCCGTCCTTGCCAGCCTTGGCTTCCTGGCCGACCGCGCGCTCGGCGCCCTGCGCCTGAAGCTCCCGATCGTCTCGGCGTCGATCCTGATCATCCTGGGACTGCTAACCCTGGCGGGAAGGATGCAACCTCTCGGCGAGCATCGCCACGGCCACCCGGCGTCGCATGACGCTCGCTGAGGCGACGCCCCGAGCCTCCGAGGCGCGGGACGGAGAGCCGGGCGTTCGCTGCACGCACTGCGGTCTGCCCGTTCCGCCGGGGATGGAGGCAACACGCGCCGGCGAACCGCAGTTCTGCTGTTCCGGATGCGCCACCGTCTACGGAATCCTCCGCGAGGGGGGACTCGACGCCTACTACCAGATGGCCGAGCGGCGCCAGTCACGCGTCTCCTCGACCGGGCACCGCTTCGAGGAGTTCGACCACCCCTCGTACCGTGAACTCTACGTGACGACGCGGCCCGACGGACTGCTGGAGACCTATTTCTATCTGGAGGGGGTCACCTGCGGGTCGTGCGTCTGGCTCGTGGAACGCGTGCCGCTTCTGGTTCCGGGAATGGCACGCGCCGAACTGGACGTACGTCGCGCGCGCGTGCTGGTCGCCTGGGACGACGCGAGCGTCCCGCTCTCCTCGATCGCGCGAACGCTCGACACGCTCGGCTACCGCCCCCACCCCTACCGCGGCATGAGACTCGACGTCGCGCGCCGCGAGGAGGACCGCACGGCGCTCGCGCGCATCGGCGTGGCCGGGGCGATCGCCGTGAACACGATGCTCGCCGCACTCGCGCTCTACAGCGGACTCCTGACCGGCATGGAGCCGGCCTACGAGCGCTACTTCCGCTGGATCAGCCTCCTCCTCGTCACCCCCGCCATGGTGTGGCCGGGGCGCGTCTTCTTCCGTGGAGCGTGGGCGGCGATTCGCACCCGGTCGCTGCACATGGACCTACCGATCGCGATCGCGCTGGCGGCGGGGTATGGCCGCGGGCTCTTTAACACGATCCGCGACACGGGGCCGATCTACTTCGACGGCGTGACGCTCCTCATCTTCCTGCTCCTCGTCGGGCGATTCCTGCAGCAACGGGCGCAGCGGGCGGCGGGGGACGCCGCCGAGCTTCTCACCTCGCTCTCCCCCTCGACGGCGCGCGTCGTGGAGGGCGAGGGGACCCGCGACGTGCCGGTGGTGGCGCTCCTTCCCGGGATGATCGTGGAGGTGCGGGCGGAGGAGACGCTTCCGGCCGACGGCGTCGTGGTGGAAGGGCGCTCGGCCCTCGATCTCTCGCTCCTCACCGGCGAGTCGAGGCCCGTCACCGTCGCGACCGGCGCGGCTGTCTTCGCCGGGACGGTCAATCGAGGGTCGATCCTCCGCCTGCGCGTCGATCGCGCGGGAGAGGAGAGCCGTCTGGGGCAGATCCTTCGCGAGGCCGAAGCCGGCGCCCAGCGCCGCGCCCCCGTCGTGGCGCTGGCCGACCGGCTCTCCGGCATCTTCGTTCTCGTGGTCCTCGCACTGGCCCTCGTGACGCTTCTGCTCTGGTGGCGCACGTCGCCCTCGTTCGCCGTCGATCAGGCGATCGCGCTCCTCATCGTCACCTGCCCCTGCGCCCTCGCGCTCGCCACGCCGCTCGCGGTCTCGGTGGCGATCGGACGGGCCGCCCGTGGGGGGATCCTGATCCGGGGCGGCGCGGCGCTGGAAGCCTTGGCCCAGCCAGGGACGATCTACTTCGACAAGACCGGCACCGTGACACAGGGACGGACCTCGCTCCTGGCGTGGGAGGGGCCGGAGGAGGCGAAGCCGCTGGTCCTGGCGTTGGAGCGGCATTCGTCCCACCCGCTCGCCAGGGGATTCGAGGCGGCATGGCCGTCAACGACCCGTGGCGCGGCGGATGAGGTCTCCTACACCGCCGGGGGTGGCCTGGAAGGGATGGTGAGCGGCCATCGCGTCGTTGTCGGCTCTCCTGCCTTTGTTTCGGCGCGCGCCACGGGACCACTTACCGACGCGGTCGCTGCAGGCGCCTCCGCAAGATTGCCCGCACCTCCGGGAACGCCGGTATGGGTGGCGGTCGATGGCCGCGTCACGGGTCGTGCCGTCTTCGGCGATCCCCTTCGCGACGACGCACTCGCCTCCCTGGAGGATCTCCGAACGCGCGGCTACGTCCCGCACCTTCTCTCGGGGGACGATCGTGCCATCGTCGCGGCGGTCGGCGCCTCGCTTGGATTCTCGCCCGAGCAGTGCCGCGGTGGCGCGACTCCGGAAGAGAAACTCCGTGTCATCGAGGAGGCCGAGGGGCGCGGCCGGGTCGTGATGGTGGGGGATGGCGTGAACGACGCCGCCGCCATCGCCCGGGCGACCGTCGGAGTCGGAGTGAGTGGCGGCGCGGAGGCGTGTCTCGCCTCGGCCGACGTCTACCTCACGCGTCCGGGGCTCGAGAATCTCGTGATTCTGGTGGAAGGGTCGCGGCGAACCCTCGCCGTCATTCGATGGAACATCGTCTTCTCGGTCGGGTACAATCTCCTCGGGGCCGCGCTGGCGATGACCGGGGTCATCAATCCCCTCATCGCCGCCATTCTCATGCCGGCGAGTTCGATGACCGTCGTGCTCGCGTCGTGGAAGAGCCGAACGTTCACCCTGAATTCATGAGTGTTCTCTACATCGTCCTGCCGCTGGCCCTGATCGTGGTCGGGGTTGCTGTATTCGCCTATCTCTGGGCGGCCAAGCGCGGACAGTTCGACGATCTGGAGACACCGGCGATGCGTGCGCTTCACGACGACCCGCCCATGAAGAAGCAGGACCCGAAGCCACCGGAAGCGATCGAGCCGAAATAGGGGGGACGTTGGCCGCACGCCGAGAAGATAGGGATACCCCGTGGATTCCCACCAAAGGATTCGGTCGCCACTTTGTCCATCTCTGGGGAGTCCTGAATCCGTTCCGCTACGTCAGGGCCCGCTCCAAGCGTGAGTTCATGGACAAGCTGGAGTGGGTACTCCGGCTGAGTGTCGCGCTCTGCTTTATCGGCCACGGCTTCTGGGGCGCGATCTCCAAGCCGGCGTGGGTCGGACTCATCACGCCGATGGGCTTCTCGGAGGCGGCCGCCTGGAGCCTCCTCCCCTGGGTCGGGTGGGCCGACATCGTGCTGGGAATCCTGGTCCTCGTGCGTCCGCGAAATTTCCTTCTCTGGAAGGCGTTCCTCTGGGCCTGCTTCACGCCACTCCTTAGGCCGCTCGCGGGGATGAGCTGGTTCGAAGTCCCCGAGCGCGCGGGCAATTTCGGACCTCCGCTCGCCTTCATCCTCCTCGCCGGCGGCATGGGGCTGATGAAGACGTGGTGGAACGGCTTCGAGGTTTCGGAGGAGCCGGAGTCGAAGCTCTCCGACGCGACGATCGCCAAGGTCCGCCTGGTGCTCCAGTTATCCATTGCGCTTCTGCTCGTAGGCCACGGCGGGTTGGTCGCCATCGCGCAGAAGGGGATGTACGTGGAGCACCTGAAGGTCCTCGGTATCGCCGCCACGCCGGGGCTTCTCGGCGCCATCGGCTGGTTCGAGATCGCGCTTGGCATGCTCGTGGCGGTTCGCGTCTCCGCGCCGTTGCTCTGGTTCGTCTTTTTCTGGAAGCTCTTCACGGAGTCGCTCTATCCGTTCGCGGGACGAGCCGTGGATATCTTCGAAACGATCGAGCGCTGGGGTGACTACGGCGCTTGCGTGGCCCTGATCCTGATTCTCCATCACGCGGCCGCGCGGAAACGTGAAAGCGTGATCGCTTGAACCGGCACCAATCCGCGCCGGCGCCGAGGGGACGCGGTGAGCGACGGCTCCGGGCCGCTACCCTCGCCGGGATCACGGCCGTCGGGATCACCGCGGCGACGCTCGCGGACGCCGCCGATCCGCCGGCGCCCCAGGGAGTGCGCTACGTCACGCTGATTCGCCACGGCCACTACGACCGGGTCGACTCCCTGGACGACCGAGTCGCCAACGGGCTGAGCCGGCAGGGACGGGAGCAGGCACACCTGCTGGGGGAACGCCTCGCCGCGCTCCCGGTGACGCCCGCGCTCTTCGTGAGCAGCGATCTCCTCCGCGCGATGGAAACCGCCGACGAGATCGGGGCGGTGATCGGACGGACGGCGACGCACGATACCCTGATCGCCGAGTGCACCTCGCCGTCGTCGAGGCCCGGGCTGGACGAGGAAAGCAGCCCCGCGGAGCTGGCCGCCTGCCAGGCTTCGATGGAGGCGGCCTGGGATAAGTATTTCGTTCCCGCACCGGCAGCGGATCAGCACGACGTCCTCGTCTGCCATGGGAACGTCATTCGGTGGTTCGTGAACCGCGCGCTGGGGAACGACACGAGACACTGGACGTCGCTCGACATCGGACATGCATCGCTGACCGTCATCTCCGTGCGGCCGGACGGCGGAACGCGGCTCATCATCTACAGCGACGTGGGGCATCTTCCGGTCGAGAAGCAATCGTGGGCTGGGCGAGGCGCGGGTTGGGGCGTGCCGAAGAAGAAGTGAGGGGGCGCTGAAGCTCGCCAACGAAACCGGCGACTGCCTCGACGTCGCTAGTCGATCACGTCGATTCGCACGCGCGCGACGCCCGCCTGAATCATCTGAAGTTCCCGCGCGGCGCGTTTCGAGAGATCGATGATCCGCTCGCGCCGGTAGGGGCCCCGGTCAGTGACCTTCACGACGACGCTCCGGCCATTCCCGATGTTCGTGACGCGGACTCGCGTCCCGAACGGGAGCGTCCGGTGCGCAGCGGTCAGTCCGTCCTTCCGGTACGTTTCCCCGCTCGCAGTTTCTCGACCGTGGAACTCGGAGGCGTAGTAGGAGGCCATCCCGCTTTCTGAACGGAGCCCGCTCGAACCGAGAGAGCGAGGGCCGGCACAGCCTGCCAGCAAGCAGCCGGAGATGATCAGGGCAAAGGGCCAGAACACTCGCATACGACTCCTATCGACACAGCGATCTGATTTCTTAAGATTGAGTAGCAATATATTGAAATGCATATGGTTAGCGTGGCGTCGCCCGCCCTTTCCGTCGCCCGGCGCCAGAGGCGAGCCGATCGCGAAGGAGGATGGCCCGATTGAGCCATCTCACCCAAACTTGGGAGTTTTCGCGAGATGACGGCGGAAGCGAAGTCGTGCGGCGCGTGAGCGACTGCTACGCCGTAACGAGTTACGCGCCCCGTTGGTCTCGCGGCGAAATGGCACGCACATTGCGAAGTGCAATGTTCGCCATGCGAGAGAGAACGCCACGCTCGGGATTTGGATTCGCGCTCACGATGCTCGTCTTCGTCGCGGCAACCGTCCTCATGCTGAGCATCATCATGGAGAAGTTTCCGCGTCCCTGAGGCTCTCCCCGGGGTTGATCCTCGCGGGTAGCCCCCGCGCCCAGGATGGGCTATAACTCGACGTGCGGGGTCGCCAAGCAGTCCGTCTCTGACCCCCATCGTGGAGGACTCCCCATGTCCCATCCCGTTACCGGCGATCGCGCCGCTGACCAGAAACGCCAAGCCCTTCTCAAGTTCCCCTTCTTCATCCAGGCGCCGCCGGAACTTCAGCGTCAGATCGCGCTGGCCGCGAGCGTCGTGCGCCTGGAGTCGGGCGCCTACTTCCTGAGGGAAGGCGATTCCTGCGCGCACTTCGCCGTTCTCCTGTCCGGGCGAATGCGAGTCTTCAAACTGGCTGAGAGCGGCCAGGAGATCACGCTCTACAATGTCGGGGCCGGGGAAGCCTGCCCCCTGAACGTCTCCTGCATCCTCTCGGATCGCCCGGTCCCCGCCATGGCCCGCGTCGAGGAGGACGTGGAGGCGCTCGTCATCCCCGCCGAGACGTTTCGACGCTGGATGGGGGAACACGAATCGCTTCGCACGTTCGTCTTCCAGACGTTCGCCACACGATTGACCGAAATGATGTCGCTTGTCGAAGAAGTGGCATTCCGCCGCATGGACCAGCGGCTCGCGCGCCGGCTCCATGACATCTTTCAGGAGAGCGGAACCCCTCGGACTAGCGTAGAGACCACGCACGCGGAGCTCGCCTCGGATCTCGGTACGGCGCGGGAAGTGGTCAGCCGATTGCTGAAGGAATTCGAGCGCCTGGGGGCGATCACGCTCTCGCGGGGGAAGATCGAGCTCAAGAATTCCGCGCTCTTGCGGGAGATGGCATCGGGGATCGCGGAGAAATAGGGGCCGGCGGCGCATCGGCGGCTCGTGGGGAGCAATTCTGACCCTCGGTCATGAGCGCGCGATTCGAGGTGCGAAGGCCGTGAGGCAGGCATACCGCCGAGCACCGCCGGAATCCCGAGGCCAACTATGCTGCCGGAACCACAGCGGCTTCCGTGACTTAGGTCACGGAAGCGTTTTTCGTTTCGGATTCGTGCCGATTCGCGCTCGGACCTCCGCCGGAGGTGCCTTTGTGCGCCCCTCGGACTACTACGAGGGGCCACCTTGCGATCCCCCCGGCAAGGTCGAGAATGAGAGAGACGGGACGCCACGGCGGATTGCCGTAGGCGCCTTAATCGAAAGGGGTTACGCCATCATGGTTGACGCGCTGCGGAAAGAATCCCTCGAGTATCACCGGAGCGGACGTCCCGGGAAGATCGAGGTTGTCGCCACCAAGCCTTGCGCCACGCAGAAGGACCTCTCCCTCGCCTACACGCCCGGCGTCGCCGAGCCCTGCCTTGCGATCGAAAAGAACCCAGAACTGGCCTACGAATACACGGCCAAGGGAAACCTCGTGGCCGTCATCACCAACGGAACGGCCGTCCTCGGACTCGGCAACATCGGCCCCCTCGCGGGGAAGCCGGTCATGGAGGGGAAGGGAATTCTCTTCAAGAGATTCGCCGACATCGACGTCTTCGACATCGAGATCGACTCGAAGGATCCGGATGAGATCGTCCGAGTCTGCCAGGTATTGGAACCGACCTTTGGCGGGATCAATCTCGAGGACATCAAGGCGCCCGAGTGCTTCGTCATCGAGGAGAAGCTGCAATCGCTCGTCTCGATCCCGGTCTTTCATGACGACCAGCACGGCACCGCCATCATCACCGGCGCGGCGCTCCTGAACGCGCTGGAAGTGACCAAGCAGAAGATCACCGACATCCGCATGGTCATCGTCGGAGCCGGCGCCTCCGGCATCGCCTCCGCGCGGCTCTTCACGCAACTCGGCGTCCGGCGCGAGCAGATCACCATGTGCGACCGGAAGGGCGTCATCTACAAAGGCCGCGCGGAGGACATGAATCCCTACAAGGCCGAGTTCGCCGCCGACACCAAGGCGCGAACATTGGCGGACGCGTTGCAGGGCGCCGACGTCCTCCTCGGGCTCTCGAGCGCGGGCCTCGTGACGCAGGAGATGGTTCGATCCATGGCGGCGAGTCCGATCATCTTCGCCTGTGCGAACCCGGACCCGGAGATCAGCTATCCCGACGCCAAGGCGGCACGGCCCGACGTGATCATGGCGACGGGACGCTCCGACTATCCGAACCAGGTGAACAACGTCCTCGGCTTCCCGTTCCTCTTCCGCGGCGCGCTCGACGTGCGAGCCACCCGCTTCAACGACGAGATGAAACTGGCCGCCGTTCGCGCGCTGGCCGGGCTGGCGAAGGAGGACGTTCCCGATGCGGTGGCGAAGGCGTACGGAGTCGAGACGCTCCACTTCGGTCCCGACTACCTGATTCCCAAGCCGTTCGATCCGCGCGTCCTCCTCTGGGTTGCGCCTGCTGTGGCCGAGGCCGCCATGAAGACCGGCGTGGCGAGGGTGCAGCTCGATCTGAACGAGTACCGGGAGCGCCTCGAGGCGCGGCTTGGAAAGTCGCGCGAGATCGCTCGTGCCGTGATTCATCGCGCCATTCGCGAGCCGCGCCGGATCGTCTTCCCGGAGGGGCTCCATCCGCGCATCCTCCGGGTGGCGGCGCATCTCGTCGCGGAGGGAATCGCGAGGCCGGTGCTGCTGGGGAAGACAGAGGAGATCCAGAAGGCCGCGCAGCAGCTCGACGTGTCGCTGGAGGGGATCGAGCTGATCCACCCGCGGCAGTATCCGAAACGCGGGGCCTACGCCGACGAACTCTACCGACTCCGGCAGCGGAAGGGGCTCCGCCGGAAGGACGCCGAGCTCCTCATGCGGGACCCGAACTACTTCGGCACGATGATGGTCCACCTCGGCGACGCCGATGGACTCGTGTCGGGGGTGACTCAGCACTATCCCGAGACGATCCGCCCGGCGCTTCAGATCATCGGGCTCCGCCCCGGCATCACGCGCGTCTGCGGCGTCTACTGCATCATCTTCAAGGGGAAGTGCTACTTCTTCGCCGACACCACCGTGAATATTCAGCCGACCTCGGAAATCCTGGCAGAGATTGCCATTCTGGCCGCCGGCGTGGCGCGGGAATTCGGATTCGAACCGCGCGTGGCGATGCTCTCCTTCTCCAGCTTCGGCTCGGTGAAGCATCCGGTGGTGGACGTGGTACGGAACGCCGTGGCCATCGTCAACAAGCGCGCTCCGGACCTCCGAATCGACGGGGAAATGCAGCTGGAGCCCGCCATTGACCCCGAGGCGGCGCGCGAGCACTTCCCGTTCAGCCGCATCCAGGGCGACGCCAACGTCCTCGTCTTTCCGGATTTGCATTCGGGCAATCTCGCGTACAAACTCATGCAGCGGCTGGCTGGCGCCGAGACGATCGGCCCCATCCTGGCCGGCCTTGCCAAGCCGATCCATGTCGTGACGCATACGTCCGACGACAACGAGATCATCCACATCGCGTCGATCGCGGTGGTGGAGGCGCAGCAGAGGAACGCCGGCGAAGCGTCGGCGTCGAAGCGCCCTGCCATGATCGAGGAGCTGGTCTGAGATGGACATTGGAATCCTGAAAGAGACCTACGTGGGGGAGACCCGCGTCGCGCTCGTCCCGTTCGCCGTGGGCGAGTTGGTAAAGCAGGGGAACCGCGTCGTCATCGAGACGGAGGCGGGCGCCGGATCGGGCTACCTCGATCAGGCCTATCGGGACGCTGGAGCGACCGTCGTCTACTCCGCCGACGAGGCGATCGGCCGGTCGCGACTCGTGCTCAAGGTCATTCCACCCTCCTGGGAGGAGTGCCGCAAGCTGGAGGAGGGACAGATCCTCTTCTCCTTCCTTCAGCTCTCGAACATGCCGAAGGGGCTCGTATCGCTCCTCCTGGAACGCCGGGTCACGGCCATCGGTTTCGAGGCGATCGAGGAACAGCGCGGGAAACGTCCGGTGCTGACCGTGATGAGCGAGATCGCGGGCAAGCTCGTCGTGCCGATCGCCACGCACTATCTCCAGGCGCGGCAGGGAGGGCGCGGCATCCTGCTCGACGGGATTCCCGGCGTGCCACCCGGAGTCATGGTGATCCTCGGCGCGGGGATCGTCGGGGCGACGGCCGCGCGGCGCGCCCTTGCGGCGGGGGCACAAGTCATCGTCCTCGACAAGAACGTCGACCGCCTGCGCAGCGTGGCCAATCGCTCCGGAAGCTCCGTCGTGACCGCGGTCGCAACCCCCTACAACGTGGAGCGCTTCGTGCCGGTGGCCGACGTTCTGATCGGTGCGGTCTTCATGGAGCTGGAGGCCACCCCCCACGTCATCGACGAGGCGCTCGTACGAAAGATGCGTCCGCGCTCCCTCTTCATCGACGTATCGATCGACCAGGGCGGTTGCTCCACCACGTCGCGCCCGACCACCATCGTCGAGCCGACCTACATCAAGGAAGGGATCACGCATTTCTGCGTCCCGAACATTCCCGCGCTCGTTCCGCGCACCGCCACCGTGGCGCTGTCGAACATCCTCCTCCCGTACCTCATAGAATTGACACGGCAGGGGCCGGAGGCGATTCTCCGATCGAACCCGGCGCTCGCTCGCGGGGTGCATACCCACGGTGGATTCCTCCTCAAGAAGAAGATCGCCTCGTCGCTCGACCTGCCGTTCCGGGGTCTCGAGAGCGAATGGAGCTATGATGTCGCACGATAGCGCGGCCACAATCTCTTCTTCCGCGAGCCGCCCCCCGGCGCAAGCGGCCTTCCACGAGAAGCTCGTCTCGGCCGAAGTGGCGCTCCAGACGGTCTGCTCTGGCGATACCGTGTACGTTCATCCCGGTTGCGCGACCCCGCTCCGGCTCCTCGACGCGCTCGTGGCGCGGCGCGAAGAGCTGGAGAACGTTCGCATCGTCCACATCATGTCGCTCGGCCGCGCCGACTACGTGCGCCCCGGCATGGAGAAGCACTTCCGGCACACGGCACTCTTCATCGGGAAGAACGTACGCGACGCCGTGAATGAGGGGCGTGCCGACTACATCCCGATCTTCCTCTCCGAGATTCCGCGGCTCTTCACGAGCAAGACGATCCCCGTCGACGTGGCGCTCATCCACGTCTCGCCTCCCGACGAGCACGGCTTTTGCAGTTTCGGAGTGGGTGTCGAATGCACGAAGGCCGCCGCCTCCATGGCCAACGTGGTCATCGCCCAAGTGAACCCCAACATGCCACGCGTCCTGGGGGACAGCTTCATCCATGTTCGAAACGTCACGTACTTCGTCGAGGCCGACGATCCGCTGACCGAACTACCGCGGGTGCGCATGTCGCAGGCGTTCGAGGATATCGGTCGGAATGTGGCGGCGCTCGTGGACGATGGGGCGACGCTTCAGTTGGGAATCGGTGGCATCCCGGACGCCGTCCTGAACCACCTTCGCGACCGCAAGCACCTCGGCGTTCACACCGAGATGTTCTCGGACGGGATGGTGGAGCTGGTCGAGGCGGGGATCGTGACCAGCGAACGGAAGACGCTTCACCCGGGGAAGATCGTCGCTTCCTTCGTCCTCGGCTCGAAGAAGCTGTTCCAGTTCATCCACAATAATCCCATCGTGGAGTTCCATCCCAGCGACTACGTGAATGATCCCTTCGTGATCGCCCAGAACGACAAGATGGTCGCGATCAACTCCGCCATCCAGGTCGATCTGACCGGCCAGATCTGCTCCGACTCCATCGGCGATTCCGTCTACTCCGGTTTCGGAGGGCAGGTCGACTTCGTCCGTGGCGCCTCCCGCGCGAAGGGGGGGAAGGCGGTCATCGCGCTACTTTCGACCGCGAAGTCGGGGGAGATCTCGAGAATCGTGCCCTACCTGGACGAGGGGGCCGGTGTCGTGACCTCGCGCGCCGACGTCCACTTCGTGGCCACCGAGTATGGCGTGGCCGACCTCCACGGCAGGTCGATGCGGGAGCGCTCGCGCGCGCTCATCGGCATCGCGCACCCGAAATTCCGTGAGGAGCTCGAAGCGGGAGCGCGGAAGCGGAAGCTGCTGTAGCGCGATGAGGGCAACCTGGGCTCGACAGTCTTGCCGTCTCGGCGGCCCCGCGGCGGTCTTGATTCTGCTTCTCGCTCCGAGCCTCTCGTCCGCGTCTCCAACAATCACGAGCCCGGATACGCTCGGCCGATGGGTGCCGCGGGATGCCGCGCTTCTCTATGGCGACTGGCGGTGGCTTGAGACAAAGGGGGCCCTGCCGCGTGACTGCGCCAATCCGCAACGCTGCCGGCGCGACCGGATACTCAGGGTTCGTCCGGATCGCACATACCAGCTGGTAGAGCAGGATTCGATTCATGAATACATCCTCTGCGATGGGAGGTTCGTGTTCGTCGAATCTACCCGGGGAAACGAGGGAGAAGGCGCCAGGCTGAGGTTCGCCAACTGGTGGAAGGTGCTCGAGCCGGAACAGCGGCTTCGCTTGGCAAGCAGAGACACCCTGGTGGCGAAGGGCATTTCCGTCGAGAACGCGCCGGCACATTGGTTCGTTCGCGATCCCGAAATCGGCGCGCGGCACAGGGAACCTGCCGTGCTGCCGAACGAGCCGCCGTCCACGGGAGATCCTCCGCAAGGAGAGTTCGTCTACTATGAGGAACCGCCCACCGAAGTTTCGAGGCCAGAGCTGGTTTACCCCGAAGCCGCTCGGCAGGCTCGTGTCGAGGGGAAAGTCATTCTTCACGTTCTGGTGGGGAGGGATGGAAGCGTGAAGAATGTGAGGGTGGCTCGTGGGGTCATGGGGCTGAACGAAGCCGCTCTGAAATGGGCGACGGGGTTCGTTTTCAAGCCTGCCCTGAGCGAAGGCAAGGCGGTCGCGGTTTGGATCGAATTGCCGGTCGAATTCCGTCTGTAGGCACACAACCCTTCGCGCAGATCAGGCTGCATTCAGGGATTCCAGCGCTCCGGTCCCCAGCCGAGCTTCTTCATCTTCTTGTAGAGATGGCTTCGCTCAAGGCCAAGCCGTGCCGCCGCCTTCGTCATGCTCCCCCCCTCCGCGAGCAGCGCGCTCTCGATTCGGCTCCGCTCGAACTCTCGAACTTCGTCGGCGAGCCGCGCTACCCCCGACAAAGCGTCCGTGGCGCCCGCGTCCGCACGCGGTAGGACCGCGGCAACTTCTTCCGCGCCGATGAGGGGTCCGCGCGCCATGATCAGGAGGCGCTCCACCAGATTCCGCAGCTCCCGCACGTTTCCGGGGAAGGGGTAGTGGCGAAGGAGGTCAATGGCGGCCGGCGCGAAGTGGCGGGGCGTCCCGCCGGCGACCCTGGCAATCTGCGTCGCGAAGTGTTCCACGAGGAGTGGGACGTCCTCGGAGCGGTCGCGAAGCGGGGGCACCGTGATCGGCACGACCGCCAGGCGATAGTAGAGGTCCTCCCGGAAGCGTCCCTCCTTCACGAGGGCGGTCAGCCCTCGATTCGTCGCGGCGATGACACGGACGTCCACCTTGATCGCGCGATTGCCGCCGACGCGCATCAGTTCCTGCTCCTGGAGGACGCGGAGGAGTTTCGTCTGGGCGCGCTGGCTCAAATCGCCCACCTCGTCCAGGAAGAGCGTCCCGCCGTGCGCATCCTCGAATCGGCCCCTCCTCGCCTGCGTGGCTCCCGTGAAGGCGCCCCGCTCGTGCCCGAAGAGTTCTGACTCGATCAACTCGTCGGGGATGGCCGCGCAGTTC
>JANNMC010000178.1:0-3770 GCA_031397435.1 Candidatus Eiseniibacteriota bacterium
GCGCGGACGGCGCCTACTTGCACTCTTTCAAGATTCTCGCGTGAATCCGGTCGTACTCCGCTTGATTGATCGCGCCTGAGTCCAGCGAACCCTTCAGGTCGCTAAAGCGCTTGCCACGCGTCTCCCTAGTCTGAACGATGGTGTCGCTTCCCCCGCCGCACATGCACTAGGTGAAGGACATAGTCAGCAGAAGAACGATCGAGGCGAGCGGACGAGTCATGCGAATATCCCCGTAGAAGGAGCCGCAGGTTGAAGGAGCGCCCCGGCGGAGTCAACGGCAATCACTTCGGAAAAACCAACGTCACCGAGAAGCGCAGCCCCCACTCGGGCCCACCCTGGGGTTTGTCGGCGTAGTAGCGCGAGCCGAGCGAAAGGCTCAGCCGCTGTGAGCCGAGCTTCACCAGTTGGCTCACCGACACGTTGAGCGGAACGGTCCACTCCTCGTGCTCCCAGTCGTAGAGCGACTCGGTATTGAAGCCGTACGTGGTGAACTTCTTCGTCGTGAATGAAACGAAGGGCTGCAGGAACGTCGCGCTCACGTCGTCGCGGCTGTCGTCGCCCGCGAAGGACCAGACGTAATTCGCCAGCAGCCCGTAGGTCCAGCCAGAATCCTGCTTCAACGCGAGCACCGTCGGCCCCAGCGTCCACTTCTCCGAGCCGATCCGGCTGTCCGACGCAGTGGCCTAGCCGAGCACCGGCCCCGCGGCGAGGACCCAGCCCGCTTCCTTCGGCAAGAAGAAGAAGCTCTGCAGCATGTCGCCGAGCCCCCCGACGTCCTCGCCACCTGAGTCCGGCGAACCCTGATTTTGTCTTCGCGGCTCAATTTTTGCGGATCAATCGTTCAAATCCAGTTGCCTGAGTTTCTTCGTCGCCGTGCCGAACGGGCCGAGTTGGTAGACGGCTGCGCCGGCGGGCGAAGAGCCGAACGGCGCAAACGGTTCTGCCAGCATCTCGTCGAGGTAGGCCTTGGGGGCGACGCCGGTACTGACGTGGCGATTGAAGTTCTCGCCGGATTGTTTCACCACAAACGTAGACACGTATTGGATGAGGGGGGCGTCTACGCGTTCATTCTTCAGCCAGAAGGGCCTGATGGCGGGCCTCGGGCTCCAGGGCTCGAAGATCACGAAGATCAAGCCCAAGAAGTAGCGGGCCGCCGGCTCTAGTCCGCGACGCGGAACGTGATCCGGCGGTTCTGCTGCATCGCTTCCGGGTCCGTCGTGGGCACCAGCGGCTTCGTGCTTCCCATCCCTACCGGCATCGTTTGCGACTCGGAAATGCCGCGCTTGGCGAACTCCCAGCGCAGCGTGTGGGCGCGCAGTTCGGACAGGCGCTGGTTGAGTTCCGGCGTCGGCATCTCGTAGGCGTGCGCCTCAATGATTAGGAGCTTCTCGGGGCAGCGCTCGCGGAATGCGTTAGCGACGCCATCGAGCATCTCGGCAATCCCGGGCTGCAGCGTCCCGTTCTGATAGTCGTAGATCGCGCCGCGCAGTCGTACCTTGCCAACACACCGATCGGCGGCGGTTTCGGAAGCAGGATCGGCCACGACCGGGAGCGCTCCGAAGAGCGGCGCCAGTAACAACACGCATAGAATTGATCGTTTCATCGAATACTCCAGTATCCATGGTTTACGATCGAGGAGAATCCATGCGGCTTCCCATCTGCGCAAGATCTTTTTGGATGACAGTCGCGCTTCTGCTCGGGTGTCCCTTCCCGAGCTCGGGAGAACAGCTGCCCGAGGCGGTTGCGGCGCCCAAGGCTCGCCCGCGCGTCGGCCTCGTGCTCTCGGGCGGCGGCGCGCGCGGGATCGCGCACATCGGAGTGATTCGCGTGCTCGAAGAGAGGCACGTGCCGATCGACCTAATTACCGGCACGAGCATGGGCTCGATCATCGGCGGGCTGTACGCGGCGGGCTATTCGCCCGACCAGATGGAGAAGATCGTCGACGACATCGACTGGGCGGACGCGTTCGACGACGCACCCGCGCGCGCGGAGCGCTCCTTCCGGCGCAAGGAAGACGACCTCAACTTTCTCACCTCGCTGAAGCTCGGCGTGAAGGACGGTGGGATCGCGCTGCCGTGGGGGCTCGTCCAGGGACAGAAGCTCAATCTGATCCTGCGCCGCCTGTTCCTGCCGGTGGCCGACGTTTACGACTTCGATCAATTGCACGTCCCGTTCCGCGTCGTGTCGACGGACGTCGTGACCGGCAAGGCCGAGGTGCACGCGTCCGGCGATCTGGCGACCGCGGTTCGCGCCAGCATGTCGATGCCGGGCATCTTCGCGCCGGTCGAGTACGGAGAGAAGCTGCTCGTAGACGGCGGCATCTCCAACAACACGCCGGTCGATCTCGCGCTCGGCATGGCCGCCGACGTGGTGATCGTGGTCGACGTGGGAACGCCACTCGATCCGCGCGAGAAGATCACCAACGCCGCCATAGTGGTGGGCCAGCTGATCTCGCTGATGGTCGTCTCCACGACGGAGCGGCAGCTCGCGCTGATGCGCCCGCACGACATCCTGATAAGGCCCGACCTCGAAGGGGTCTCCACCGGCTCCTTCGAGCTCGGCTCCAGGGTGGCGCCCCGCGGCGAGGCTGCAGCGCGCGCGAAGCTCTCGGAGCTCGACCGGCTATCGATCTCCGAGGCCAACCATGCGGTGTTGCTCGCACGCCAGCGCCACGGCGAGTACGCGCCGCCGATGATCGACGTCGTGCGAATCGCCAACGACTCGGAGCTCCGGGACGATGTCCTCCAGGCGCGGCTCGAGACTCGCGCCGGAGAACCGCTCGACGTCGCTCGGCTGGAGGCCGACGTCGAGGAGGTGTATGGCATCGACGCCTTTCAGCGCGTCGACTACGCGCTCAAGCGCGAGCCCGACGGCCTCCTGCTCGAGATCGACGCGCGCGAGAAATCGTGGGGGCCGCAGTACCTGCGCTTCGGGCTCAACCTCTCGGAGAACTTCGAGAACTCGAGCGAATACAACCTCGCGTTCAACTACACCGTCCAGCCGTTCAACGGGCTCGGCGCCGAATGGCGAAACGACATCCAGATCGGCAGCACGCAGCGTCTGCTCACGGAGTTCTGGCAGCCCTTCGACGCGAAGAGCCGCTGGTTCGTGGCGCCGAGCTTCGAGTTCCGGCGCGAGCGCTTCCCCGTCTACAACGGCGACGAGCGCACGGGAGAGTTCCTCGTGCGCCAGACCAACTTCGGCGTCGATCTCGGCCGCCAGCTCTCGAACTGGGGCGAGGCCCGCGTCGGCCTGATCTATGACATCGGACACGCGCGTACCGTGATCGGGACCGCTGTGGATCCGGATCACTTTCGCAGCGGCGGGTTCTACGCCCGGTTCGCGACCGACACGTTCGACAATGTTCACTTCCCAAATCACGGGAACCTGTCGCGGCTCGCGTTCGGACTCGTTCGCGAGTCGCTCGGGGCGGACGACGACTACGAGCTCGTGCGGGGGCGCATCGCACAGGCCTTCACGTTCAGGAAGAACTCGGTGCTGCTCTCGGTGGCGGGACAGACGGCGTGGGGCGCGAGCGACGCCGTGGCCAACATCGCTCACATGGGCGGGTTCCTGAATCTCTCTGGACTCGACCGCTATCAGCTCGCCGGCAAGCACTCGATACAGGGAAAGATCGTGACCTACCGGCGCATCGCGGTGCCCGGCGCACTCCCCCTCAGTTACCCGATCTATGCAGGGCTCTCGTTCGAAACAGGCAACGTCTCGCAAGTGCGCAACGCTTTGTTCGATGATCTGATCGTGGCCGGCAG
>JANNMC010000146.1:0-2048 GCA_031397435.1 Candidatus Eiseniibacteriota bacterium
ATCTCGGGAATCGCGATCGCGAAGAACAACGTCCTCTGGTCCGCCGACATCGCGTGGACTCCCCGGCCCGGTTGGCGCGCGTGGGGCGAGCTGATGGTGGACGACATCTCCTTCAGCAACGACTACAAGCCCGACATGATCGGCTACCAGGCTGGCGTGGAGCATCGGTGTGCGGCGCGCGGCGGGCGCGATGCGCTGGGCGCGGGGCTCGATTACAATCGCGTGAACAACTATGCATACTCGGCCTGGCACGGACACAACTTCGAGCACGACAACTTCCCGTTCGGCTTCGCCCTCGGGCCGGATGTGGCATTGGTCAGGGCAGATATAACCTACGAGCGAGGCGCTGCCTGGGAATTCGCGCTCCGGGGCGAGTGGCGGAAGAAGGGCGAGGGCGAGGTCGGCGACTTCTACGACAAACCGTCCGGCGGAACGGCCAACGCGAGCGAGTTTGCGGGGGTGGTGAGCGAGGATTTGCGCGTTTCAGGCAGGATCGCGTACCGGCCTAGCCGCCAGTGGAAGATCGAGGCGGGATACGGGGCGAGCAGGGCTACGAACTTCCTGCACACCGCGGGACGGGACCACACGGCCGCGCCCCTCACGCTGCGCGGCGAATTCGCGTGGTGAAGATCCTCTAGTAGGCCCCGCGTCCCAACAGCATCACCGGCACCGTCTGCACCATCAGCCGCACATCTGTGAACAGCGTGCCCCGGTGCGCGTAGTAGAGATCCAGGATCACCATCTCATCGAACCGCACCCGGCTCCGCCCCCGCACCTGCCATAGCCCCGTACACCCCGGAAGCACGTCCAGCCGGCGCTTCTGCCAGGGATCGTAGAGCGCCCACTCGTGAAACATGCAGGGGCGCGGGCCGACGAGGCTCATGTCCCCTCGCAGCACGTTCCAGAGTTGCGGCAGTTCATCGAGCGAGTACTTCCGGAGCACCCCGCCGACCCGCGTCACGCGGGGATCGGCTGGTGGCTTGTAGATCTTGCTGCCGTCGGGGGCGATGGAGGCGGCCGCGCCCTCGCGAATGAAGACGCGCGAATAGGCCTCGTACTCTCGCGAGTCGTTCCCCTCGCGCATCGTGCGGAACTTGAACATCGGGAACGGCTCCCCTCGACGGCCGATCCGGTCCTGCTTGAAGATCACCGGGCCAGGCGAACTCAATCTCACAGCCAGAGCGATCGCCACCAGGAATGGCGAGAGAAGAGCGAGACCGAGGGCGGCGCCGACGACATCCACCATCCGCTTGAAGAACGCTTCGGGTCCGCCGTAGTCCAGGCGGCGCAAACGAAGCGTCGGCAACTGGTCGAGCGCCTCCGAGTTCGGTCTTCCCTTCAGCAGATGAAACTCCGGCGCCATCAGGGTGACGTCGGCGCCGGCGTCCAGCGCGGCAAACGCGACTTCGAGCGCCTCCCCCGCTTGCCCGGCCTCCGGGAGCACGAAGACCTCCCCATACTCCTGCTCCCGGACGACGGACGCTACTCGCCCAGGAGTGAATTCGGTAAGGGGGTGGTGGGAGACGCGTCGGCGGCGGTGATCCGCCCCTTCGAACTCCCTCGCCACTTCAGGCGCGCGGGCCCCGTCCCCGATGAAGAGCACAGGCCCCTTCGCAAGCCGACGATGCACCAGGCTCGCAAGGGGACGCACGACGAGGAGTCGCGACGCGGCAAAGAGGATGAGCGTCGCCGGGAACGAGAGGCCCATGACCAGGCGGCTCTCGAATGGGATCTCGACCTTGAACCAGATGGCGAAGAGGTGGGTCGCGAGCCAGGCCAGGGCTGCCGCGCTCCATGTCCTCGTAAGTTGGTCCGACCGGGAGACCAGGATTCGCGGACGATAGGTGCCTCGCGCGCTCAACGCCCCGAGCCACGCGACCGCCGAAAGAAAGAGCATCGCCAGGCCCCCGGCACTCTGGAGGGCGGCCGTCACCTTGACCCAGTCGTAGCGGAGCGATGCCACGATCGCGATTCCGGCCGCCGCCACCGCGAAATCGGACGCCACAACGAACGCGACAAGCAGGCGGTGCGCCACGCGGCTTGCGGGG
>JANNMC010000222.1:0-3772 GCA_031397435.1 Candidatus Eiseniibacteriota bacterium
CCCGTCGAGGCGCACGATCCAGTCGTCGAGCGAGAACTGCTGCTGCAGCGCCGTGTGGTATCCCCCGCTGTAGGTCGGGACGAGATCGGGCACTCGCAACCCCGAGTAGTTGAGTGGGTCGAGCGAGGCGTCGCCGAGGAGGCAGACGTAGAGCGGAGGCCGCGCCCAATGGCGGAATGCGTGGGCCAGAAAATTTCGGATCGCCGCGACGTCGGGTGTCCCCCCCGCGAACTGCGCATAGATCCGATCCGTTGTCACCACGGCGGCCAGCGGGCTCGCGACGCCACTCAGGAACCGGGACCGATCCGCCGCCAACGATTCCGCGGCCGCGTGAAACGCCGGCGGCGCGACGACGATGTAGTCGGCCTGGTTCGCCGGATCGAGCAGATCGCCGATCGTGCGCGGGCCGGACGGAGGCGCGTAGAGCGCGATCGCGGAGGGGCGCACGGCGCGCGCCGTCGAGAGGAGCGCGTAGCGGGGGCGGTAGCCGGCGCCGGCGCTATCCTCCACCGTGAGCGTGAAGGACGCGGGCACGCCGCTCCAGGCGCCCCCCACGAGACGGACCGGGCGGTCGGGGTCGGTACGATCGTAGAAGCGGCTCGACGCACTGTCACCGACCGCGCTCACGGCGTACTGGAAGCGACCCGCGGGAACCGAGTCGGGAGCCGCGAAGAAGAGCGTGTCGAGCGAGGCCTGCAGCCGGCGTGGATAGGCAACCTCGAACCAGGCGATGTACTGCGCATCGCTCCGTCCTGGATCGCCAGGATCGTTGATAAGCGGAACGCCCACTTCCACGGTGTCGCGAGCCGACGTTCCGACGGCGAATCCAGCGCCGTTCAGGTCTTTCGGAAGCGCGAAGTTCCATCCCGTGCTGTCGACAAGCGCTCGGTTCCAGGTCACGCGAGCCAGGTGATCGGGAACCGAGGTGCCGATCGAGCTTCCGGCGCCCCAGAGGCGAAGCCGGAGTGATCCCGCGCCGCCGGGGACGGCGCCGGGAAGCGTGAGGGGATAGGCGATTCGGGCGCCCTCCACGATTAGCCGGTCGAACCAGCGCTCCCAAGCGTAGCCCGGAAGCACGAGATCGACTTCGAAGGGCGACCGGTTCTGGCCGACGTGAATTCGGTGCGTCACCGAAGTGAGAAGCGGCGCTCCGGCCGAGAGCGGCGCGGCGGAGCGTGTCGCGACGCGGAGAGGCGGCGTCGCCACCGGCCCGGCTCCCCAGGTGAGCCAGTAGGTCGACTCGAACGTCCGGAGCGCTTCCAGGTATTCCGAGCTGCCACCGAGTTTCAGGTCGTAACCGAATCCGAACGCCCCGGTGCCATAAAAGGTGACGGCGTCGCCGGAATCGAAGGTGCCATCGGAATCGCCGGTCACCTCGACCGCGCATTCACGAAGCGAATCGGGAGCGACATCGACATCGACGCTCTCCGGCAGATCTCCGGGCGACGCGCGGAAGAGTCGAAGCGTCGTGGGGTCGATGGAGCTGATCGCCACCCCCGCGGCGGCGAGGTCGGCGGCGCTCACGCGATAGAGCGCGGCGCGCGTGGTGGCGAGGCGAACCCACGGCCGGGAGGGATCGACGCGGAGCGGCCCCCCCGCGGAAGCGGATGCGGGGGCGACGGCTGGAGGACGGGGCGCGAATCGCGGACCCGCCGCGTCTCCGGGATCGAACATGCCGGCACGCGAGATTTCGTCGGAAACGCGTCCCTGGCCAGCGGCCGCGGCGACTTCGGCAAGCGGTTCGACGGGGCGGTCCCACGAGACGTCGAGGAGCACCTCGTCGAATTGCCACGCGTTACCGGTCGCGGACTCCCATCGGACCGGCGCGAGTTCGACAGCCAGAATTCGCGATCCGCCAGCCGCCATCGGCGTCGTGCGCCGGATGAGATCGCCCGGCGGGGCCGCGGCGTAAGCGGGCGAGGCGAGCGCCTGCCGCCAATCGCGGTTCCCGGCCCTCGCGCGATCGCCACCCTCCGTGACCAACTTCGGGTAGGGCGTGGGACGGATCGTGCCGAGCGAACGAATCGACCCCGGCGTGGCCCGGACGCGAGCCTCGACATCCCACGGCACGCGAAGGTAGATGGTGAGGGTTGGAATCTGGGGTGCGCCGGGCGGGGCGAGATCCGCGCCGCCCGGGAGGACGATTTCATCGAGCGGGACGCCATCGATCTCCCCGTGCGCCACGAACGCCGCTCCGATCGGAACGAGGACGCGATACCCAAGGGCGGTTTCAGCGGAGACGCGTGGAGCGGGAGCGGACGACGTAGCGGCGTCCGCTTCGGCACCGACGGCCGGTGCGGGCGCGATCGTGGCGGCGAACGCCGCCAGCGCAAGAAGACCGGCGAGATGGCGGCGCATCAGGCCCGCTCGATCTTCTCCGCCTCTTCGGGGAGCATGACGGGAACGCCGTCCACGACCGGATAGCGAAGCGCGCAGGCCTCGCAGATCAGTCTCTCGGCGTCGCGGTCGTAGCGGAGGTCTCCCCGGCACTTCGGGCAGACCAGAAGGGCGAGAAGCTCGTCGCTCAGCGGCATCGGAATGGTCCTTCGTCGGTGAGGGTCAGGGTGCGGGCGGCGCCGCGGCGCCCTCCGCGGGGGCAGAATCGGACGTGGCGCCCTCCGGTGCGGCCGCGGGGGGCAACGCCTCTTCGAGATACACCCCCATCTTCAGGTATTTCTCCAGGCGCCGATCCAGAAGTTCCTGCTTCGGAAGCCCCAGCAGCGAACGGATGTGGCGCAGGACCGAATCCTTGAGCCGTACGGCCGTCTCCTCCGGATCGCGGTGCGCTCCGCCAAGCGGCTCCGGGATGATCTCGTCGATGACGTGGAGCTCCAGGAGGTCCTTCGCGGTCAGCTTCAGCGCTTCGGCCGCCTGCTCCGCCTTGGAGGCGTCCTTCCAGAGGATCGCGGCGCATCCCTCCGGCGTGATGACGGAATAGATCGAGTTCTCCATCATGAGCACGACGTCGCCGACGGCCAGCGCCAGCGCGCCGCCGGAGCCCCCTTCCCCGATCACCACGGTGACGATCGGGACCGGAAGGTGCGACATCTCGAGAATGTTCCGCGCCAGCGCTTCCGACTGGCCGCGCTCCTCCGCGCCGAGTCCCGGGTAGGCGCCAGGCGTATCCACCAGCGTGAGGATCGGCAGACCGAAGGTCGCCGCCGTGGTCATGACGCGAAGCGCCTTCCGGTATCCCTCCGGATTCGCCATGCCGAAATTCCGATAGATGTTCTCCTTCGTGTCGCGCCCCTTCTGGTGGCCCATGATCACCATCGGGAGATCGTCCACGATCGCGAACCCCGCGACGATCGCCGGATCGTCGCCGAAGCGGCGGTCGCCGTGGAGTTCCATGAAGCCGGGGGCGATATGCTTGATGTAGTCGAGGGTGTAGGGACGCCGGGGGTGGCGCGCGAGCTTCACGCGCTGCCAGCGGGTCAGTTTCGCGTAGATGTCGTGGCGGAGCCGATCGCCCTGGCGCTCCAGCTTCTGCAGTTCCTCCATCGCCTTTGGATTTTCGGGCGTGGCGAGGCCGCGCAGGTCTTCGATCTTTCGCTCGATCTCCACGATCGGCTTCTCGAAGTCGAGCCACGTTCCGTTCATCGTTCCCTCCCGGCCGCGGCTAAACCGCGACCGCCTCCGCCTCGGGATCGGGCTCCGCCACCCGGACCGCGCCGGCTCCAAGGCGGGTTCGAAGCGCCTGCAGCAGTTCCTCGCAGGGATTCGCGAGGAGGGTCTTCGCGCGGATCACCGCACGGGAGCCGTCGGCGCCTCG
>JANNMC010000251.1:0-2170 GCA_031397435.1 Candidatus Eiseniibacteriota bacterium
AGGACTTCTTCCTTGGTCTTGGGGTCGATACCGAGCACCGGCGGCACGTCATCGGGCGAAGGCAGGAACTCGACCACGGCATCGAGCAGCAGGCGCACGCCCTTGTTCTTGAGCGCGCTGCCGCAGAGCACCGGCGCCACCGTGATGCCGCCCTTGTCGTTGTGCGGCGAGATGGTGACGCGGCGCAGCGCAGCGTGAATCTCGTGGCTGGAGATCGCATGTCCTTCGAGGAGGCTCAGCGCCGTCTGGTCATCGACGTCGCCGATCGCGTAGAGCATCTTCTCGCGCCACTCGTCGGCCTGCGCGCGAAACTTCTCCGGAATCTCGATCATTTCTGGTGCGTCATCGCGCTGGCCGGTGAACGTCCACGCCTTCATCTCGACGAGGTCGATCACACCTTCGAAATCGGCTTCGGCGCCCATAGGGATCTGGATGGGTATAGGCTTCGCCCCCAGGCGCTCGACGATCATGTCCACCGTGCGCCAAAAGTCGGCGCCCATGCGATCCATCTTGTTGATGAAGCAAATGCGCGGAACCTTGTACCTGTCGGCCTGGCGCCACACGGTCTCCGACTGCGGCTCAACGCCCGCGACCGCATCAAACACCACAACGCCGCCATCGAGCACGCGCAGGCTGCGTTCGACCTCGATCGTGAAGTCGACGTGGCCGGGCGTATCGATGATGTTGATCTGGTGGTCATGCCAAAGGCAGGTCGTGGCGGCCGAGGTGATGGTGATGCCGCGTTCGCGCTCCTGCTCCATCCAGTCCATGGTGGCGGCGCCATCATGAACTTCGCCCATGCGATGCACCTTCCCCGTGTAATAGAGGATGCGCTCGGTGAGCGTCGTTTTGCCGGCATCAATGTGAGCCATGATGCCAATGTTTCGCATATGAGAAAGATCGTACAGCCGGGGCACCGTTACTCCGTTCTAACTTGCTGTTACCAGCGGTAGTGTGCGAATGCCTTGTTGGCTTCCGCCATCTTGTGGGTATCTTCCCGTTTCTTCACCGCGCCGCCCTCGTTCTTCGAAGCGGCCAACAACTCTGCCGCAAGTCGTTCGGCCATCGTGTGATCCGGGCGCATACGCGAGTACGAAATCAGCCAGCGGAGGGCGAGCGCGTTGCGCCGGTCCTGGCGGACTTCCACCGGGACCTGGTACGTGGCGCCGCCGACGCGGCGAGACTTAACTTCGAGGATCGGCTTGACGTTGTTCAGCGCCGACTTAAGCACCGTCAACCCGTCGGTCCCCGACTTCTGTTCGATGACATCCATTGCGCCGTAGAAGATCCGCTCGGCGGTGCTCTTTTTGCCCCCGTACATCAGGCTATTGATGAAACGCGTCACCAGGACGTTGTTGTAGCGGGCGTCCGGTTTCAGCTCCCGCTTTTTGATGTAGGCCGCACGACGCATGGCTCGTTATGAACCTTTCTTCTTACGCTTGGTCCCGTACTTCGACCGGCTCTGATTTCGCCCATCCACACCCGAAGCGTCCAGCGTGCCGCGAACGATGTGGTAACGAACGCCCGGAAGGTCCTTCACACGACCCCCGCGGATCAGCACGATTGAGTGCTCCTGGAGATTGTGCCCCTCGCCTGGAATGTAGGCGGTCACTTCGAAGCCGTTCGTGAGCCGGACGCGCGCGACCTTACGGAGCGCCGAGTTCGGCTTCTTGGGCGTCGTGGTGTAAACGCGGGTACAGACCCCGCGCTTCTGAGGAGCGTTCTTCAGCGCCGGGGACGCGGTCTTGGCAATCTGCCGCTTCCGGCCGAGGCGAACGAGTTGATTCAGGGTTGGCACTTAAATGTCTCCATACCAATTGGTTCTGGGCGCAAAGAAACGGATACTACGGAGTTCCCGCACCTCGGGTCAAGCACTTTTTGCTTCTTCCTCATCACCAGCCGGCTTTTCGACTTCATCTTCATCGGCTGCAATGACTTCGAGCTGCTTGTAGCCGGCCATTCCGGTGCCTGCCGGGATGAGATGGCCGATGATCACGTTCTCCTTGAGGCCTCGCAGGTGGTCCGTCATGCCGAGAACTGAAGCCTCGGTGAGGACGCGCGTGGTCTCCTGGAACGACGCGGAGGAAATGAAGCTCTGCGTCGAGAGCGAAGCCTTCGTAATGCCCAGCAAAAGCGGCTGATACGTCGCGGGCTGGCCACCTTCGACCTC
>JANNMC010000302.1:0-8459 GCA_031397435.1 Candidatus Eiseniibacteriota bacterium
ATTCCCCACGCTGGCGCTGACCGATGCCCGAACGCCGGAGGCGCACGTGGGGCCGCCAGGACTCGCCGGCGGCCTGGACGCCACGATGGGGGTGAAGGGGCTTCCGCAGAGCGCCACGGGCCAGACCGCGATCCTGACCGGCGTGAATGCCTCCGCCGCGCTGGGCCACCACATGTCGGGTTTCCCGGGGCCAACGCTACGGAAGATCATCCTCGAACACTCCATCTTGAAGCGGCTCCTGGCAGCGGGAGCGGCGGCCGATTTCGCCAACGCCTTCGGCCCGAAATTCTTCGAACGTCCCGAAGCCGAGCGGCGCATGTCGGCCACTACGCTGGCCACGCTCGCCTCGGGGCGGCCGTTTCGCACCTGGAAGGACCTCTTGGAGGGGCGCGCCGTGATGCACGATCTCACCCACTGGCGGATGCGCGAATGGGGCTATGACCTGCCACTCCGCACGCCGGAGGAGGCGGGAGCGATCCTCGCACGCCAGAGCATGCCGGAGGACGCCGCGCGGAGTTTCACGCTCTTCGAGTACTTCGAGACGGACCGCGCCGGCCACGCCCAGGATCGCGATCGCGCCCTCCAATGCCTCACCGACCTCGACCGCGCGCTCCAGACAGTCCTCTCGAACGTCGACCTCGCGACGACCACCGTTGCCGTGGTGAGCGATCATGGCAATCTCGAGGACGGGCGCGTCGGCACCCACACGAGAAATCCGGCGATCTTCGCCGCCTGGGGCGCGGGGGCGCGCGGCCCGCGGCCCGAGCGATTGACCGAGGTCGCGAGCTTCGTCTTTCGCGCGCTGGATCTCCCGGAAACGGGAGCGGGCGCCCCCGAACCGTGACCGGGAGCGCCCGCGTTCCAGTGAACTGACGGCGCGAGCGCCGCTCGTTCTTACTTCAGTCGCTTGATGATGTGCCAGCCGTAGGGGCTGGTCTGCGGATCGTAGTCGGCGATCCCGATGTTTCCCGCGCTGATGGCGAACCCCACGTTTCCGAACGCGGGTACCATCTTGTCGCGCGCGTACTCACCAGCGCCCGCCGCCACGCCAATCCCCGACATTCCGTAGATTCCCGGAGGGGAATCGTCCGTGTACTGCTTTACGAGCGCGTCGAAATCCTCGCCCTTACGCGCCTTTTCCAGGACCTCGTAGGCGAGCTTCTTCGCCTCTTCCATCGGTCGCGACGCACGCGTGCCCGAGCCGGCGAACGCGATGAGGATGTGCTGCACCTGCACGTGTTGCGGCTCCACGTCGGGCTTTACCGGCATGGTTCCCGGCGCCGCCTTCGTCCCCTCGGTCACGGCTCCTCCCTTGGCGGCTTTCGCCTGCTTGGACTTCGCCTTCGCCTTCATCTTCGTGGACGTTGCCTTGGCCTCGCCGGCCGCCTTGGCCGCTTCGGCGTTTACCTTGACGGAATCGGCCACCGCTTCGTCCGCGCGGGCCGGTGACGTGCCCAGCGCGAGGCTGAGGGCCACGCCGAACACGAGGTAATTCAAGCTCGCGCGGTTCACCGCGCGGCGCGTGCTGCGTCGCGTCATGGGATCTCCTTGGATGGTGTTTCGGTCCGCTAGAAGATGAGCACGCCGCTGGCGACAACGGTCGTCCAGCCCTTGCCGGAGCAGACCGCCGACTGCGTGACGTTGAACGTGCGAACGATTTCGCTGGCCATCTTGAAGACCTGTTCCTTCTCGTCCCACGCCGCGTTTTCGTCGAACTCCAGTCCCAGCGTCGTCGCGAGCATGGAGGCCGCCATATCCTCGGCGAAGTCGCCGGCGAACTCGTCGGTCTCTCCGTAGGCATGGTGCTCGCTGAGATATCCGTACTGGCTCTTGTCGGCCGGAATGGCGCAGCCGATGGAGGCGGCGATGAGCCGCGCGCGCTCGTTCGACGCCTGGCGGGCCATCACGCAGAACGCGATACTGCCGGGGGCGATCAACTTCACGCCCTCGTCCTTGGGGATGATTTTGCAGTGCGGCGGAAAGATGCTCGATACGTGCACGAGGTTCAGGCGCTCGATTCCCGCGTCGCGGAGCGCCAGCTCGAACGACCGCAGTTGGTCACGGTGGGTCCCCACGCCCTTCGTGAAGAAAATCTTCGTGGGTACGGCGGACAGGCCGTGGAACGGACGGGCAAGCCCTTCGCTCGACGCACCGGGAGCTTCGGCTACGGCGCCAGTGGATGTGGCATCGGTCGTTCGCTTCATTTCGTTTCGATCTCCTCCAATCGGAGTTCTTGGCGCCGCGCTCAGGGTGCCGCGGCGACGCTGTCAGGTACGGCGCGCGCGAGGCGGAGCGTGACGACGATTCGCCGCGGTTCGGGAATCAACGGTGCCGTCCCGGTGTCCACGGAGACTTCGCGCTGGATTTTCTCGCGTTCCTCCGTGATGTCAACCGGAAGCGTATTCAACGTATCCGCCGCCTCGACGGCGGAGCGGGGGCCGGTCACCAGCACCGACTCCGGCTTCACCTCCGGCGCGGCCACGAATCGCCACCCGGGAGCGAGATCGCCCACCAGGCGGGGACGTACCCTCACCCACCGTTCCGCCTTCGGCTCGATGGTGAAGCCGACCTCGCCCGGATCGCCGATGGTGGTCACCTCCACGAGCTTCGCCAGCTCGGGCGGGAATGCCCGCTCCGCCACTTTCTGCGGCGTAATCGCCTCGATGTAGGGGCCCGGACCGATCCCCGCCAAATCGATGGAAAGGAGCGGGTTCGAAAGTCCCAAGCGGATCAGATCCTTCCACTTTCCTCGAACGGTCACGTCGACATGCCCCGGGGCCGTGCCGAGAATGGCAAGCGTGTCGGCCAGCCCCGAGAGCCCGACCGGTACCCGCAAAACCGACTCCCGCTGCTGCTCCGTGACGACGTGGGCGTAGAGGAGGAGCGCTAGGAAGAACGAGGCGAGTTTGAGGCCGATGTTGTCGAGGAAGAGACTCCGCAGCCACTCCCCCGCCGCGCCGATCAAGGAGCCCGCCATCAGAAGCCCCCCACGCCCGTGGCGCCCAGTTCGACCCAGTAGCGCGTGTCGCGCGGATCGATCCGGTCGACCGAGGTCCCGCTCACCACCGAGACGCGAACGCCGCGGTTCTCGGGAAGGTCGGGGAAGTAAAGCCAGCCTCGGTCGCCACCCTTGCCCCAGCGGAGCGTGAAGGAGTCGAAGCGAATGTCTCCGGCATCGGCGACGGTGCGGATGCCGCGGTCACGCCCGCGCGGAATGATCCAGAGGAGCGGGCCGCGCTCCAGGTACCAGAAGTACTGGAGCGAGTCGGGAGAACCATCTCGCGTCTCGATCGGCAGAATCGCCGCGAAATCGCCCCCGCGCCGGACCAGGACGACGAATCCGGGCTCGAGCCGGAGGCGGATGTCATGGAGGGGTCCGAAGCGGGCGCGATCGGTTTCGGAGACCTCGTCCAAGAAGCGAACCAGGTGGACGCTGGCGTGGCCGGTGGCGTTTCCCGTGCTGGCTGGCACTGGCACTGGCGCCGGTGCCTGCACCCGCGCCGACGCCGACACCGGCGCCCGATCCGCCGCCACCGACCGTGAGGCAGCGGCCGCCCAGAGCACGGCGACGGCCACCGCGGCCAGAAGGGCGGCGTAGAATCGTCGCGGGCGCGACCACGATGAATGCGAGCGGATGAGCATGGGCGAACGCTCAGTTTCCCACGCGGCGGAAGAAGGGGTCAACGCCGGAGGCGAGCGCGAAGTCCTTGACGCGCTCAGGCGCTCCCCGCGACGCTCGTTCCATGAAGCCACGCCGTCACACCCTCCCGGTGGATGGGCCGCTCGATCTCCCGCTCACGCTTTCGTGCGGGCAGGCGTTTCGCTGGCGACCCCAGGGTAGCGATGGCATCTGGAGCGGCGTCGTCGGTGGCGCGGAGATCCGGGCCGCCGCGCGGGATGGCTCGCTCGACCTGGAAGTCGTGGGCCGCGATCCCGGCGCCGATTCGCTCCGCCGCTACTTTCGCCTGGACGAAAATCCCGAATCGCACCTGGCGCACGCCGGCGAACTCCGCGCGATTCCCGGCTTCACGGAACTCCTCGGCATGCGGCTTCTGCGCCAGGAGCCATGGGAGACGCTCGTATCGTTCATCTGCTCCGCCGCGTCGAACGTCCGGAAGATCTCGCGAGGCGTGGAGGGGATGGCGGAGCGCTGGGGAGAGGCGATTCCGGGAAGCGAGCGGCATGCGTTCCCGGCGCCGGAGCGGCTGGCGCGCGTGCGGGAGGGCGACCTCCGCACCCTGGGAATCGGGTTTCGTGCGCCGTACGTGCTGGGCGCGGCGCGACAGCTGGCGCGAGCGCCGTGGGACTGGGCGGCGCTTCAGCATGCACCGATCGAAGAGGCTCGCGCCAGGTTGCAGGAACTCCCCGGCATCGGCCCCAAGATCGCCGATTGCGTCCTTCTCTTCGGCCTCGATCGTCTCGACACCTATCCCGTCGATCGGTGGATCCGGCGCGCCACGCTGGAACTGACCTCGCGCCGGAGCGCGCGCGACGAGGATATGGAGCGCTGGTCGCGAACGCTTGGCCCCTCGCGGGGCTACCTGCAGCAGATCCTCTTTCACCTGCGTCGCACCCGAGGGCCGCTCCCCGCCGTCGCGGGGCTCTCCTCCATGCCGGCCGCTCCGCGCGCTCGAAAGCGGAAGGCATCGTGAGCGGCTCCCTCCCCGCGGGTCTCGCGCTCTTCGCGAAGATGCCGGTACCGGGCCGGGTGAAGACACGCCTCGCTCCACCCCTCTCGCCGGAGGAGGCAGCCGCGGTGGCCCTTGCATGCCTTCAAGACTCACTGGAGCGCTTCTCCCACAGCCGCGACGTCGCGATGACGCTCTACTTGGAAGGAGCGCCGGACAAGGCGCTTCTGGCGTTCGCAGCACGGCACGCGGTCCCCATCCGGCCCCAGGCGCCGGGATCGCTCGGGTTGCGGCTTCGCGCGGCGCTACAGGCGCTCCTGGCGGAGGGACACCCCTGCGCCCTTGTCATCGGCTCCGATAGCCCCACACTTCCACCGGCCCGGATCGGCGCGGCGATCGGAGCGCTTCGAGCGCACGACGCGGTCCTGGGGCCAACGGAAGATGGCGGTTATTACCTTCTGGGGGTTTCGCGGCCGGCGTGGGCGCTGCTGGAGAATGTTCCGTGGAGTACGGCTAGCGTGGCGCGGGTCACGCGCCAGCGAGCCGCGGACGCGGGAATCTCGCTCGCCGAGCTGGAGGCGTGGTACGACGTGGACAACGAGGTAACACTCCGGCGCGCTCTCGCGGATTCAGATCCACGGAGCGCGCTCGGAGTGTGGGGTTCTAGGACGCGGACTTGAGTTTGGCCAGCTCTCCGCGAATGGCGTCGGAGTGGGGCCCGGAACCTTCCAGCTTGAGATATCGCTCCCAGGCCTCGATGTTCGTCTTCCGGTCGCCCATCGCGCCGGCCACGACGCCGAGATTCAGCCAGGCGTTCTTGTGGTCGGGCTTCTCCTTCGTGACCCGCTTCATTTCGTTGAGCGCCTTGTCGTTCTGACCCAGTGAGTGATAGGCAATGGCGCGGTCGACGCGGACGTCGGCATTCGCCGGTTCCTGGTCGAGAACCACGGTGTAGTGCTCGATCGCCTTGTCCCACTTGCCGGAATCGAACATGAGGTTTCCGATTCCCGTGTTCGCCTCGATGTTCTTGGGATCGTCGGCCAGCGTCGTGCGGTACTTGCCGAGCGCTTCGATGACTCCCGGAAGCATCTGGGTCTGTTCCGCGCCTCCGGGCATGCCGCCACCCATTCCGCCGCCCATTCTCCCTTCCATGGTTCCGGAGCCGGTCTGTCCCGCCATGATGTCGGCGGGGCCGGTCGGCATGCCACCGTCGTCGCGAGGGGCGACTGCCGCGCGGAGCGAGTAGCCGACCGCGCCTCCGACGACGAGACCGATCAGGAGAAACGCCCAGGTCGGCATGGTCGCACCGGAACGCGACGCATGCGAGTGCGTGGACGAGGCGGACTTGCCGGAGCGTGGTGCGCCCCCGGCGTGCTGCCCGCCGCTCGAGTGTCCGCCGGAGGAAGGAACGATGAAGGCGCCGCACGCGTCGCAACGAGACATGCCGGCGGGCAATCTCTCACCACAACGGGGGCACGTGAAGGTGTTCGCGGTTGGGTTCATGGGAGAGATTCTACGGTGGAGGGGCCGGTGATGGCAACCGGGTCCGCGCTGGTCCGCTCGTACCAGCCCCACTACGTCGAAGGCCACCACGAGCCTTGCCGCCCCACGCGCGCTGCCCTATCCTGGCCCTACGCGTGACTTCCCCCTCATTCATCGTCGCACAGGTCATGGGGCAATCGGCCCTTCTGTGGGATGGGCACGCCCTCCACGAAGGAACCCTCGCCGGCCGCATGAAGACCGGCGCCGCGAAATCGCGCACAAATACGCTGGCCGTGGGCGATCGCGTCGAGGTCGACGTCTCGGACACGGGCCGCTGGCGGATCGTTGGCGTCGGCCCGCGCGAGACGCGATTGGAGCGCTCCGCCGGGGGGCAGGGCGCCTACCAGCGGACGCAGATCATCGCCGCGAACGCGCAGCAGGCCCTCATCGTGGCGTCCTTGCACGATCCTCCCTTTCGCCCCGGTCTGGTCGATCGCTGGTCGCTACTGGCAAGGCGCGGCGGATTGACGCCGCTCCTCGCCCTGAACAAGGCTGATCTCGGAACTGTGGAGGAGGCGAACGAAGCGGTCGCCGCGGCGTGCATTCCGCTGGAGGCGATCCGCGTCAGCGCCGCCACGGGGTTCGGCATCGACGACCTGCGCCGGCATCTGATCGGATCGATGACGGTCCTGGTCGGCCACTCCGGCGTTGGAAAATCGTCACTCCTTCGCCACCTGGTCCCCGAAGCGGTGATCGTCACCGCAGAGGTCAGCGCGAAGAGCCACAAGGGGCGGCACACGACCAGCAGCTCGCGGCTCTACGTCCTTCCCGAAGGCGGATACCTGATCGACACCCCCGGGGTGCGGAGCGTGGTGCTGGGCGACACGCACGCGTCGGAAGTGGCATCGGTCTTCCGCGAGATTGCCGAGGCCCCGCCCTGCAAGTTCCGCGAGTGCACGCACCGGATGGAACCTGGATGCACGGTGCTGGCCGGGCTCCAGAGCGGCGCGGTGCCCCCGATCGTCTATCAGCGCTACCGGAAATTGCTCGAGGAGGCGGACGTTCTATGAGGAATGGCGCGTGTTGACCCGGGACGAGATCCTCGACCGCCTCGGCGAATTGATGATCGTCGGTGTGCCGGGCGCGGTGCTCGACGACGAGACCGAGGCGACGCTCCGGCGCATTCGCCCCGCGGGCGCGATTCTCTTCACCGAGAACTACGTCGACGCGGCCGGCGCCGCGCGTTTGACGCGTTCGCTGCACGCGCTGCTCGGCACCCCCGAACTCCCCGCGCTCCTGAGCGTCGACGAGGAGGGGGGGCTCGTCTCGCGGATTTCTCACTTCTGGGAAGTGCCGCCCTCCGCCCGCGCCGTCGCCTCTTCCGGCGGAGCGCCGCTGGTCCGCGATCTCGCGGCGCGCACCGGGCGGCGCCTCCTGGCGCTCGGCTTCAATCTCGATTTCGCCCCTTGCCTCGATATCGACTCCAATTCCCGAAATCCCGTGATCGGGATCCGTTCGCTCGGCGAGAACCCCTCGCAGGTGACCGCCTGTGGACGCGCGGCCATCGAGGGATTCCTCTCGGTCGGGGTGATCCCGGTGGCGAAGCACTTCCCCGGGCATGGCGACACGTCACTCGACTCGCACGTCGCCATCCCCCGCGTGGAGGCCGACGAACGATTGCTCGCTCGGCGTGAGCTGAAACCGTTCGAGGGCGCGATCGCCTGCGGCGTTCCGATGGTGATGACCGGTCACATCCTGGTCCCGGCGCTGGATCCCGATCCGAAGTCGACGGCGACCGTCTCGCACGCGATCGTCACGGGCTTGCTCCGCGAGCGAATGAAGTTCGGTGGCGTCGTCGTCACCGATGCGCTGGAGATGGCCGGCGCCACGTCGCTCGGATCGTATGGCGAGGTAGCCGTGCGGGCGCTGGAAGCGGGCGTTGATCTCCTGCTCTACTCCAAACTGGCGCCCGGACCGGAAGAAGCTCTGGCCGCGCTCCGCCAGGCGGTCCTGAGCGGCCGGTTGTCGGAGGCTCGCGTGGCCGAGTCGCTGGAGCGAATGCGAAGCCTCCGCGCCGGCAGCGCCGCGCGCGCCGGATCGTGGTCGCCGGAGCTGGAACGGCAGGCGCGCGACCTGATCCCGGGAGAGGAACTGGCGCGCATCTGCGAGGGAGCGATTCGGCTGACCAAGCAGGGCGCGGGCGGCATTCCGCTGAAGCCGCCGATCGAGGTGCTGGAGATCAACCGCCCCGAGGGGCGGGAGCCGATCGCGCAGCTTCTTCGAGTGCTTGGAGTCGACGCGCGGGAACACGAGGCAACCCCCGCCGGCTGGCCCGCGCGGGTCAACGGG
>JANNMC010000408.1:0-12267 GCA_031397435.1 Candidatus Eiseniibacteriota bacterium
GTCGACCCAGACGAAGAGGCGATAGACGATGTAGCCGGTGATCGCCAGCGGGGCGAGGACCAGGAGGCCGGTGAGGAAATAAGTCCGGAGGCTGCGCAACATACCGGAATTATAGCACTTGGAGCGCCCGAATGCGCGCCGAGAGGAGGCGCATCAGACGCCGTTCCTCCGTTCGCATGCGGCGGCGGTCCGCCACCCTCGCGTGGTCATGGCCCAGGAGATGGAGGATGCCGTGAACGGTGAGGTGCGCGATCTCGCGCGTAAAGGGGCGCCGGGCCGAGCGGGCCTGCCGGCGTGCGGTCTCGACGGAGAGGTAGATCTCCCCCAGAAAGAGCCGGGCCGCCGGGTCGGCCAGCGCCTCGGCCGTCACGAATGAAAACGAGAGCACGTCGGTCGGCTTGTCGGAGTCGCGGTAGTCGCGATTGAGAGCCCGCACCACGTCATCGTCGGCGAGGACGATGGAGAGCGTGGCGCGCGGCCGGCCCAGAAGCCGCAGCGCCTCCACGGCGAGCGCCCTAAGAGTTGTCGATCTTAAGCCGGGATCTTTCGCGGGACTGGCCACCGTCGTCCGCGGGACGGACGATGCGGGGCTCCTCCGCGAAGACGCCCGGGTAGTGGACGCGCGCGTGGAAGAGGGCCGTGAGGATCGGGATGAACGAGTCGCGGATCTTCGCGAGGTCTTCGAACGTGATCGGGCTTTCATCGAGCTGGCCATCCTTGACGCGTGCCTCGAGGATTCGGTTGACGACGCCGCGAATCCGCCCCGGCGTCGGTTCATTCAGCGATCGCGCCGCGGCCTCCACGGCGTCGGCGAGCATCAGCACCGCGGTCTCCCTCGACTGCGGCTTCGGGCCGGGATAGCGGAACTCCGCCTCCGGCACCTCCAGGTCCGAGGGACTCAGCTTCTTCTGCTTCTCCTCCACCTTACGCCGCGCCTGTTCCTTCGCGTAGAAGAAGCTCAGAATCGTGGTCCCGTGGTGCTCCACGATCGCGTTCACGATCGCCTTCGGGAGTTTCTCCCGTCGCGCGATCTCGGCGCCCTCGCGGACGTGCGCCTGGATGATGAGGCTGCTCATCGTCGGCGATAGCTTTTCGTGCCGGTTCCGCGCGCTCGACTGATTCTCCACGTAGTACTCGGCTTTGTCGATCTTCCCGATGTCGTGGTAGTAAGCGCCGACACGAGCGAGAAGCGGATTCCCGCCGATCGCCGTGGCCGCCGACTCGGCAAGGGTGCCGACGACGATGCTGTGGTGGTACGTCCCCGGCGCCTCGAGCATCAGGCGGCGAAGGATCGGCCGGTTCAGGTCCGCCAGCTCGAGCAGGGTGATGTCGGTCGTGACGGTGAAAAGACTCTCGAGGAGCGGGAGGAGAATGGTCACGGCCAGTACCGAGGCGAGTCCAGCCGCCATGCCCCACGCCATGCGGCGGAGCAAGATGTCGAACCGCGCGCCGTCCACCAAGCCCATGGCGGCGATGGCCAGCGCGTAGGTGACCGCGACGACGAGCATCGGCCGGTAGAAGTCGCGGCGGCGGCGCACGCCCGTGGCGGTAGCGATGGCGGCGATGCCTGCCAGCGCGCTGCCCGTCAGAAAGGGAAGGCCGAGCCCAAAGACGACACCGGTCAGGAGCGAGGCGACCAGGGTGGCCGCGAAAGCGAGCGCGTTTCCGAAGAGGAGCGCGACCGACAGCGAGAGCACCGTCATCGGAATCAGCATCTCGTATCCGCGGAACTGGTTCACCACCATCCAACCGACCCCCATGACCAGTGCCGAGAGGACGGCGAGAAGCAGGAGCGGCGGCGTCTCGGCGTAGACGCTGGGGTGGTGGAGTTTCAGATACGTGGCGAATCCGAGGATCAGGAACGCGATCAGGACCAGCCGTCCCAGGACGGGCGGAAGGTCGCTTTTCCAGTCTGGCGCCGGCTTCTGGTGGGCTCCCCAGGCACGAAGCGACTCGAGTTTCCGGATGTGATCGGCGGTAGCGATTTCGTGGCTCCCGATGATCTTCTCGTCCTTCCGAACGAGTCCGTCATAGGGATTCACCACGCTCCGCGCCTCGGCCCGGAGCCGTTCGGTGGTCGACGCTTCGAAGTGGAGATTGGGAGAGGTCGTGGCGAGGACGAGTTCCTGCAACGCCTGCGCCGCCTCCGGTCGCCCGGGGAATGCGCGCACCCCTTCCTCCCAGGCCAGGTCGCGAAGCTGATTCACGTCGAGCAGCGCTTCCCAGGGAGTCCGCAGGCGCATGCCGACCTTGTCGACCATCGCCACGGGCGACTCCGTGTCGAGCCGGGCGCTCTCCACCTCGGGGATCAATCCCGCCGCGTGCGCCTGGCCGGCGAGGCGCGCGGCGAGGGGCATGATCCGGCGGGCCTCGATGCCGGAGAGCGTCCGCGTGGCTTCCGGCGTGAGCCCCAGAGCCCGCACGCGCGACGCCAGACCGCCCCCTTCGGTTGAAGCGGCGCGCAGGGAGTCGAGGAGCGATTGCGCCGATGCCGCCACGGCCGCGTCCACGGAGTAGACGGGGGCGACCCGGCGGGCGGCGATCCCCTGCTCCGCCCGGAATTGCGCCTTCTCCTTGAGGAGGTAGAACTGGAACGGCGCGATCAGGTCGCGCTTCGCGGGATAGCCCTCGCGAAGGGTCATGACCTCAAAGGAGGGATCGCGCGGAAAGAGGAGGCAGGCGAAGGCCAGGAAGCCGATGAAAAGCGTGATTCTCCGGAACCGCGGGCCGAAGATGGCCGCGATCGCGTTTCGCCAGGGGGCGCGCTCGCGGCGGCGCGACTCCATGACGCGGAGATTCTCAGCGGCCATGCCGTCCCCGTTCGTTCCCTGTTGCCTTGTCGTGAATGTCGAACGCCCGGATGATCTCGCGCACCAGGTGATGACGCACGACGTCCCGCTCGTTCAGGTAGACGAACGCCAGATCGGGCACGTCGTGGAGAATCGCCTGCGCTTCCACCAGTCCCGACTGCATCTTCTCCGCCAGATCGATCTGCGTGACGTCGCCGGTGATGACCGCCTTCGACCCGTAGCCGAGCCGCGTGAGGAACATCTTCATCTGCCCGACGGTCGTGTTCTGCGCCTCGTCGAGAATCACGAACGCGTTGTTGAGCGTCCGGCCGCGCATGTAGGCGAGCGGCGCGACCTCGATGACGCCGAGGTCGAGAAAGCGCCGTATCTTCTCGTAGGAGAGAAGGTCGTTCAGCGCGTCGTAGAGCGGACGCAGGTAGGGATCGACCTTGTCCTTCATGTCGCCGGGGAGGAATCCGAGGCTCTCCCCCGCCTCCACCGCGGGGCGGACCAGGAAGATCCGCTCCACCTGCCGCGACTTCAGCGCGTTCACGGCCGCCGCGACGGCGAGATAGGTCTTCCCGGTTCCGGCCGGCCCGATGGAGAAAACGATATCGTGCTTCAGGAGGGCCTGCACGTAGCGCGCCTGCCCCAGCGTCTTCACGCGGATCGACCGCTTGTCGAACGTGAAGAGGATAGGGCGTTCATAAAGGGCCTGCGACGCCTCGCGGTCGGCCGCATCGCTGATCCCGACGAAGTTGTGGACGTCGTGCTCCTCGAGCACGGCGCCGCGGCGGACCAAATCGGCGAGGGAGGCGAGAATGGCGCTCACCTCGTCGACGGCCGGACCTTCCCCGCGCACGGCGATTGCGCCGTCGCGATAGGTAAGCGAGACGGGATAGCTCCGCTCCAGGAGCCGGAGGTTCGCGTCGTTCCGCCCGAAGAGGGCAAGCGGATCGACGGAGTCCAGCGGGACGCTGCGGGTCGTTTCGGTCGTAGGGGTCTTCATCGGGGTATCACCAACTCCTGTCCCGGATAGATTCGATCGGCGTCCCGGATCCGGTCCCGGTTCGCTTCGTAGATTTCTTTCCAGCGACGTCCATCGCCGTAGACCGGTTCGCGCGCCGCCAGGCGCCAGAGCGAATCTCCCGGTCGGACTTTCATCACGCTACCGCCGGCCATCGCGACCTTCTTGCGCGCCATCGCCACCTTCGCGTCCAGCGAATCGGCCAGACGCGCCAGGGAGTCGGCCGTGGCGCGGGCCGAGGTGGCGCGGCTGGAGTAGCGATCGGCGGCCGAACGCGCGTCGGCGATCTCCTCGCGATACATGGAGTCCTGCTCCGCCAATTCGCGGCAATAGTCCAGCCGCTGATCCTCGCGCAGTTTCTTGAACTCCTCGGCCGTGAAGTAGTCACCAAGCGATGCATCGGCGATCCTCAGAACCGGCTTTCCACAGCCGCAAAGGAAGCCGAACCCGAGCAAGAGAGCGATCGCGGCAACGCGCCCCTGTCCATGCCTCACGGCTCCGGCTTCCGGGCCGGCTCACCTGAAGCGTCGATCAACAGCGAGTCGTATGCGGCGCGGGTCGAAGCGAGCCGACGCTCCAACTCAGCCTGCCTGGCCCCAGCGGACCTGGCTTCGGATGCCGCCTTCGACGCCACCTCCTGCGCCACCATCGATTCCCCCCGATGGCGATCCAGATCAGTCGTTGGGGTCGGACATGGCACGACAGCGCCACCGCACCCATAAGTCATTGTCATAATTAAAATTATAGTAAATGCCAGAGCGATCCCGGGGAGGCTGAAATGGGAGCGCGACCAGAAATCGTCCGGACGGACGCTGGTCGGTGCCGGGAGGCCACCTTGGCGCACCCCGCGGAACGGAGTGCGATGCTGTCCTTCTAAGTTATTTGGTTTATTCAAGTTAAATCATCGGCGGGGATCCCATCCGGCACCCCCGCCAGTCCTTCGACGGTAGGGCTCGCCGGGGAGGAAGTCAAGGCCCCGCCCGTCGGGTACTTCGATAGGCAGGAAGGGTGCCAGGGCACCGGCCGCGATGCTCGCCACCGTCCCCGGGAAGGGCCCCACGCGGTCCCCTAGAGCTCGATCCGGAGCTTCAGTTCGCGCAGGTCCGCCGGGTCCACCACGGCCGGAGCGCCGTCCATGAGCGACGTGGCGCTCGCGGTCTTGGGAAAGGCAATGGCGTCGCGAATGGAATCGCCGCCGCTGAACAGAACGACCAACCGGTCGACGCCGAGGGCAATTCCTCCGTGCGGCGGCGCGCCGTATTCGAACGACTCCAGAAGGAACCCAAACTTGTGGTGCGCCTCTTCCGACTTCATCCCGATGATGCGGAGCACCTGTTCCTGAATGTCCTTCCGGTGGATCCGGATGCTCCCCGAGGCAAGTTCGTTTCCGTTCGCCGCCAGGTCGTAGAGCTGCGCGTGGACCTTTCCGGGATCCGATTCCAGATACGCCAGATGCTCGTCGAGCGGCATCGTAAAGATGTGATGGGCCGGCACCCAGGCGCTTCGCCCCTCGTCCCACTCGAAGAGGGGAAATTGATGCACCCAGACGAAGCGGAATTCCTTCGGGTCGAGCGTGAATTTCTGGTTTCCGATCTGCGTGCGAACGGACCCCAGCGAGCGAAGCACCGTGGCGCGCGGCCCCGAGGCCAGGAGGAGCAAGTCTCCCTCCTTGGCGCCGGACTCCGCGATCAGCCTGGCCGCGGCGTTGCCTTCGGTGAAGAACTTCGCGATTCCGCCGTCCAGACCGCCGCCCTTCACGCGCGCCCAGGCGAGGCCGGTGGCGCCCATCAGCTTGGCCGCGGCCTCCCACCCTTCGATCTCGCGGCGTGATGCGACCGCCTGTCCCGGCACCGGGAGCACGCCGGTCATGAGCGCGGCCGGATCGGCCGACGCCTCGCGGAATTTCTCCATCGTTCCGCCGCCGGCTGCCGCCGTCACGTCCTTGATCTCGAATGGAATGCGGAGATCGGGCTTGTCGCTCCCGTAGCGGTGCATCGCTTCGCGGTAGGTCATCCGCGGAAACGGAATTTTCAATTCGCGGCCGAGATTCCGCCGGAAGACGGACTCCAGCATTCCCTCGACGACCGCGAAGACGTCCTCCTCGGCGACGAAGCTCATCTCAAGATCGATCTGCGTGAATTCGGGCTGGCGGTCGGCGCGCAGATCCTCGTCCCGGAGGCACCGCGCGATCTGGTAGTAACGGTCGAAGCCCGACACCATCAAGATCTGCTTGTAGAGCTGCGGCGATTGCGGCAGCGCGAAGAAGCGGCCCGGATGGACGCGCGACGGGACGATATAGTCGCGCGCGCCCTCCGGAGTCGGTTTAACCAAGAGTGGCGTCTCTATTTCCAAGAAGCCCTGGTCCGAGAGATAGTCGCGAACGCTCCGCACCATGTCGTGGCGGAAGACGATGTTCCGCTTGAGCGGCTCGCGGCGGAGGTCCAGGTAACGGTAGCGGAGCCGGATGTCTTCCGATGCCGTGCCAGTCTCGTCGAGCGGGAACGGAGGCGTCTTGCTGGTGTTCAGAATGGACATCGCGTCGGCCTCGACCTCGATGCCGCCGGTCGGAAGGTCCGGATTCTCGCTTCCCGGCGGCCGCCGAAGCACCGTTCCCTCGACCAGGACCACGAATTCGGTGCCGATCTCCCGCGCCCGCTCCATCGTCTTCGCGTTCAGTTTCTCGGGCCGGAACACGACCTGCGTGAGACCGTAGCGATCGCGGAGATCCAGAAAGAGAACGCCTCCGTGGTCCCGGACGCGGTGGGCCCAGCCCATCAGGCGGACGTGCGTGCCGGCCTGCTCGGGGCGCAAGTCGCCGCAGCGGTGAGTCCGCCGGCGCTGAAGGAGCGGCTCGATGGAAGTCATCGCGAACTCCCACCGGCCGCACGGCGGGCGCGGAGCCACGTACGAAGCGTGTCGAGATCGGGCTGCTTCATTTCGTCCTTTCCGAGGACCATGTCGCGAACGGCGAATCCCTCGGCGTCGCGCGGCACGAAGACGACATGCCTGGCACCGACGCGAGAGGCCACTTTCATCTGAGACGAGGCGCTTCGTCCCTGCACGTCGGTCATGACGCGGAGCGGGCGGCCCTCGCCGGAGTCGAGAATTCCGCGGAGCGTGCGGGCGGCGGCCAACGCCTCGGTCGCCGCTTCGGGCTGCCGTGCGACGATGTAGGCGTCGGGTTCGGCGGGCGCCGCCTCCGGTCGTGCAGACCCGGTGGCCAGGAGGAGCCGGTCGGTCCCGATCGAGAATCCGATCGACGGCGTCTCGGAACCGCCCAGTTCCTGCACCAGCTGATCGTAGCGCCCCCCGCCGCCGACGGCGCTCTGCGCGCCCAGATTCGACGCGTGCACCTCGAAGACCGTGCGCGTGTAGTAGTCGAGCCCGCGCACCAGGCGCGGCGCCACCTCCACGTCGATGCCGAGGGCGCGAAGCGCTTCCTGCACGGCGGCGAAGTGGGTGCGGCAGTCGTCGCAGAGCGCATCGAGAACGCTGGGAGCTTCCGCCAGCACCGGCTGGCAGGCCGGGATCTTGCAGTCGAGAATCCGGAGCGGATTGCTCGTGAAGCGCTCGCGGTCGTCCTCGCAGAGCCGGTCGAGGTGGCGGCCGAAGTAGTCGCGCACCTGTTCGCGATAGACCGGCCGGCAGGCGCCGTCGCCGAGCGAGTTGAGGAGCACCTTCACATTCGGAAGCCCCACCGCGCGCATGATCGATACGAAGAGATCGATCATCTCGGCGTCGGCCGACGGCTCCTTCGATCCCAGGAGCTCGGCGCCGATCTGCCAGAACTGACGATAGCGGCCCGCCTGCGGCCGCTCGTAGCGGAACATCGGGCCGAGATAGGAGAGCCGCGCCGGCGTCTCCTGGCGCAGAACGGCGCTTTCGAGATAGGCGCGGACGAGCGGCGCCGTCCCCTCGGGGCGAAGCGTCAGCGAGCGCCCCTTCCGGTCCTGGAAGGTGTAAAGCTCCTTCCGGACGATGTCGGTCGATTCACCGACGCCACGGACGAAGAGTTCCGTTGCCTCGAAGATCGGCGTGCGGACCTCCCGGTAGCCGTAGCTGCCGAGGATGCGCCTTGCCTGTTCCTCGATCTCCGCCCAGCGGTCCGAGTCGGGCGGCAGGATGTCGCGCGTGCCGCGCGGCACCTGGAATTTCATCGGTTTCCCTCCCGTGCGGCCCGCGCGGCGCGAGAGCGCAGCGCGCGCGTGCTCACCCATTGCGTCAAGAGAACGGCGGCCGCGACGGCGGCCACGTCGACCATCCAATCGCGGATGTCGCTGCTCCGCCCCTGCACGTGCCGCTGATAGAGTTCATCCGCCACACCGATCGCGGCGCCGAGGAGGATGGTCGATACCACCGCCGCGGTCTGTCCCCGGCCGGCCAGCGTGAAGCGAATGGCCCGCCCGAGCAGGAGGCCGAGCAGCGAATACTCAAGGAGATGGGCGACCTTGTCCAGATGGGGGATGCCGCCGGGTAGATCGGCGCCGTGGATCGAGGAAACACTGAAAATGAGCGCCACATAGACGACGGCCGGAAGCCAGTAGCGAAGGAACATCGAGGCGAAAGTTCGTCCACTCGCCCCGGCCGCGCCGCCCGGGGCGCGGGTCACGCGGGCACCCTTGCGAGGGCTTGGTCGAGATCGGCGATCAAATCCTGCACGCCCTCGATTCCAACCGAGAGACGAACCAGGCCATCACCGATTCCGACCGCCGCCAGCTCCTCCGAGGAGTAGGTGGAGTGCGTCATGGACGCCGGATGCTCGATCAGGGTGTCGCAGTCCCCCAGGCTCACCGCCAGCGTCAACAGCTCGACCGAATTGAGGAGCGTCGAGCCCGCTGCCCGGCCCCCCTTCAACTCGAAGGCGAGCATGCCGCCGAACCCGCTCATCTGCCGGGCCGCGATCTCGTGCTGAGGATGCGTTCTCAAGCCTGGATACCAGACGCGCGCCACCTTGGGATGGAAGTTCAGGAACTGGGCGATCTGCATGGCGTTCTCGGAGTGGCGCTCCATCCGAACCGGAAGCGTCTTCAGCCCGCGCAGGAGGAGCCACGCGTTGAAGGGGCTCAGGATCCCCCCCAGGTCGCGGATCATCTCGAAGCGCGCCTGCTGCACGAACTCCTTCTTCCCGACGATCACCCCCGCCACGGTGTCGCCGTGGCCGCCGATGTACTTCGTGGCGCTATGGATGACGATGTCGGCGCCCAGCTCCAGAGGACGCTGGTAGTAGGGCGTGGCGAACGTGTTGTCGACGATGAGCGGAATGCCGTGCCGCTTGCACTCGCGGGCGCAGAGGCGAAGATCGACGATCGCGAGAGTCGGGTTCGCCGGCGTCTCGACGAAGAGGAGCCGCGTCTTCTTGTCGACGGCGCGGGCGAGCGCCTCGGGATCGTTGGCGTCGATCGTCCGCGCCTCGATTCCGAAGCGCGGGAGGAGTTCGTTGAAGAACTTGTGCGTGCCGCCGTAGAGCGTGTGGGCGGCGACGATGTTGTCCCCGGCGCGGACCAGCGTGAAGACGGCCGTCGTCGTGGCGGCCATGCCGCTTCCCGTCGCGAGCGCCGCTTCCCCCCGCTCGAGGAAGGCCATCTCCCGCTCGAACGCCGCCGACGTCGGATTCCCGAGGCGGGTATAGAAATATCCCTCGCGCTCGCCGGCGAAGATGGCGGCGCCCTCCTCGGCGCTCCGGAAGGCGAAGGTGCTGCTCTGGTAGATGGGAGTGGAGACGGCTCCCGTGGCCGGGTCGGCGCCGCCGGAGCCGTGAACGCAGAGGGTGTTGAACGAAAGACGAGAGGGATCGCGCTGCTTCATGGGGACCTCATCGGGGAACCGGGCGGGCCGTCCGGTCCCCCGATCGATTTCCCTTATGGAATGTCGTACCGCCGGACGCTCCAGAGATTGGTTCCGCGCCGTTCGGTGGCGAAGATCCCATTCAGTCCGTAGCGATCCTGGCGATTCGAGACGAAGAAAATGGTCGTGCCGTCTTTCGAGAAACGCGGATGCGAGTCGTCCGCGGGGCCGCGCGTGATCTGCGTGGCCTCCGAAAGGCTCGTCGCGTTGGTCGGGAGAATCCAGAGATCCCGATGCGTTGTCCCCGGCTGGCGGCGCGCGAAGACAATGTGCGTGCCGTCCGACGACCAGTCCGGTTCGGCGATGGTCGTGTCGGCGACCCACACCTGATCGGTGGTCGGCGGCGTCTCCCCGAAGAGAAGGGTCTTGAATTTGAATGCGCCGCGCGCGGTTTGGCCGACCACGTTGAAGAAGTCGACGGCCGGGGCGACGATCGAATCGGGCGGGAACGTGTTCGAGCCACCCGGCCCCCAGTTCGCGGGGAGATAGCTCCGCAGCACGATTCCGGAATTGTTCGCGGTGCTCATGAAGCGGACCGGCGCCACCGTGTTGATGACATCGCGGTACCAGAGCTTCGGAAATCCGACCAGTGTCGAGTCGGAGGCATACAGAAGGAAGCCACCGTTCCACGCGAAGCGCGGATGCGCGAGGAACCGCTGGAACTGCGTATTCCCCTGCGAGAGCTTTGTGGCCGACAGCGTGTCGGCGCCCGCCCAGGGAGCGAGCCAGATCGACGTGGAGTCCGTCGTGCGTCGGCGCCCGGCGAAGGCAACTTGCTGCTCATCCGCCCGCGGGGTCGGCGAGGAAACCGAATAGAAGTTCGTCGTCAGCTTCTCCGCGAGTCCTCCCGGCGTGTTGACGCGGTAGACGTCTCCCTCGCCGGTGACGTTGTTTCGGAGCTGGGCGAAGAGAATCCCTCCGCTCGTGGTCGGCGCGGGATCGAACTGGATGGCGATGTCCTTGGTCCAGCGCTCGTAGAGATTGTCCACGTACATCGCGAAGGTCATGGTCTTGAAGTAGCTCTTCGGGTCGGAAGTCACTTCCGGCCCCTCGGTCGCCTCCACCGATACGGTGACGGTGTAGGTTCCCACTGTGTCGGGCGGGGTCCAAACGGCGGTGGGTCCGGTGGAATCCGAGAGAACCCCCGCGCTCGCCGACCAGTGCACGGTCAGCGCGAGTTGGTTCACGTTCGTGACCAGAATTTGGAGGTCGTTCGGGATGCCGCGCACAGCCGGCTCCCCCGTGGTGTTCCTCAATCCAGTGATGATCGGAGCGTAGGAACCCTGTTCCTTGAGCGGGTCTTTCGTATCAGAGCAACCGACGACCGCCGCAAGCACAAGGGCCCCTGCCAAAAGGCCGTGAAACGACTTCATGGAAGGGATTGACTCCTTTCTGGGGGACGGCAGGTGATGGCGGAACGGTACCAGGGGTGCGGCCCCGGCGTCAACCCGGCCGTTGGTCGAAAAACCTTAAAGAAACCGGCTTTCGGCGTCGCGGAGGACCTCGAGGAACTGTTGCGGCGTGGCGCTCTGGCGAAGGGCTGTACGGATCGACTCCTCCTTCAGGAGCCGGGAGACGTTCGCCAGGGCCTTCACGTGGGGTCCGCGGAGGCTCTCGGGGGAGACCAGGAGAATGAAGAGCATTGCCGGCTCCCCATCCGTCGTGTCGAAGTCGACGCCGGCCGGGCTGATGGCGCAGGCGGCCACCAGATGATCGAGCAGGCGGGTCTTTCCGTGGGGAATGGCGACGCCGTTTCCAATGCCGGTCGACATCATCGACTCGCGCTGCAGCACCTTGCTGAGAATCTCGCCCTTCGTGTTCACGCCATGCGCCGTCTCAAGGAGCTGGACCAGCTCCTTGATGCACGACTCCTTGTCGCGAGCCGCCAGGGACAGCGTGATCGATTGCTCGTTCAGCAGCTCGGACAGGCGCATGAATAGACCGACCGTCATGGACCTCGGCGGGGTGGCGTGGACATCGATCGGATCCCGGGAACGCGAACCGCCACGCTAGCCGCGGGTCCGCGAGGGCGTCAAGCGGAAAACGCCCCAGCGCTTGCGGTTTCGGGTTTTTCCAGGCGCAGGAATCGAAACGCGCCCAGCTCCTCGCCCGCCTTCGGGTCACCCAGCCGCACGTGGATTCGATCGCCGGGGCGGAACTCGCCCTGGAGGATGCGCCGCGCCAGCGGAGTCTGCACCAGGCGCTCGATGAGCCGCCGGAGTGGGCGCGCCCCGTAGACCGGGTCATAACCCTCCCGGGCCAGGAAGGCGAGAACCTCGGGATCGGCGCTCAGCAGAAGGTCGCGGTCCTTCAGCCGCTGCTCCACTTTCCGCAGTTCCAGCGCCACGATCGTTTCAAGCGCCTCGGTGGAGAGGGGGTCGAAGACGAGAACCTCGTCGATGCGATTCAGCAGCTCGGGCCGGAAGTGCCCCCGCAGCGCCTGGAGCAGCCGGGCGCGCATCGCCTCGCCCCCTTCGCCTCCGTGCTCGAGGATGAGGTCGCTCCCGATGTTGCTCGTCATCACGACGAGGGCACTCTTGAAATCAACCGTCCTCCCTTGCCCGTCGGTCAGCCGGCCGTCCTCCAGGATCTGGAGCAGGATGTTGA
>JANNMC010000010.1:0-17503 GCA_031397435.1 Candidatus Eiseniibacteriota bacterium
CCCCCGCGCCGGCCCCACAGCCAGTAAGCACCCCCATGCTCGAACTCTTCCCGCCACAGCCGATCGAAACACCGAAAGCCCCAGCCTACGACCGCGCCACGATGCTGCGCCACGAGATCGAGACACTAGGATTCCTCATCAGCGCCCATCCGCTAGAGCCCTACGAGCAAGCCATGCACGGCCGCGGCATACTCCCCGCGCGCGACCTCGAAACGCACGTAGGCCGCAAGGTCACGATCCTCGGCTGGCACGTCACCTCCAAGCTAGTCCACACCAAGAGCGACGAGCCGATGGAGTTCGTCACGTTCGAGGACACGACGGGACTGGTGGACGCCACGTTCTTCCCTCGCGCGTACGAGCGGTTCTGTCATCTCCTCACCAGCACGCGGCCCTTTCTGCTCACCGGGCGGGTGGAGGAGGAGCACGGAGTCTCCACCCTGAACGTGGAGCACGTGGAGCGGCTGTAACGGGGCAATGCGCCAGTGCTTGCGGCGGCGCCGGGTCGGGCCTATTCTCATCCCTTCACCGCGTTGCTCGCGGTGCCCCAATGATCCGCCCGGCGGCTTCGCACGGTCGCGCCGCCTCGACGCTGGCACGACGAAGGAGAAAAGGCATGGCCGAAAAGAAGATCATCGCGGTGGTCGGCGCCACGGGCGCTCAGGGGGGCGGCCTGGTGCGCGCGATCCTGAGTGACCCCAACGGGGGCTTCGCCGCGCGCGCCATCACGCGCGACGTGAACTCCGAAAGCGCGAAGAAACTGGCGCGGCTTGGCGCCGAGGTTGTCGCAGGCGACGTGGACGACGAGGCCTCCCTGCAGCGAGCCTTCCAGGGCGCGTATGGGGTCTACTGCGTGACCTTTTACTGGGCGCACTTCTCTCCCGAGAAAGAGCTGGCCCATGCCACCGCGATGGCCAAGGCGGCGCGGGCCGCTGGCGTGGCGCACGTTATCTGGTCGACGCTGGAAGACACGCGAAAGTGGGTGCCCCTCACCGACAAGCGGATGCCGACGCTGATGGGCAAGTACAAGGTCCCCCACTTCGACGCGAAGGGGGAGGCGAACGAGGTCTTCACGAAGCTCGGATTGCCCGTCACGTTCCTTCTCACCTCCTTCTACTGGGACAACTTCATCCAGTTCGGAATGGGGCCGAAGAAGGGGCCGGACGGGAAGCTCGCGATCACGTTCCCGATGGGCGACAGGAAACTTCCGGGCATGGCGGCCGAGGACATCGGCGCCTGCGCGTACGGGGTCTTCAAGAACGGGCGCGCCTACATCGGGAAGACGGTCGGCATCGCCGGTGGGCATTTGAGCGGCACGCAGATGGCCGCCTCGTTCGCGAACGCGCTCGGCCAGGATGTGCGATACAACGACGTGCCGCCCGACGTCTATCGCGGCTTCGGATTCCCCGGCGCCGACGATCTGGGCAACATGTTCCAGTTCAAGCGCGACTTCGAGGATTACTACTGCGGGGCGCGGAGCCTTGGCGTCTCTCGCTCGTTGAATCCGGGACTTCAGACCTTCGACGCCTGGCTGGCGAAGAACAAGGATCGCATTCCGCTCGAGTAGCGGATCGTTCCGAATGCCTCAGAAAGACCCCATCGAATTCGAAACTCCGCGCCTCCGGATGCGGATGTTCCGAGCCACGGATGTGGATGCGTACGCCGCGTGGCTGGGGGATGCGGAGGTGATGAAGTTCATCGGCGATGGCCGCCCCGTGAACCGCGAGGACGCCTGGCGCTCGATGGCCATGATGTCCGGCCACTGGAACCTGCGGGGGTACGGCCTGTGGGCCCTGGAGGAGAAGGCGACGGGCCAGTTGATCGGACGCGCCGGCTTCTACTATCCCGATGGTTGGCCGAGCGAGGAGATCGGATGGCTCCTTTGCCGTAGCGCCTGGGGACAGGGCTTCGCCACCGAATCCGCCACGGCCGCCCTGGCTCGTGGCCGCTCGTTGCTGGGGTTGGATCGTGTGATCGCCCTGATCCATCCCGACAATTCCCCCTCGATTCGACTCGCGCTCCGGCTTGGAGGCGCGCTGGAGCGCCGCATGGAACGTCGCGGCCGCCCGGTGGACGTCTACACCGTGCCCGTTCCCCCTCAGGAGGTAGCCGCACGATGACCATTGAAACGACTCCTGCCGTCGCGCCGCACGAGGCCGTCCGCGCCCTCGAGGGGCGCTGGACCGTCCGAGGCATGGAAGAGACCTACACCGAGGTCTGCGAACTCTTTCCGGGCGGCCACCACCTCGTCTGCTACGCGACGTCGCTCAAAGGCGAGAACGTCGGCCGGCACATGAGCATCATCACCTGGTCTGCCGAGGATGGCTGCTATCTCTATTTCGGAATCGGCAGCTCGGGGTCCGTGCGGACCCACCGCGGTAGCGTTGATGGAGGCGTCTGGGAATTTCACGGATCGGCGACGATCGAAGGGACGAAGGCAGCGGTGCGCGTCACCATGACGCCGTTCGAGGAGGGGTTCCAGTTCCTGGAGGCGTACTCGACCGACGGCGAGACATGGATCGTCGAGGCTGATTTAGACTACATCCGGCTCGAGGGCGAGGCTTAGCGCCGGGGGCTGGACGCCAGACGCGGAGGAGAAATGGCCAAGTACGAACTGAAGACCAAGCAGACCACGAAGAGCGTCCCGGCCTTTCTGGCCACCATCGAGGATCCGGACCGCCGCCGCGATTGCCGGACGGTGCTGGCGATCATGAAGAGCACCACCAAGGCGACACCGAAAATGTGGGGAATGAATATGGTCGGATTCGGTACCTACCGTTACGTCTACGCGAGCGGGCAGGAGGGCGATTGGCCCCTGACCGCCTTCGCGCCCCGAAAGCAGAACCTGACCGTCTACATCATGCCGGGATTCGCTCGGTATCCCGCGCTCATGAAGAAACTCGGGAAGTTCAAGGCCGGGAAGTCGTGCCTCTACCTGAGATCGTTGGACGATGTCCATCTCCCCACCCTGAAGGCGTTGATCAAGGAATCGGTGGCGTTCATGAAGCGGCGCTACCCCTCGCGCTGACGGCAGCCGACGCATGGAGTCCCAGGTACCGTTCCGCCTCGCCCTGATCCTCGGGGCCCTCGCAGTGCTGCCCATTGCGGCGACCTATCGCGTACGATCCCATCGTGGCGGCGAGAAGCTAGACCGTCGCCAGGAGGGTCTCCTGATCCTCCTCACCCTCCGCCCGGCGGGACTCGCCACGGCCGCTGGACTCGTCGCCTTCATGGTCGATCCCGCTTCGATGGCGTGGTCGTCGCTGCCCGTACCGGCCTGGGCGCGCTGGTGCGGCGTGGGCATCGCCGCCGTGGCGGGGGCGCTTCTCATCTGGACGTTTCATACGCTCGGTCCGAACTTGACCGATACCGTGGTAACACGGCGGGTGCACACGCTGGTTACAAGCGGTCCCTACCGTTGGATTCGCCATCCGCTCTACACGTCCACCGCGTTCCTCGTTCTCGGGAACGCCCTCACGGCAGCGAACTGGTTCCTCCTTGCCGCCGGAAGCCTGGTCTTCACCATGATGGTCGTGCGGACGAAGCGGGAAGAGAGTTTCCTCATCGCCCGGTTCGGAGATGCGTATCGGGCCTATATGGCGCGGACGGGGCGATTCCTGCCGCGCTAAACCACACAAGGGGGGAGAAATCATGGGACAGCCTGTCGTTCACTGGGAGCTCTGGTCGAAAGATCCGGAGAAGATTTCGGAGTTCTACCGCAAGGCCTTCGATTGGGACATCCAGCACATTCCGGCGATGAACTATCACATGGTCCAGACCGGCGGCGAGGGCGGGATCAACGGCGGCATCATGACGCCGCAGGCGGGTCCGTGGCCGGGGAACATGGCGCTCTACATCCGGGTCGACGATCTCGACGTCTTCGCGAAGAAGATCAAGGACGCTGGCGGAAAGATGCTCGTGGAGAAGATGGAAGTGCCGGGCGTCGGCCAGCTCTCGCTCTTCGAGGATACCGATGGGCGGGTGCTCGGCATGTGGAAGCAGGTCTGACTATGAACGGGGCGCGGCCGGTGCTTCGCGGTCGTCGCCCTCCTCGGTCTCGATTGCTACCCCCATTGGATACCTCCCGTCCTGGGCACTGAAGGTCGATAGTTCGAGTCTGGGCGGTCCGGGCATCAACTAGGCACGGGGAGGACTCAATGGATCACCGACACCGCAACTGGCTCGTCGCCGCCACCGCCGCAGGACTCGTCTTTGGGTGGCTTGTCGCCACCCCCGCACCCGCTCCCTCGGCCGTCCTGTACGGCGACGCACCGCCGGCGGGGCGCACCGGAGCCCCGGGGGAGGGAGACTGCTCCTCCTGTCATGGCGCCCTGAACGACGGACAAGCGACGCTTACGCTCACGGGAATCCCCGCCTCCTACATTCCTGGAACGAAGTACACCGTCACCTTCTCCCTCACGCGCACGGGCAAGGCTCGCTGGGGATTCGAACTGACTTCGCTCTTCACGACGGGAAGCGCCATGGCCGGGACGCTGGAGGCGACGTCGAACACGACGCAGATCCTGACCAAGGCGTCCAGGTTCTACGTCAGCCACCTCTCGGGATCGGGCGCCGATGGAACGTTCGCCGGAACGGCCGACGGACCCGTCAGCTGGACCTTCGATTGGACCGCACCCGCGGCCGGCGGCGGCTCGGTCACCTTCTATGTCGTGGGACTCGCCTGCGACAACGATGGACAGGATAGCGCGGGCGACCTCACCTACACGACCTCGGTCGCCTATGCCGAGGGGACGACCACCGGAATCACGCCGACCACGTGGGGCTGGATCAAGGCGAACTATCGATAGGGGGCCCTCGCGGAACGTGGCAGTGTGAGGGGGCGTGGGAAGTTTCCCCGCGCCCCCTCTTCCATTCGCCGATGGTCGCCTGAGATCACCTCCACATCCGATCCCACCACGACGGCGGTTCCGCCAACTCGGGCTCGCCGTCCGCCCAGCCCATCTTCCCTCGGATCCGGTCCATCTTCCATCCGGTGAGTTCGGCGAGAGTCTCAGCCTCCTTCGCGACCCGCTGTCGTAGCGACTTCCGGTACTCCGCCATGCCGAGGCAATCGTCGTTCCCCTTCCAGGCGTGACGGATCACGAACCGACCTTGGAAGTTCGTGCGATCGCCGGTTTCGTGAAACGCCAGATCCTCGGGGAAGTGCGCCGCGTCGTACCGGACGTGGAGCCGCGTCACGAAGGCGTTCTGTGCCTCGCCACCCTTGGGAGGGGACCAACGCGAGGCACCCCCCGGCGTATCGGTTGAAGGGGCGTCGAGCCAGTAGACGCCAAGGCCCCGTAGTTCCTCGTGCGAGAGCGGGTCAGCCGCGCAAGGATCGCACCACCCCATGTCCCAGGCGTATTCCAGGAAGACGGCCTCGCCCGACTCGCGCCGCACCGCGGTCGTGAACATGGCGCGGTAGAAATCTCCGAACTCATCCTTCACGAACTCCGGCACCTCGGCGTCGGTCGGAAGCCGCACCGTCCGGTAGTTGGTGGTCTCCACGCGGCCCGTCCGGGTGAGAGCGTAGACGAACAGCTCCTGTGGCCCATCGGCGTTAACCATGCCGAGCCGTAGCGGGAGCATGAACTTCGAAGACTCGTACGCCATCTGCAGCGGGCGGAGGTAGGTGAAGCCGAGCTTCGCCTTTTCTTTCAAGTTCACCTTCGCCACAAAGAACTTCATCCCCTGGCGCAGGTAAGAGCGCAGCACCCGAACCGCTCCGGGCGGCACGCGATAACCACTCTCGGTGAGCCACGTCGCCAGCCCTCCGCTCTGCTTTGCCGAGAGAATCAGGATGTCGTATTCGCCGATGGTGTACTTCGCCTCGATGCGAACCCCCAGCGAGCGAGCGCGGCTTTCGCCCGCTGCCGTCATTGGCGCGGCCCGGTCGGCCGACATTTTGGACATCGCCCGCTCCTCTCGCGCGACCGCGCACGGATCGGGATCGAAGTACTCCACCAGCCGCGGCGCGGTGTAGGCGTCCAGGTGGTCGATGGCCGCCTGATCTCCCACGTGGATCTGACTCCGCTTCAGCACGGTCGGCACTGGCACCACCAGGGCGAACTCCTTGGGGTCACCCTTGAAATCGGCCGACATGGTGAGGACCGTCCGGTCGTCGTCGCGGACCAGGACGACCTTCGAGGCCTTGTTGAAGAGCTTCGCGTCGCCGCGCGCGACGTAGAAGCCGCAGAAGCTATGCGCGCTCGACGCCGAGAGCGCGGCCACCAGCGAGAGCGCGAGTGCCGGCAACCACCGTTTCATGAATGTCTCCTTTCGAGAGGTTCCCGGCCGTGGGGCGCGTCCATTCGTACCGCCGCCCGGGGAATAGCCGGTCCAGCAGCGGGACCAGGGGAGAGAGTGCGACGAGCGCCCAGATGGGCCCGCTCGGCTTGAAGAGCACGAAGGCGACGAAGGCGGCGCCGACCGCCACGAGCGCCCCGAAGAGGAACCGGGCCGGGCGTGCGTTCGGGGTCGTTTTGGGATCGCTGATCATGAAGAACGAAAAGAGAAGGAGCGATCCGCTCTCGAGCTGATGGAGGGGAACACTCCATGGCTGGCCGATCCACGCGGCGCGGCCGAAGATGATCGCGGCATAGGAACCGAGGAACGCGTACGTCACGTCGCTTCGCGCCGCCCGGTTCACGACCATGCCGCCGAGGCAGGCGACGAGGAAGGCGATCGTGGGGCCCGCGCCCCATTGTGCGGGGGAAACCCAGGCGCGGTCGCTCAGGGCCACGACCGCCGCGACGCCGAGATTCGTCGGATTGAAGATGTGTTTCCCGTTCCAACGAAGGAGGAACTTGCTCCCGACGGCGACGATCGCGGCCGCTGCGGCCAGCCAGAGCGCCTCGACCCGTAGGAGGAGGCAGAGGGAGAGTCCGGAGATGAGGGCGCTCTTCGCGTCGAAGGCAGGGAGCCCGGCCCAGCGCATGCCGATCGCCTGTGCCGCCAGGACGCCGACGATCGTCACGGCGATCTGCGCGGAAGAGACATCGAACGCCCGCCACCCGACTCCGTAGACAAGAAGCACGCCCAGGCAGGCGATCTGGTAGAGGCGGGGGTCGAGCCGGCTGGGAGGGTTCGTGCGCATCGTATCCATCTCTACGCGCTGCGAATCCGGGATATTCCGCGGGGCGCTGGAGAGCCGCCAGACACCAGTCAAGCGGTCAGCCCCATGGCTCGATCAAGCCAGCCTCCCGATATCGGCATATCTCCGTCGTTCCTTAACCCCGAACCCCAAGGCGATCAAAGTCTTGCCACGGTCCCAAGGTAGCCCTACCCTGCCTACGACCGGCTCGGTACAGTGCGGTCGGCTTCCTGTCGAAGCGATAAGGGTGTGAGGCAAGGACCGCCTGGATGAGGCGAGTGAAGGAGGGTGGATGATCCCCGGGAATGGAGGTCCGAGATGAGGCGACGCCGAATGCTCCTATTCGTGCTCGCCGGATGTGCGCTCCTGGCATGGAGTGCGGCGCCGGCAGCGGCGCAGGGAACCCCGACGTATGTAGGGTCGGAGGCTTGCGCCAAGTGTCACGAGGAAGTCGCGGATGCTTTCCAGAGCAACGCGCACCACATGGCCGAAATCGACAAAGAGGTCGTGGCGGAGCACGTTGGTTGCGAGGGGTGTCACGGAGCCGGTTCCGAGCACGCCGCCGCGGAAGGCGATGAAAGCGATCCGCGCTTCAAGACCATCAAGGTGCTATCGAAGATGAAGCCGGCCGAGTCCTCGGCCGTTTGTCAGTCGTGCCACCGCGTCGGCGAGCAGATGCACTGGGATCAGAGCGCCCATGCCCGGAACGACGTGGCCTGCTCCGACTGCCACAGCATCCACGAAGCCAAGTCGCCGGCCGGAAAGGGCCTCCTCAAGCAGGCGATCATCACGAACATGTGCGTGAAGTGCCACGAGGAGAAGAAAGCGGCGCTTTCGAACACCGCGCACATGCCGATTCGCGAGGGCGGCATGTCGTGCGCCGATTGCCACAATCCCCACGGTTCGACCGGTGGGGCGATGATCCGCGGCACATCCAACACGGACCTCTGCGTCTCCTGCCATGGGGACAAGCGCGGTCCGTTCCTCTGGGAGCATGCGCCGGTTCGCGAGGATTGCGTGGCGTGCCACCAGCCGCACGGCTCCAACAACGACAAGGTTCTCGCTGGCAAGAGGCCGTACCTTTGCCAGCGCTGCCATAGCTACACGCGCCACCCGAGCACGCTCTACGATCGTCCCGACCTGGTCGGTAACCGCCTCTTCAACCGGTCGTGCACGAATTGCCACTCCCAGATTCACGGTTCCAACCATCCCTCAGGAAAGTTTTTCCTGAGGTAGAAGGAGGCGAAACATGAACCGCAAGCACAGGACGGCGCGGGGGCTCGCGATGGGCCTCGTGATGCTCGTCGCGGCGCCCGGTTTCGTGGGCGCCGCCGAAAAATCCGTAGCCGAGGGCAATTTCACCGTCGGCACGCAGTGGTGGGATCAGTCCCAGCCCGAGGCGAAGTACGAGGAGTACCGTGAAGTGCCGCAGGGGACCTTCCTGCGCGACTTCTCGTTCCGGCAGGGCGAGAAACGGCACCTTCTCCGGCTCTCCGGCACGAACGTGTTCAAGAACGACCAGTCGGTCGCCATGGCCTACTGGAACGGCAGCAAGGTTCGTCTCGACGTCGACTACAACCAGATTCCGCACAACATCAGCAGCATCACGCGCACGCCGTACGCCGAGGTGAGCCCCGGGGTGCTGACGCTCCCCGACACGCTCCAGGCGACGAATCAGAGTAATCAGAGTTTCGGTACCACGGCGCAGAAGGATGCTCGCTACGTGGCCACCATGCGGGACGCGCTCCTGAACGCGCGCCGGATCGGAATGGGATTCCGGACCGACATCGCGCGCGCCCGCCTTCGGGTGAGGCCGGCCGCCGGCTGGCAGTACGAGATGAAGGGCTCGCGCCGAAATCGTTCCGGCGCGAAGCCGTACGGCGCGCCTTTTGGATTCAATAGCGCCATCGAGGTCTGGGAGCCTATCTCCCAGTCGATGCTCGACGCCACCGCGCGTCTGTCGTACCAGCGCGTGAAGGAGAAGAACGGGATGAGCCTTCAGTTCACGGGCGGCGTCTCGGCCTTCGACAACAAGATCGACAAGCTCGTCTGGGACAATCCCAAGCGGATCTCCGACTCGACCTACGCCAGCGCCTATAGCCCCGGCGACGGGTCGGTGCGCGGACAGATGGATCTCTACCCCGACAACCGTTCCGTCTATGGAAACGTGGCGCTCGGTCTGACGTTCGGCACGAAGGTCGCGTTGAACGCGACGGGCGGCATTGCCCAGAACACACAGAACGATCCGTGGCTCCCTTACTCGGTGAACACGGCGATCGCCCAGCTCGATTCCTTCCCGCTTCCGGGCACGAACACCGATGCCAAGGTCACGATCACGAACGCGAGCCTGAACATGGCGTGGCGGGTCATGCCCGACGCGACCCTGAATGGGCGCTACCGGCTCTACGACTACAAGAACAAGACCGAGGAGCACATCTTCGACGGCTACGTCCGCATGGACCAGGTGTGGGAGCCGTTCCAGGAGATCTCGGAGGGCGTGGAGTACAAGGACCAGACGGCCGGCGTCGATGCCGACTGGAGCCCGAATCGGAAGTTCTCCGTCGCCGGCACGGTGGAGCAGGTAATGCTCGACCGCCCGGACCGCGAGTACAAGAAGACCAAGGAATTGGTGCTCCAGGGAACCGTCCACCTCCGTCCGGCGACCGGCTGGCACATGAAGGGCCGCGTTCGTCACGGGAACAGGGAAGAGCGTAGCGGCGGTGAGTTCGACTCGACCGGCTATCTCGACGGCAGCACGCTCATCGAACAGCCAGGGATGAAGAAGTTCGACCTGGCGCCGCGCGTGCGGGATCGCTACGAGGCCTCCATTGCTTACTCGCCCAGCGAGAAGTGGAGTTTCTCGGTCGGCGGAACCTCGCTCAAGGACGACTACGAGGGATCGGAGCTGGGCCTTCTCGAGGAGAAGGAACAGACCGGCACCATCGGCGTCGAGTTCCAGCCGATGGATCGCCTGCAGTTGATGGGTTCCCTTGGATGGCTGAAGAACGAGACGTTCCAGGCCTCTCGCGAGTCGGGAGCCACGGTGGTCCTCTCGGACACCACCCGCTGGACCGCGGATCTGACGGACGAGACGGTCACCTGGTCGGCGGGCTTCGCGTGGAGCGCGCCGGGCGGCAAGTGGGGCCTCTCGGGCCTCTTCGACGCCAACCGCGCACCCAGCACCTACGACCTCGCGAACTTCAAGAATACGGCCGTCTCTCTTCCCTCGACGGAATACCGGCGCCAGTCAGCGACGGTGGAGGTGCGCTACCAGCTCCTTTCGTCGACCTCGCTGCTCGGGGAATGGGCCTGGGAACAGTACGACGTGAACGACATCTCGACGGAGGATGTTCCGCTCATCTTCCCGCTCACGGGATCTTCGAACGCGATCTTCCTCGGCGACTCGGTGCTCGATTACAGGGCGCACCGCGTCGCGCTCCTCTTGCGGCGGACGTTCTAGCGTTTCCACCGCCGCACATGGCGCCTTCACAGGCGCCGTAAAGCGCCGCCCCGCCGGTCTCGAACCGGTGGGGCGGTCGCACTTTGGGACCCCATGCGAACAGCCCCGCGATCTGGTACTGTCGCGGGGTAATTTCCTCGTTCGCGACGTCACCAACCTCGGGGAACTCTCCATGCCGCGCCGTGCCTCCCGCCTTTGTGCCCTGTCCGCCGCACTCGCGACTCTCCTCACGCTGCTCCTGCCGGGTCTGGCACGGGCCACGTTCTCGATCGTGGCGTATGACTCCGTGACGCAGGAGGTCGGCGTCGCGGTTCAGTCGAAATATTTCAGCGTCGGCACCGCCGTCCCGTGGGCGCTGGCGGGTGCTGGCGCGATTGCCACGCAGGCGAGCGTGAATGTCTCGCTGGGTCCGAAGGCGCTCGCGCTCCTCAAGACGGGGATGCCGGCGTCGGAGGTGCTGAAGGCGCTGGCCGCCACCGACTCGCTCTGGGGCGGCAGGCAGGTCGGCATCGTGGACGCGCGCGGTGGAGCGGCGTCGTGGACCGGGACGCGCGCGCTCGACTGGGCGGGCGGTGAGACCGGGTCCGGCTTCGCGTGCCAGGGAAATATCCTCGCCGGCCCGGCGGTCGTGGCGGACATGGCGAAGGCGTTCCGTGAAACGCCGGGCGAGCTGGCCGAGCGGATGATCGCCGCGCTGGAGGCGGGCCAGGCGGCGGGCGGTGACAAGCGCGGTCAGCAGTCGGCGGCGCTCCTGATCGCCCGGCCGAGCGCCGGGAATCCGGAGTATAACGAGCGCTACATCGACCTTCGCGTGGAGGATCACAAGACGCCGATCAGGGAACTCCGCCGCGTTTGGCAGATATTCCAGGGCTTCCACCTCGCGAACGCCCATCTGAACTACGCGACGGCGTTCGAGGCGAGCGGGCGGGGCGATCTGGCCGCCATCGAACGGAATCGGGTTGGCGACATCTTGCAGCGCGCGGTGGCCCGAGGAGAGCGCGATCCGTCCGTGCTGAACGGGCTCGCCTGGGCCTGCGCCTCGAACAACATCTTTCTTCCCCAGGCCCTGAAGGCGGCGGAGCGTGCGGTCCAGGCGGAACCGCGGAATGTCGACATTCTCGACACGCTGGCCGAGGTTCACTTTCGAAGTGGCAACGTCGTGAAGGCGATCGAGGTCGGATCGCGCGCGGTGACGATCGACCCGAAGAGCCAATACCTGAAGGACCAACTGGCGAAGTACCGCGGAGAGAAGTGATGGTCCACATCCCCGTTCATCGGCCGCATCACGAAGCGGGTCAGGAGCGCCCCGGCGCCCCGCTCTCGCCGCGCGCCCGCTTCTGGCTCGTGCTCGCCATCTTCACCGCGATCCTCTACCTCATCGGATTCCTCCTGGCGACACGCGCCCATGCGACGTTCTCCATCGTCGCCTACGACTCGGTGACGCAGGAGATCGGCGTCGCGGTGCAGTCGCGGGCGTTCAGCGTGGGCGGCGCGGTGCCGTGGGTGGAGGCCGGCGCGGGCGGCGTCGCGACCCAAGCCGCGACGAATGAGTCGTTCGGGCCGCTCGGCCTGGAGCGGCTTCGCCGCGGTCAGAAGGCCGAGGATGTTCTCCAGGCGCTCCTCGAGTCCGACTCGGGCCGCGCGCACCGGCAACTCGGAGTCGTCGACGTGAGGGGCCGCAGTGCTTCCTTCACCGGTGGCGACTGCGCCTCGTGGGCAGGCCATCGCACGGGACCGGGGTACGCCATCCAGGGAAACATCCTGGCGGGCGAGGCCGTGGTGGCGGGCATGGAGCGGGCTTTTCTGGTGTCGAAGGGAGACCTGGGGCATCGGCTTCTCGCCGCGCTCGAGGCGGGACAGGCGGCGGGCGGCGACAAGCGCGGCATGCAGTCCGCCGCCATGATCGTCGGCCGTCCCAGCGACGAGCACCCGGAATACCGAACGCGCTATGTCGACTTGCGTGTGGAGGACGCGAAGGATCCCATCGGGGAACTGCGCCGCGTCTATCTCATCCACGAGACGAATGGCCTGGCCGAGGCACACCTTCGCTTCGCGGCGGCGGCAGATCGGGCGGGGAAGAAGGAGCTTGCCGCCATGGAACGGAACCGCGTCGGCGAGGCGCTCCAGCGCGCCGTGGCGCGCGGCGAGAACGACCCGCAGAATCTGAATGGGCTCGCCTGGACCTGCGCGACCCACGACATGTTCTTGCCGGAGGCGATCGCGGCGGCGGAACGCGCCGTGTCGCTGGAGCCCAAGGATACGGGCATCATCGACACGCTGGCCGAGTGTTACTTCCGGGCCGGCCGTACCGAGCAGGCAATCGAAACGATGGGACGCGCGCTCATGCTCGCCCCTGACGACAACTACCTCAAGGGACAGATGGCGCGCTTCCGTGCGTCCAAACATTGATCCAGGAGCCAAGACCATGACCACGCGACGTCCCGTCACTCCGGAAGATCTCCTCGCCATCCAGTATCTCGATGGCGCCGTACCATCGCCCGACGGGAAGTCGATCGTCTCTACCGTTCGGACGATCGATGCCGAGAAAGACAAGTACTTCTCGCATCTCTGGCTCCTATCGGCCGACGGAGGCCCGCCCCGGCGCCTCACGCACGGGGAGCACAAGAACGGCGGACCGGCGTGGAGCCCCGACGGGAAGGCGATCGCGTTCGTTTCGAATCGGAAAGAGATGCGGCCGCAGATCTTCCGGCTTCGCCTGGACGGCGGCGAGGCGGAGTGCCTGACCACCCTCGACGGAGAGATCTCCTCCCTCGAATGGTCGCCGGACGGCGCCAGGATCGCGTTCGTCTACAGGCCATTCAATTCCACGGATCACGGGCACCTGCCTGGTTCGGTGGCGGCGAAGAAGGCTGCGGAGGCGAAGAAAGAAGGGAAAGAACTGCCGCCCCCGTCGTTCCGGCACATCACGAGGATCGCGTACAAGCTCGACGGCTACGGTTTCCTGCCGCACGCCCGCTCGCACGTGCAGGTGCTCGACGTCGCGTCTGGCGCGCTGACTGCCGTGACAAGCGGTGACTGGGATCACGAGACCCCCACCTGGTCGCCGGACAGCAAGTCGATCGCGTTCGTGGCGAACCGGCAGGGCGACGCTGAGTACAGCGCCTACACCGTGAGCGACGTCTTCGTCGTGGCGGCGTCGGGCGGCGAACCGCGCAACCTCACGCCGGGGCCCGGTGTCGGATACGGGCCTTCGTGGTCACCCGACGGGAAGACGATCGCCTTCATCGGCCACGACCGCGCCGACGACTGGTGGGGCATCTGGAATATCCACGTCTGGATCGTGCCGGCCTCGGGCGGCGCGCCACGGGACATCACTCCGGATCTCGACCGGATCGCCCAGGACGCGACGATCGGAGACCTGCACGACGTGCATGGCGGAGGGGCTCCCGTTTGGTCGCGGGACGGGACGTCGATCTACTTCCCGGTGTCCGATCAGGGATCGACGCACCTCTTCGCGGTGCCGGCTGTCGGCGGCGCCACCCGCCCGGTCACGAAGGGCGCGATCCAGGTCATGGCGATGGCACGGGGCCGGGACGCCGACGATTTCACGATCGTCTGGAACACCTTCACCAACGCGGGAACGATCGCGCGGCTCGACGGCGCCACCGGGGCGAAGCGCGATCTCTGGGAGCCAAACCGCGACTTCTTTGCCGGCCTCTCGCTCGTGGAGCCGGAGGAGATCTGGATCGACGCGCCGCAGGGGCACCGCGTCCAGGCATGGCTCATGAAGCCCGCGGCCGCGCCGGCGGGACAGAAAATCCCCATGATTCTCGAGATCCACGGCGGGCCGCGCGCCCAGTACGGCGCCACCTACATGCACGAGTTCCAGGTCTTCGCGAGCATGGGGACCGCGGTCCTCTTCTCGAATCCGCGCGGTTCACAGGGCTACGGAGAGGCCTTCACCCAGGCGATTCTCAAGAACTGGGCCGGCCCCGCGCACGAGGACCTCATGCTGGCCGTGGACGAGACGCTCCGTCGCCACCCGGAGATCGATCCGGCGCGGCTTGGCGTGACGGGCGGTTCCTACGGCGGCTACATGACGACCTGGGTGGTGGGACACACCGACCGCTTCAAGGCGGCGCTGACGCAGCGCTGCGTGACGACGATCCCGACGCTCCTCCTGGCCGATGACATCAGCGGCTCCAGCATGGGCGAGTTCGGCGCCGAGCCCTGGTCGTTCGCGCCGATCCTCTGGGAACAGTCGCCGCTCGCCTATGTCGAGAAGATCAAGACGCCGCTCATGATCACGCACAGCATGGAGGACCTCCGCTGCACCATCGGCGAGGCCGAGATGCTCTACAAGTAGCTCAAGTGGCTGAAGCGGGAAGTCGAGATGGTCCTCTATCCCGCCGAGAGCCACGGGCTCTCGCGCATGGGCACGCCGACGCGCCGCGTGGCGCGGCTTCACATCATGCGCGACTGGTTCGTGCGGCACCTGAGCCCCGCCGGGGCGCCGCCGGCCACGACCGAGGCGGGCGCGCACGCGCTGGCCATGGCCGGAAGCCGCCAGGCATGAAACTCCGCGGCTCCGTCGTCCTCCTGACGGGCGCTTCGGGCGGTATCGGCGGCGTGACGGCGGCGCGTCTGGGGGCGGCCGGTGCGCGCGTCGTGCTCCACGGGCGCCAGGAGCCGCCACTTCGCGAGGCCGCGGAGGCGGTGCTGCGTGGGGGTGGCGAATCACACGTCGTATCGGGAGACCTCCGCCGGCCCGATGAGGCCGCGCGCGCCGTGGCGGCGACGCTCGAGCGGTTCGGCCGCATCGATGCGCTGGTGAACAATGCGGGCCTCGCGTACTTTCGGTCTGTCGACGAGGCGACCGACGCCGAGATCATGGAACAGGTGGAGACGAACCTCCTCGGCACGATCTGGATGACGCGCGCAGCCCTCCCGGCACTCCTGAAGTCGAAGGGCGCGCTCGTGACCGTCGGCTCCTTCGCGGGCCGCGTGGCGGTTCCCTACTACGGATATTACTCGGCCACCAAGTACGCGCTGGTGGCGCTCTCGGAGGCCTGGCGCCGGGAACTGGCTCCGCGCGGGGTGCGGGTGACGACCGTATTGCCCGCCGCGGTGGAGACGCGATTTCTCGAGAGGGCAGGGCGTGACCGTGCGCTGGGGCGGGGCCCAGCCGGCATCGTGCTCTCCCCGGAAGTCGTGGCGCGGGCCATTGAGCGTGCGCTCACGCGACACCCGGCGGAGATCTACCTGCCACGCCTGCACCGGTTCCTCGCGGTCCTCGATGTCGCCTTCCCCCGACTTTCTGACCGCATTCTGAGGGGCTTGTTGCGGTATTCTCCCCCCGCATGACTTCTCCTCCCCGAAAGATCGCGCTCAGCCTCTCCGGCGGCGGGCTGACCGGCGCCTTTTACGAGATCGGATGCCTCGCCGCGCTCGATGACTTCCTGGGTCTCGATTTCTCCTCTACAGGGTTCGATACCTACATCGGCGTGAGCGCCGGGGCCTCCGTCTCGGCGTTGCTGGCCAAGGGCATCCCGGCCCGGAAAATCTACTGGGCGCTCCTGACCGATTCCGATCCCGCCCTTCAGTTCAAGCGCGGCGACATGTACGTCGCGAACCGCTGGGGGATTTTCACCTCCTTCTTCAACGTCCTCTTCTCGGTGCCCGCGTACTTCGTGAATTGCGTCCGAACCGGCGTGCGCCCCTCTCCGTTCGAGTTCATGCACTGGATTGAGGAGCAGCTTCCGGCGGGAATCTTCGCACTCGAGTTCTATGAGAAGTTCTTTTCGAAGGTGCTGGCCGCGCACGGGAAGACCGACTCGTTCGCCGACCTGAACCGGGAGCTCTACATTCCCGCGACCGATCTCGACCTCGGCACGCGACGGCTCTTCTCGAACACCGACGGAGATAGCATTCCGCTCTCGATCGCGGTGGCGGCCTCTTCGGCCATCCCGCTCTTCTTCCGCCCGGTGAAGATCGAGGGGCGCGACTACATCGACGGCTCGGTAGGCAAGGTGGCTCACCTGGATGTGGCGATCAAGGCGGGAGCGTCGACCGTCCTGGTGATCAACCCGATGATCAATATCTCCAACGATCAATCGGTCGTCTGCATTCCGCGGCGCGACGGCAAGTGCGCGCGAATCCGCGAGAAGGGGATGTCATTCATCCACGACCAGGCGACGCGGATCGAGACGCGCGTCCGCCTGGACGGCGAGATCCGCCGCTACCAGGTAGAGTTTCCGCACGTGAAGATCTACCGGATCGAGCCCTCCTCCTCGGAGGTGATGCTCTTCCTCCATCACGCCATGTCGTCGGGGGAGCGGGAGCGAATCCTCCGCTACGGCTACTCGTCGATGACCTCGATCTTGAAGCGCCGGCGCTCGGTGATCGAGGAGCTGATGGAGATCCACGGCTTCAATGCAAGCGACGACCTCACGGCGGAGGGCTGAGCACGTGCGTTCGCACGATTCGCCGGCCTCCTACAATCCGCTTCAGTCCCGGCTCATCCGCGGGGAAGTTCTCATCCTCGACGGTGCGATGGGAACGGAGCTCGATCGCCGCGGCGTGAAGACGCCGCTACCGCTCTGGAGTGCCCAGGCGTTGCTGGACGCGCCAGAGGTCGTCCGCGCGATCCACGAGGACTACCTCCGGGCCGGCGCCGACGTGATCACCGCCAACACCTTCCGGACGACGGCGCGCACGATGCGCCGCGCTCGCCGGAAGGAGGACGACGCCATTCGGCTCACCCGTCTCGCGGTAGATCTGGCGCACCAGGCACGCTCCAACGTGATCCGGGGTAGGGAGGTCTGGATCGCGGGGGCGATGGCGCCGCTGGAGGACTGTTACCAGCCGGAACTGGCCCCCGAGTTCGACGTCGCCGCCGCCGAGCATGGAATCCAGGCCGCGCGACTGGCCGCCGCCGGGGTCGACCTTCTCCTCGTGGAGACGATGAACTCGATCACCGAGGCCGTGGTGGC
>JANNMC010000067.1:0-2220 GCA_031397435.1 Candidatus Eiseniibacteriota bacterium
CGGATAGAGCCGCATCAGCTCCGCGTAGTCGACCGCCTGGAACGGGCGCCGAAGCCCCGCCATTAGGGATTCACCGGCCAGCGACTCGCTTGCTCACAGTTGTGCATGCCGGCGGGCCAGCGTAACCCGGGCCGAGCCTAATCGCTTCAGTACACGACGCGCGCCGCGACGAGTTCGTCGTAGCGCGTGTCCGAGAGCCCGAGCCAGCCCTTCAGCACGCGCTCGTTGTCCTGGCCGATCATCGGCCCCGAGCGGGCGAGCGGGCGGCTGCGACTCATTTTCACGTAGGGTGCGAACAGCGTCTCGCGGAAGCCGAGCGGATGAAGCACTTCGCAGAACGTTCCGCGCGCAGCGAAATGCGGGTCGCTGGCGAGGCCCGGAATGTCGAGCACCGGGGCCGCCGCCACGCCGCGGGCCTGGAGCCGCTCGGCGAGGGCGCGCGCTTCCTGCGGTCGCGTCCACTCCGCGAGTCGCTCGTGCAGTGCGTCGATCGCCGCGAGGCGACTCGCCAGCGTCGCGAACGAATCCGCCGCAACCCACGGTTCGCCGATTGCGCTCGCGAGGCCACGCCACTCTTCATCGCTCTCGACCGCGATCGAGATCCACTGGTCGGCGCCCGCGCACGGGAACACGCCATGCGGCGCCGCCCGAGCCAGCGGGTGCCGGTTGCCGAGCGGGCCTCCGACACGCCCGTTCAGCGCGTAGTCCATGAAAGGCGGAGCGATTAGGTGTGCGAGCGCTTCCTGCTGCGAGAGCTCGATGAACTGGCCCTCCCCGGTTTGCCGGCGTTGCTCCAGCGCTGCAAGAATTGCAAACGCGCCAATGCAAGCGGCGTGGGCGTCGGCCATCGGCTGCTCGAACGGAATCACGTCGCCCGGCCCGTAGCCGGTGAGGCTGTCGAGGCCGGTCAAGCTCGCGAGGCTGTTGCCATACGTCCGCAGATCTTTCAGCGGTCCGCTGAGCCCCGCAGCCGGCATCGCGAGCAGCACAATGTCGGGCCGCACGCGACGCAGGCTCGCGTAGTCGAGCTCGAGGCGCTCCGCGATGCCGGGGCCGAAGTTCTCGAGTGCGACGTCGCAGCGCGCGACCAACTCGTGCGCAAGCCGGCGTCCCTCGGGCTGCGTGAGATCGAGACTCACGCTGCCATTGCCCGCCCACATCGCGTGCTGGGTGAGCGAACGCTCCGGATCGGACCGGCCGTCCTGGAAGGGCGGCACGCTGCGGATGATGTCCACGCGCGCGTGCGACTCGATCTTGACGACGTCGGCGCCGAGAAAACCCAACACCTGGCCGACCATCGGCCCCGCCCACACCCAGCCGAAGTTCGCGACGCGAAGCCCCGCGAGCGGCAGCGACCCAGGCGCGACCGGAGCGCGCCGCTTCGGCTCGCGTGGCAAAGCGCGCAGCTGCGCGCGCACTTCGTCGGTGTGCTCGCCGAGCCGCGGCGCCGCGTTGCGCAGTCCGATCTTCCCCTTGGATGGGCGAAACGGCGGAGCGAAGTTCGGCATTGCGCGCGCGGGGTCGTCGCCGACGGAGACGACGTAGCCGCGCCCCAACAAGTGCGGGTGGCTCGCGAATTCTTCGACGGTCATTACTGCCGTCGCGGGGCAACCCTGCGCCTGGCAGAGGTCCATCACCTCCCACTTGCTGCGCTCGCGCGTCCACGCCTCGATCAGCGGGTAGACGACGTCGCGCTGCATGCCGCGCTTCCACACGTCGTCGAAGACCTCGAGCTGCATCCACTCGGGGTCGCCCATCACCCGCGCGAGTCCCTTCCACTGCTCGGGCTCGAGGGCCATCACCCAGGCATGGCCATCGGCGCAGCGCAGGATCGAGGCGGGTGCGCCTGCGAGGCCGACGCCGGTGCGGGAGTTCACGTAGCCGTGGCGGAAATAGCCGGGAACGTTCCAGCCTCCGACGATCGTCGCGGCCAGCACTTCGGAGGTTGCGACGTCGAGATGCTGACCCCCGCCGGCCGCGTCGCGGCCGTAGGTCGCAGCGAGGCCCCACGCGGCCGCCGCCGCAGCGCCGTAGAACTCGGCAACGAACGTGCCCTGCTCGAGCGGCGCAGCGCCGGGACGTCCGCAGTAGCGGCTGCCGGTACCTGATAAGTGATACGCGTTCAGGTCGTAGCCCTTCCAATCGCGGTAAGGACCGGTCTGGCCGAACGGCGTGATCGAGATCATCACGAGCTCGGGATTGCGCCGTGCGAGCGCGGCG
>JANNMC010000084.1:0-2187 GCA_031397435.1 Candidatus Eiseniibacteriota bacterium
CCTACCCCGCGGCGACCACCAGCTTTCCCACCATACCGGCCTCGGTGTGGCCCGGGATCGTGCACAGCACTTCGTAGCTTCCCGGCGTGTCGATGCGGAAGGTGTCTGCGTCGGTTCCGTGGGCCGCCGCGTGCAGGTGAATCCAGTCTCCGCCGCCGGGGGCGCGCACGAGCAGCGAGTGCTCGACCGCGGCGGCGCGATTGTCGAGTTCGACCCGCGTCGGAACGCCGGCGCGCAGTTCGAGCGTGCGCGGCTCGAACGCGAACTCGCTGGCTTGGATCACGAGCGTCGCCTCCGCCGGCGCATCGACCGCGGCGAGCGATCGGCGCTTGTGCGCGTGGCCCGGTAGCGCACTCCGCGCGCCGGGCTCGTGCATGGCGGGATCGTGGCCTCCGCCCGCGGACGGCGCAGCGGAGCCGCTCGCTTCGAGGGCGCCCGCCGGATACTGCGCGGCGATCAGCTCGAGCAGGCCATCGAGCCGCCCGAGTTCCTCCGCGCTACGCGTAGCATTGCCGAGGTCCGCCACTTCGTGAAGCGCAGCAGCGACCCGCGCCACCTGCTCCACGGCACCCTCGACCCGGGCTCGCTCAGCAGGCGCAAGCTCGATCGAAAGCGCGAGCACGCGGCGTGCGAGCTCGGGAAGGGGCTCGGCCTGCGGGTGCACTTTGTCCAGCGCACCGCTCGCGATGTCGGCGGCGATCGCGTCGCGCGCTGCGCGAAGTGCGGCCCACGCCTCCCCCAGGCTGGCCGCGGCGGCCGCAGTCTGCGGATTCGGCGGTGCTGCGTGTGCTCCGGCGGTCTGCTCCGCCTGAACGGCGCTTTGCTCCGGCTTCACGTCGGGAGCTTGCGCCGCAGGCCCGGAGGCCGTTCTGGAATCCCCGCTTTCTCCGCATGCGAGGCTCGTGAAGAGAAGCAGTGACATCGCTACCTGAGATCCGGTCTTGGACATCTTCATTCTCCTTGATTCAACGCGTCGAACTGCGAGTGGCGCCATGCCACTCATCGAGAAGCTCAGGGCTCTGTGCTGGGCTGCGGCGGGATCGCCGGGATCGCATCGAGCGGATCCGCGGCCTCGCGCGCGAGAACCCGCTCGGCGGCCTTGCGGCCGTAGCGGAAGAAGACGGCAGGTGTTACGGCCATATCGAGCAGCGTCGAGCTCGCGAGCCCGCCGAGGATCACGACCGCGACTGGATAGAGCAGCTCCTTGCCGGGCTCGCCGGCCGCGAGCACCAGCGGAACCAAAGCAAGCGCGGCGACGAGCGCGGTCATCGTCACGGGCACGAGCCGTTCGAGCGACCCGCGTACGATCATCGCGCGGTCGAAATGCTCCCCCTCGTGCTCCATCAAGTGGAGGTAGTGCGAGATCATCATGATCGTGTTGCGCGAGGCGATGCCCGCGAGCGTGATCAGCCCGACCAGCGTCGCGATCGAAACGCGCCCGACCATCAGGTACGTGAGCCCGAGGCCGCCGATGAACGCGAGCGGAATGTTGAGCAGGATCTGCGCGACGATCGCGCCACTGCGGAAGTGCGAGTAGAGCAGCAGGAACATCGCAGCGAGCGTGAACGCGCTCAGGAGGCCAATCAGACGCGTCGCCTCGCGTTGGCTCTCGAACTGTCCCTCGAAGCGGACCGAGTACCCCTGCGGCAGCGCGACGCCGGCGGCAGCGGCCTGCATGTCCGCGACCGTCGAGCCGAGGTCTCGCCCCGAGACGTTCGCCGAGACGACGATGCGCCGGCGCACGTTCTCGCGGCTGATGGTGTTAGGTCCCTTCGCTTCCTCGACGTCGGCGAGCAGCGCGAGCGGGATCTTCTCTCCGGAGGGGATGTCGACGAGCATCCGCCGGAGCGCGTCCACATCGGCTCGGAAGCGCTCGCCGGTCCACACGAACACGTCGTAGGTCCGCTGACCATCGAGCACTTGCCCCACGGCGCGGCCGTTCAAGGCCGTTTCGAGCTGCTCTGCGAGGTCTCCCACGCGCACGCCATAGAGCTGCGCGCGCTCGCGGTCGAGTGCGATGCGCACCTGAGGAATCAAAACCTGCTTCTCGGTCTGGAGATCGACGACGCCGGGAACGCGGCCGAGCGCCTCCTCGATCTCAGCCGCCTTGGCGCGCAGCACGCCGAGGTCGTCGCCGAACAGCTTCACCGCGACTTGCGCACGAACGCCGGAGAGCAGGTGGTCGAG
>JANNMC010000124.1:0-1117 GCA_031397435.1 Candidatus Eiseniibacteriota bacterium
GCGTCTGCTGCAAGCGTTGCTGCGCTTCTGTGAGATTCGCCTCGGCCACCAGGCGGTCACCCCGGAGCCGTCCACCCGTGAACACCGGGAAGGAGAGGCCGAGCGCGACGTTCCAGTTGGGGAAGTAGAGATCGAGTGCCGACGGGAGGAAGGTGCCCTCGGGCGGATACGCGAAGCGCTGATAGGTGCTCGAGAGCTGCACCGACGGGATGCGTGCGAGCCGCGCCGCCTTGAGCGCCTGCTCCGAGGCACTCACCCCGCACACTCGAGCGTGCGGCGATGCTCGTGTCGGGCGTGAGCGTGCGATCGTCGGCGAGCGTGATCGGGCCGGTGATCTCGGCGACCGTCGCTGCGTCGTCGCGGATCGGTGTGGTGAGCTGCAGCGGAGTCGCGAGCGGAAGGTCGAGCAACTGCTTGAGTCGCAGGTACGCCGTGGTGCGTGCGCCGCGCGCCTGGATCACGAGCGGCTTCTGGTTGTCGCGTGCGACCCGCGCACGCAACAGATCGAACTCGGCGGCCGCGCCGACCTGACGTGCGACCTGCGTCTGCGCCAGTGTGCGTTCGGTGAGCACGAGCGAGCTGTCGGCGATCGCGAGCAGCTGGTCCGCAGCGACGGCATCGAAGTAGGCCTGCGCGGCGTCGAGCAGCGCTTGGGCCTTGGAGGAGGCGTAGGCGATGTCGGCGGCCGTGCGCGCGGCATCAGCGCCCGCTCTAAGCGCCGGTAGGCGTCCCGCCGTGTAGAGATTCTGCGTCGCGCTCAGCGTGACGGAGAAGGTGTTGGGCGCGGCGAAGATGCGCGCGAGTGGCGAGGCCTCGAAGCCGCCACCAGCCGACGCGGTCGTGTCGGGCGGGCCGGCGAAGCGTTCGGAGATCGCCTGGAACTGATTCTGGATCGCGCGCTGATAGCCGGCGGTGCCGTTGATCTGCGGGAGTCGCTGCGAGTTGGCCTGCGCCTGCTGGCCACGCGCGCGTGTGACGCCGGCGCCGGCGATCGCGACGCCTTCGCTCTTTCGCTCGGCGATGCGGAGTGCGTCGGCGAGTGAGAGCGACGCGGCCGAGGTGCTCGGCGCTGCAGTCGTCGTCTGCTGCGCTGCGGAGCGGGCCGGCAGCAGCGCGA
>JANNMC010000127.1:0-3758 GCA_031397435.1 Candidatus Eiseniibacteriota bacterium
GCGGGTTCGCGCCAAATCCGAAGGTGCCCTTCGCCGAGAACGCGACATCGCCGGCCAGGACGCCGCCGAGCGGACCTCGATCCTGCACGCCCTCCGAGCGCACCGTGGCAACAAGGCGGATGCGGCCCGCTCACTCGGCGGGATGAAGCGGACCACGCTCCTCTACAAGATCGATCGCCTCAACATTCGCCCCGAGGAATATCTGGCCGAAGAAAGTCGCTAGCCGCAAAACTCGGCACTACCTCCCCCGCCCCATCCGCGCCCCAATCCAATCCGAAATCTTCCCCAGCGCCACCGGCGCGAAGGTCTCCCGTATCGTCGAGTACTCAGAAAGCGCCCCACTCTCCGCCGTCTGAAAGAGGTGATTTAACCCCGGAAGCATCTCCACCGTCGCATCCTTGTTCCCACCCTTCAAGAGCGCGGCGCGAATCTCCGGCAGGTTTTGCTCCGCGGAAATCTGAATGTCCTTCTCCCCATTCAGCGCCAACACCGGACACTGGACCTTCGACAGCGCCGGGCGGGGGTCGTACGCCAGGAAGAAGCGCATCCAGGGCGCCCGGAGAAGGCGCGTCTGCCCGCCGACGATCTGGTCGATGTCTTCGATGCTGTTTCGCTGGGCCTCGGGCAACCGATCCATCTGCTTCTGGAGGACGACGCGGAGTTTGGCGGCAAGCGCGGCGGAGTCGGGAGCCTGACGCGCTGCGATCAGCAGTTCCCGCTGCGCGGCCTGCGAGACACCCGCGAGCGAATCGCTCAGTCCCAACGACAGCGATATGAGCCGCGACTGCATGATGAGAATGGAATCCCCCGGCACACCGGGCCCCGCCAGGAGCACCACGAACGCCACGCTCTTGTCGCGCATCGCCACCATCGGCGCGATCAGCCCGCCCTCGCTGTGGCCGATCAACCCGATCTTGGCGGGGTCGATCCCCTTCCGTGTCTTCAAGAACTTCACAGCCCCCGCCACATCGCCCGCGAAATCGTCACTCGTGGCGTTCTCCGCGGAGCCGGTCGACTTCCCCACCCCGCGGTCGTCGCTCCGCAACACCGCGATCCCGTGCCGCGTCAGGTAGTCGGCCAGGACCAGGAACGGCTTGTGGCCAAAGATCGTCTCATCGCGATCTTCGGGCCCCGAGCCGGTGATCAGAACGGCGCACGGAGCGGAGCCCGATCCCTTCGGCACGGTCAGCGTTCCCGCCAGCGTGACGCCCTTGGCGCTTGGATTGGGGTAGGAGACGAGAATCTCGTCGTAGGGGAATGGCGGTTTCGGCTCCTGGGGCCGGTTCGATTCCGGGGGACTCTCGCTCCCCGCCTTCTGAGGGCGAAGGAGCAGCGGTATCGCGGCGCCGCCCTGCTTCCAGGTGCCGTCGATCTCGCTGCGAGCCGCGTTGATCTTGCCACCATACTCGCCACCGAGTTGCCGCATGCTGAAGCCGAGCGAATCGCCCGACACCGTGACCGCATCCACCGTGAGCCCCATGGCGTTCTGGTCGGGTGAGTCGGCCGAAGCCCTCCACGCGCCCGCTTCGTCGCGGCTCAGGTGGACGACGAAGCGAATCCTGCCCGCCAGCTTTCCTTCCCACGTTCCGGTAATGGCGGGGACCTGCTGAACTTGCGCCGCGACGGGCGCGGCAACACAGAGCACCGTCGTAACCAGGACGAAGAGCCGTAGCATTCGAGAGGTCCTCGGGAAGGGCCCGCTGGCGCGGGCGTGAAGTTGCTCCAGGATTCTGGCCGACAACTGTAGACTAACGGCGGTGGCGGTCACGCGGGAGGATTCATTTCCAGCCCCTGAGCTGCCGTGACCAGCATCATTCCAGGGAGATCTGCCATCGCACTGATCGAATCGGTGAACTTGGGAGGCGTCCGTTGAGCATCGTTCGGCTCGAGGTGGTCGGCGATGCGGCCGCGGTCGCCGCGAAGGCGGCGGCGGAATTCCTACGACTGGGAGCCGAAGCGATCGCGCGGTACGGCGCCTTTCGCGTGGCGCTGGCTGGTGGTGAGACGCCGCGCGCTGCCTACCGGCAAATCGCCACGACCTGGAAAGATGCTCCGGGCGGAGCGTTCACGTGGGACCGCGTCCATCTCTACTGGGGCGACGAGCGGATGGTCCCGCGCGACGATCCACGTAGCAACTTTGGGATGGCGCGGTCTTCGCTGATCGCTCGCGTACCGATCCCTGCCGAAAACGTCCATCCGATCCGGATCGATGCGGCAAACCCCGAAGCCGCGGCAGCCGACTACGAGAAGTCACTTCGCGCCACGATGCCGCAAACACTAGTACTGCTTCCCTCCTTCGATCTCGTGTTCCTGGGAATGGGCCCGGACGGCCACACCGCTTCGCTCTTCCCCGGCGCATCCTCGCTGAACGAGGGCGTGCACTTCGCGGTGGCGGCGGGCCATCCCGACTCGGGAGAGCGGCGCGTCACGCTGACGCTTCCCCTGATCAATAGCGCCGCGGCCACGATCGTGCTCGTCTCCGGAAGTGCCAAGGCCGCGATGCTGGAGCGCGCCGTGCGTGGAATCGGGTGCCGCGATGGCGACCCGCTGCTCCCCGTCGAAAGGCTTAGCCCGACGACGGGGACGCTGCTCTGGCTTGCCGACAAGGCTGCGGCGCCGTGGGCAGGTTCGCATGGTGTCGTAGTCACTCCTTAGACAATGCCGGCTGGCGTGGGTTGTGCGTGCCGCAACACTATGTGTCCATTATCTTTGCGCCAGTTCCTCTGTCACCAATAAATCCCGGAACCGCCCCTCCCCACGAGTGTATGAATAGTCGTACGAGGTCGCCTGCGAACCGACCCCGTGCGAACAACTCGAACGAGGTGGGTGCGGTCCATCAAGCAAATCGGATGGGTCCCAACCGAAGCGGCGCTGATAGCAGTCGACTTCGGTATCGAGCCCATCGCAGCGAACGCCGCCACCTCTCCGGCGAACGCGCGAAGGGCATCGAGCTCGGATTGCACCTCACCTCGGATCGAGCGTAGTTCGAAGTAGAACCATCCTCCCGACGACCCGGCGCCTCTAACAGGGGGGTGTCGGGTCGAAGCGTTTTCAGGTTCAAAATCCCCCGGTCAGGCTATCATTCCCCCTTCGCCGTTTTCGAACCGGAAACCAACAAGGGGGATTCATCATGATGTGGAAGCAATTGGGTCGGGCGTTCGCGATCGGGACGATCGCCGCCACGATGAGCACGAACATCGCGCTCGCGGACCAGCACGCGAATCAGCACAAGGACAAGGCCGGCATGCCGCCGATGGACGCCAACGCCCAAGCCTCGATGATGGCCGAGATGGAGAAGATGGGAAAGCCGGGCCCCGAGCACAAGATGCTCGAGGCGCAGGCGGGCAAGTGGACGACCGTCACCAAGTCGTGGATGGGCGGGCCCGAGCCGGCCGTGTCGAACGGCAAGGCCGAGTATGAACTGATCCTGGGCGGGCGGTTTCTCATGGCTCGATTCCACGACACCATGATGGGACAGCCGTTCGAGGGCTTCTCCATCACCGGCTATGATCGGATGGCGAAGAGCTACAACGGCTACTGGATCGACACGATGAGCACCGGGGTCTACCCCATGAACGGCGGGACGTGGGATGAGGCGACGAAGTCGATGACGTTCAACGTCGAGTGGCCGAACCCCATGGGCAGCGGCACCATGCCGTACAAAATGGTGACGAAGTTCAACGGTCCCGACTCGATGGTGTTCCTGATGACGATGGCGCACGAGGGCAAGGACATGCCCCTGACCGAGGTCGAGGCCT
>JANNMC010000157.1:0-1565 GCA_031397435.1 Candidatus Eiseniibacteriota bacterium
TGGTTAGAGTACCTGCTTGACATGCAGGGGGTCAGAGGTTCAAGTCCTCTACCGCCCACCACTTCCAGACACGCGAAGGATCCCCGCTCATGCATACCCTCGACGTCGCCGGGCAGCGCCTCGAAGCCGAACCGGGCGCGACCCTGGGGGAGACCTTCAAGCGCTCGTATCCAGAGGGCTTCAAGGCAGGAGTCGCCGCCAAACTGAACGGGCGGATCATCGACTTCCACACTCCGGTGAACGAATCGGGGGAACTCTCCTTCATCTCGGTCGATTCGCCAGAGGGGCTCGCGGTGCTACGGCACTCGACCGCGCACCTAATGGCCTCCGCCGTGATGAAGATATTCCCCGACGTGAAGTTCGCCATCGGACCTGCCATCGACGACGGTTTCTACTACGACTTCGAAGTGCCGCGTCCGATCTCGGTGGAGGATTTGGCCGCGATCGAAAAACTGATGCTGGAGATCGCGAAGGAAGACCATCGCTTCATCCGCGCGGAGTTGAAGCGCGAGGAGGCGATCGATCGCTTTCAGCGGCTCGGCGAGAAGTTCAAGGTCGAGATCATCGAAGATCTCCCCGACGCGACCGTCAGCACGTATACCCACTCCTTCTTCACCGACCTCTGCCGCGGTCCGCACGTGCCGAAGACCAAGATGCTCCGCCACTTCAAACTCACCTCCGTGGCAGGGGCGTACTGGCGCGGCGATTCGAACCGTCCGATGCTCCAGCGAATCTACGGCACGGCATTTCCGACCCCGGAAGCGCTGCAGCAGCACCTGGAGCGAATCGAGCAGGCGAAACTTCGCGACCATCGCCGCGTCGGCGCCGCACTCGATCTCTTCAGCGTGCACGAAGACGCGGGCGCCGGGCTCATCCTCTGGCATCCTCACGGATCGGCAATCCGACGCACCGTGGAAGACTTCTGGAAGGCGGAACACCTGCGCCGCGGGTACACGCTTGTCTACACCCCCCATATCGCGCAGGTCGATCTCTGGAAGCGGTCGGGTCATACCGAGCACTATGCCGCGAACATGTACTTCCTGAAAGTGGACGAGAAGGACTACGTCCTGAAGCCGATGAACTGCCCGTTCCACGTCCTGATCTTCAACCGGCGGAAGCAGTCGTATCGCGACCTTCCCGTCCGAATGGGGGAACTCGGGACTGTCTATCGCTACGAGAAGTCGGGCGTGCTTCACGGCCTGGCCCGCGTTCGTGGCTTCACCCAGGACGACGCTCATATCTTCTGCACCGCCGAGCAGGTCGAGGACGAACTGCGCGGGGTTCTCGAGTTCGCGCGCTTCATGCTCGATACGTTCGGGTTCAAGGAATTCAAAGTCGAACTCTCGGTCCGCGATCCGAACCGGAAGCAGGACTATCTGGGCACCGACGCGGAGTGGGAATTGGCGGAAGGCGCGCTGGAGCGGGTGGTGCAGGAGTCGGGGCTGGCATACAAGCGCTCCGAAGGGGAGGCGGTCTTCTACGGCCCCAAGATCGATATCAAGATCGGCGACGCGATCGGTCGCGAGTGGCAGTGCTCGACGATCCAGTTCGACTTCAATCTCCCG
>JANNMC010000171.1:0-8825 GCA_031397435.1 Candidatus Eiseniibacteriota bacterium
CCCCTGCGTGAAGCGGTTCGCGCCGATGTGGGCGTCTAGCCGGCCTTGCGGACGTTCGCCGCCTGAAGACCCTTGGGTCCCTTTGTCACATCGAACTCCAAGCGCTCGCCCTCGGCCAGCGTCTTGAAGCCTTCACCGGTGATCGCCGAGTAGTGAACGAATACGTCCTCGCCGTTCTCCTGCTGGATGAAACCAAAACCCTTCGACTCGTTGAACCACTTCACAGTTCCTACAGCCACTATGTACTCCTTGGATACCGGGGCAATCGCCCCAACTTGCCGCCCTTCCAGGCAGCCAACCCGGCCTGGATGGCCGGGCCTCCGAACGAAAATTCGTCCGGATACAATAAAAGCCGCAGGAGACTTCTCCTGCGGCGATAGGTCACGTCTACACGTTACGCAATACCGACAGGCAGCTTCTACTTGCACGAAGTATCGGCGGGGAAGCGCGTGAAGTAAAGCGATATTTTCAAGCCATCCCACCCGCCGCCACGCAGGGCGATCGTTCGCCCTTTGCCGGGAGAGCATACCTCATATCCGCCTCATATCGCAGAAGTTCCAGCCGCCAAAGAATCGCCTTGCCGCTAGTGACCGCCGCGCCCTGCCCGCATGGGACGGAGTGTGAGCTGGCCGCGGCGGGAGAAATCGATCGATTGCCCCAGGATGCGAAGCGCCTCTTGGGGCGCATGGAAGCCGCTCGAGTTCTCGGCCTCCACGAAGTCGAGATAGAACTGAGCCTTTCGCTGGAACTGTTGCGCCTCCCGGAATGCCGTCAGCGTGTCGCCCGACACCCGCGCCGACTTGAGATCGTCCAGCAGGTCGAGAAGGGCGTCCATCGCCTCGTTCCGCATGCCGTGCACGCGGTCCTGATTCGCCTCGGCCCGCGCCTTCAACTCCTCCTCCGGCCAGCGGTGACAGGTCTGGCACGCCCGGCTGATGTTGAGCAGCGGGCTCCGAACATGGTGGTCGCTGATCTTCATGGCCCCCACGCGAGTGTAGGGCATGTGGCAATCGGCGCAGGCCACGCCGGAGCGCGCGTGAATTCCCTGACTCCACATCTCGAATTCCGGGTGCTGCGCTTTTAGGGCCGGCGCCCCCGTCTCGGCGTGCGTCCAGTCCTTGTGTCCCACGGAGTCGTAGTAGGCGGTGATTTGCTCGACCTGGAGGCCGAGGTGCCAGGGATAGGTCAGGCGCTTTTCGGGGCCCTTGAAGTAGTACTCGACGTGGCACTGGCCGCAGACGAAGGAGCGCATCTCCTGACGCGTGGCCATGGTGTTGACGTCGTAGCCCGGCGATCCCTGCGACGCCTTGAGCACCCGCATCCCCTCCATGAATCCCGGACGCGTCACGCGGAGCGCCATCGACTCCGGGTCGTGGCAGTCGATGCACGCCACGGGGTGCTTCACCTGCTTCCGGGCTTCCTCGTACGGCATCGGATTGAGCTTCTCGAACCCCTTGATCAGGTCTCCGCCGCCGGCGCGCCGGTACGGCACGACCATCGAGGCGTGGCAGTGGAGGCAGGTGCCAGGCTGCTTCGCGGCCTGCTGGCGCTCGGTGAAGATCTGGTCTTCCAGCATGAAGGCGTGGCCCCGCTCCTCCCGGAAGTCGACCGAGAACGCATAGCCGGCCCACATCCGCTTGAGCCGCGGATCTTCCGCCAGCCGCGACTGGGCGACGACGGCACGCGGATCGGCGTTCGTCGGTGTGCGGGGGATGGCCTCACTCCCGCCGAAGCGAGTCCGGATCTGGTCGACGGTCCGGCGGTAGCCGTCGTACTGCATGGGGAAGTTTTTCCCCCAGATGGCCGGATCCTCCGTCTCCTCGGTCAGCTCGACGACCCGGTAGAACGGGTTCTTCGCTTCCTGCTTTCGCTCGAAGATGTTCACCAGCAGCGCCGTCACCCCGGCGCCCACCACCGCGGCGACGACGATGGCGATGAGGACGGTTCGGGCACGGCCCTGGATCGGCGCGGGACGGTCGGGGATGTTCTCAGCCACGGGATGCCTCCTGGTCAAAACTGCCGAGCGGGGCGAAGTCGACGTGCCCCACGCCGTGATGGCAGCGGATGCACGAGATGGGGCCGCGCGTGGAGTGATCGGTTTCATGCGAGCCCGCCGCGCGCGTGGCGGGGCCTTGCCGGGTCGCGGTTCCAGCGTCGATCGCCTCGACGATCTCCTGGTGACAGTGGCGGCACGCCGCCTCCGTCACCCCGCGGTTCATCCGCGTGATCCGAATCGGTTCGGGGAACCACCCGGTCGTGAACATGAGGGAATGGCGGAAGCCGTTCACGGCCTTTACGGTCAGCTTCGGGAGCAGCGCGTGCGGCGCGTGGCAGTCGTTGCAGGCCGCCACGGCGCGATGGCTTCCCTGCATCCACCCGTCGTACTGGGCCTGCATCACGTGACAATTGGCGCAGGCCGCCGCGTCGTGCCCCAGGTACGAGGCGCCCTTCGCGTAGAAGAACGTGAATCCGGCCACGCCAAAGGTGGCTCCCACCAGGCCGCCGATGAGCCAGCCCGCGACGCTCATGGATCTCATGTGCGGGAGTATGCCTCAGTCCCGTCGCCGGCGTCATCCCATCGTCGTCTGGACAGCCGCCCCCGCGAGGCGCATCTTTTCGGGCGCAGTCCCCCTCATTCGGAAAGGGAGAGAACCATGAGCATGACACTCATCCTCGGCGGAGGATTCGGCGGTCTCACCTGCGCCCGCGCGCTTCGTGCCGCGCTGCCGCCGGAACACAAGATTGTCGTCATCGATCGCGCGTCACTCTTCTTCGTCGGCGCCACGAAGACCTGGGTGATGATTGGGGAAAAGACGGCGGAGGAGATCACGCGGCAGCGGGGATCGCTCCTCCCGGAGGGGGTGGAGTTGATCCAGGCCGACGTCGTACGCATCGATGCGGCGACCCGCGAGGCGCATACGACGGCGGGAACCTTTCGCGGCGATCATCTCGTCATCGCGCTCGGGAGCGAGCAGGAGCTCGGCGCCGTCCCGGGACTTCCGGAAGCCGCGCACTCCTTCTACGGTCTCCTCGACGCGGTTCAGTTGCGCGCCGCGCTCGAAACCTTCAGCGGTGGCCGGATCGTCCTCCTGATCCCACGCGTCCCCTTTCCGTGCCCACCCGGACCTTACGAGGGAATGCTGCTCATCCACGACCTGATGAAGCGTCGTGGCCTGCGCGAGAAGTGCACGCTCGACGTCTGGACGGTGGAGAAGTCCCCGATGGCCACGGCGGGGCCCGAGATGGGGAAGGCGGTCGTGGCGTTGCTGGAGGAGCGGGGAATCGGCTTTCATCCGCTGATGAAGGTCGCTCGCGTGGGACCAGCGCGAAATGCCGTCCGATTCGAGGATGGTTCCGAGGCGCTCTTCGATCTGCTGATCGCCGTTCCGCCACACCGGGTCCCGCGCGTCGCGGTCGACTCGTGGCTGGCGCCTCCCGAAGGGTGGATCTCGGTCGATCCGGCGACACTCACCGTCAAGAGCCCGAGCGCCGCGCCGCACGTCTACGCGATCGGCGATGTCACGAGCGTCTCGCTTCCGGGGCGCTGGAACCCTGACATGCCGCTGGCGCTACCCAAGGCCGGGGTGATGGCGGCGGCCCAGGGAGAGGTCGTCGCGGCCAATATCGCCGCCGCGGTGCACGGCGAGGAGCCCACCGCGTCCTATGACGGCACCGGCTATTGCTTCATTGAGGTCGGGGGGAAGCGCGCGCTGCGGGGGGATGGTGCGTTCTTCCAGATGCCGCACCCCGTCATGAGCGCAACGTTGCCCGACGAGGCATGCTACCGGCTGAAGGAAGAGTGGATTGCCTCGATGCTCGCGCCGAGGCGCTAGCGGCAGCTATTTCGCAACGACCAGCCGCCCGCGCGTCTCTCCGTCCGGCGTCCGGATCCGATAGAAGTAGACGCCCGATGGAAGCGCGCCGCCGCGATCGTCCCGTCCATCGATTCGCAACTGGTGGCGACCCTCGGACAAATTGAGCCCCGGGTTGATCGCCCGCACGAGCCTCCCGCTCGCATCGAAGAGCCGCACGTCAACTCTTCCCGGAGTGCGGAGCGTGAACGAGAGAGTGGCTTCGGGATTCATCGGATTCGGAGCGACCGAAGCCGCCTGAACCGCCGCCGGTCCCGTACCAACGATCGTCAGCGCGACTTCACCCGCGACGAGGCGCCCCTTCAGGAGCCGCCCTTCCAGAGCCGCGGCCACCTGTTGCCGTCCCCGCACCGCGGCGAAGAGCCGTCGCAACTCCGCTCGCGCGAAGCAGACTCCAATCTCCGCCACGCCGTTTCGATCGCTGTCGCTCTCCACGATGCGCTTCGCGGCGACGGGCTGGATCGCCTCGCCCGTTCCATCGAGCGATCGAAGCCGAATCGAAGCCGGGTCCAGATCGCGAATCTCGAAAGCGCCGTCGATCGCTTCCACGCGGATGCATACCGGGGCGCCTTGTTCATGGAGCGGAAGGGTCCGGTGCTCGTCGTGAGCGAAGGCACGAGCGGGGAGCGGCGCGACCAGGTCATAGACGAAGATGTGGCCGGGGTCTGTCCGGGAACCCTGAAGTCCCGCTGCGCCGACGATGGCGTCGGCCACGCCATCCCCGTTCACGTCTCCGAGGGAGATCGACGTCCCCAGCGTGCCGTCAGGTACGGGTCCCTCGAGCACCACGTCGGCCTCCGTGTCGGCGCCAGGGCCTCCGTAGTAGACGTAGACTCGCCCCGCGCGGATCCCGTTCACCCCTTCGGCCTGCGGCGCGCCCACCAACAGATCGGGATAGCCATCTCCACTCACGTCGGCGCCACCGGCCACGGCCGCGCCAAAAGCGTCATAGCCGCCGGGGCCCGCGAACTCGACATCCACCATCGCCGCGTCGAGCGGTTCCTGTCCGCCGTAGTAGAGATAGGCGCGGCCAGCCATGATCTCGCCTTCATCGCCGGAGTCGGGAGCACCGACGAGAAAGTCGTCGGCGCCGTCGGTGTTGAAATCGCCCGCGCGCGAGACCGAAGTGCCCGCGCGGAAGCGATAGGCGGGGGGAAGGAACGCGCGGTCGGGCGCGCGATGTACGGGGATGCCGCCGTGGTAGAGGTAGGCGCGGCCCGTGGTGATCGTGCCGTCGGCCGGTTGCCCCACCAGAATGTCGTCGAAGCCGTCGCGATTCACGTCTCCCGCGGGAGCGACGGACGTGCCGAACTGAAGTTCATCGATGATTCCCCCGATCGGCCGCGCCTCGAAGAGAACGTCGACGACTCCATCCGCGGCCGGGCCTCCGTAGAAGAGATAGCCACGGCCGACGCGATTCGCCGTGGAATTGACGGCGACGAACCGGGGCGCGCCAACCCAGACATCGTCGAATCCGTCACCGTTCGCGTCGCCCACGCCCGCCAGCGCCGCGCCGAAGAACTCGAGCGATCGCAACCCACCGAGCGTCCTGTCGGAGGTCGCGTCGAGCGACGGGCCGCCCCAGTAGAGAAATACCCGTCCCATGAACTGGCTAACAGGGGAGCCGACGGCGATGTCGCTCCATCCATCGCCGTTCAGGTCGCCCACGATGGCCACGGCGTAGCCGGTCAGGGAGCGCGACTGGACGATCGGTACCTGGAGCGTCAGGTCGGGGACATCGTCGGCCAGAGGGCCGCCGAAGGTGACGGTGGCGCGTCCGGCGTTCGGCGCGTCGGCATCGCTCCACTCGGCGCCAACCACGATGTCCGAAAAGCCGTCTCCGTTCACGTCGCCCACCGCGGAAACGGCCACCCCGAATCGATCGCCCGGCGCGGCGCCGGTGAGACGGAGAAACGGCGCGGGCGCCGGTGAAGCCCACGCGATCGCCGTGGGCGCGGGCAGGGCTAGGAGTAGCGAAAGGGAGGTGGCGGCGATCGAGAGGGTGCGCGGCGCGTGGTGCATGGGGTCTCCCGTTCGGAACTCGATATCGCGGCGGGGCGACCAGACAATCATAGCACTCGGAGGCCTTCCTGGACTTGGTACGTCTCGAAACGGCGAACGGGGCGCCCCTCTTCGGAGCCGCCCCGTCCTTGCGGAAGGGAAATTTCGCTACAGCAGAGCGCTCCGGCTGCCGATCCCTAAGACGATAGCCCACGTTGTGCGCCACGGCTGTCGGGGGATCAGATCCACATGGACAATCACGAGCGAGGTTGGGAAAAGAAGCCTGGCCGTCCGGACGTCCCGCTTCCGGAATGGAACGGCTCCTACTGGGGAGACCCGAAGAAGCTGCCGCGCGTGGTGCAGAAACTGAAGCAGAAGCGAAGGCTCACGCCGGAGGAGAAGGCGGAGCTGCTCTGGCGCTTCTACGAACTCGATCAGAATGATCGGCGCCGGACTCAGGTTCGCATCGCGGCGTTGCTCCTGCTACTCGTGATCGTGACCGGCGCGGCGGTGTGGCTCTACATGAATCCACAGCCCTGGATCGCGCAGAAGCTCCTCGAGATCGTCGACCCCAGCGCGGCGGCGTAGCGCCTCCGCGGGCCGAGCGGGGCGCGGCTCGGCCGCTATTCGTTTCTCCAGAGCGCCGGCGGCCTGTCCCATCCCACCAAGCAGGCCGAGAGCCGCCAGTAGCCGTAGTGGCCCTCCGGGTTTTTCGGCCGCATCCCCTCCACGGCGAAGCGGACCGTGTGGATCCCGGGCGTCAGATGATCGGTGAGATCGAACTCCACGGGCGGAACCTCTTGGCTGGGGCACCAGCCGCTCCGGGAGTAGTCGGACGACCACGACCCGTCTGTCCAGCGCGCGCAGTAGGGATTCAGCTCGCGAAACTTCCGACAGTCATCCCGCCACGGGTGGAACCGCGCCACCGCCACGCCGTCCACCGAGATCACGTTCGCCTTCGAGACGAACTCGTCCTCGTCCCGCCCGTCCGTGCAGTGCCCCGTCGAGACGTACTTCATGACGACGCGCGCGAGTCCGGGGGGAATGGTGACGGTGACACTGTCGCCGCGGCCCCGCTCCTCGGCGTTGAAGTTCTCGCTGTAGTAGAGGGGCGCGGCCCATGTGGGTGCGGGGAAGGAATCGGCGGGCACGTAGCGGAGCGAGAAATCGATCCTCCACGCGGGGCTCACCCAGGTATCGACGTAGGCGCGGAACGTCCGGCGTCCCCGGAGGAGCGGCGCCAAATGCGAGACGTCCACCTCGTGTTCGGTCCGTCCGCCGTAGGCGGTCATGAAGCGGACCAGTTCGAGATCGGGGCCGCCATCCACGGCGAGGCGCACATTCCCCGCGCGATCATAGCGATCGGCGACGTCGCGATCGGTCTTGGGAACCGGGCGAATCGTGACGAGGGCAGTGATCCGCTGGGGGTTCCTCGCGTCGGGAAGGGTCACGGTGGTCCGAGCCACGCGGCCGTTCGCCTCCACCATCACGCCGGTGCCGGCGAATTTCGTGGCGGAGTCGGCGTGGAAGTGAATCGCCACATCGTGGAAGATGGGCACGGTCACGGGGCCCCGCGGGGCGCGTTCACGCGGCTGCGCGGCCGAGGTCGCGGGCGTGGCGGCGAGAAGGAACGAGCAGAGGAGCGCGGCGGTCCCGGTCGTCCGAGCGATCGTTTGAGTGATCGGCCTCACGAATGCTTTCTCGTCGCGAGATACGCGGCCAGCGTCCAGGTGGGAACGAGTCCGACGCCCGGGATGATCTCGGCCACGAAAGTCGGGAGGAATGCCCAGTGCCAGCCCACGAGCGCGGTGAGCGCGATCGCCACGGCGACGTCGAGCAGGTCCATGGCCGGCGAGAGGAAGCCGATGCCGAAGAAGGGGAGGAACATGATCTGCATGACGTCGGCGGCGACGGCGAGGAGTCGCGCGACCCAGATTCGGCGTGGTGAAGGCGCGGGGCGCGGCGTCATGGCGTCTCGTACCTCCGGATGTATTCCTTCACGTGAAATTTCCTCGCCGTGTTGTCGCTGCTCATGTATCGGATCGTCCCGAAGATCGGCCGCTCCGGTCCCCACGCGCGATCGTAGCGTCCCAGCGTCCAGAAATATCCGCTGGTGGAGTTGGGATTCCTCCCGTCGAGCGACCACTTGTTCATGAGTTGGATCATCGCCGCCAGGGCGTCTTGAGGCGTCGCCGACCATTCGAGAATCTTCTTCCCCCAGAGCATCCGCAAGTAGTTGTGGAACCACCCCTCCCGCTTCAGCTGATTCATCGCCGCGTTCCAAAGCGGGTCATGCGTGCGTGCCGCCTCGAGTTCGTCGAGGGAGTAGACGTGGGGGCGCGGATCGCCGGCGTGCTTCTCCAGCGTGCGCCGGGCCCACTCGGGGAGGGAGTCGTACTGGTCGTAGTCGGCGCGGTGGACGCAGAAGTTGTAGCCGAGTTCCCGCCACGTCACCAGTTGATCCAGGAACGCCTCCGCCGCCTCGCCCATGCCCCACCATCCCGCGCGCTTCCCGGTGGCCTTAGCGGCGAGCCGGTCGGCGGTCCATCCCTCGTGGGCGGCGACCGCGGCGAAGACCTGGTGCGACGAAGCGTGCCCGAAGTGGAGGTAGGGCGAGAGTCCGCTGGTACCCTCCAGTTCGGGCTCGTTTCGATCCTCGGGGTAGCGCTCGAGACGCTGGGCGACGAATCGCTCCACGACGGCGGCAGCGATCTCCGCGCCGCCGCGCATGGCCGCCGCGGGGACCGAGTGGTCGAGCGGGAGCGCGGCGAGGGCCGGCGCGTCGCCCTGGAGGAGCATCGGAGACGCGGGAGGCCAGCGGCGGCCGAAAAGCACGGGGCGATCGTCCCCCCCAACCCGCAGGCGCGCCCCCCCATGCGGATAGAACCCGGGGAAATAACCCACGTGCGGGAGTAGGGCCCCCAGCAGGTGGCGGCGGGGAACCTAACCCGG
>JANNMC010000189.1:0-1060 GCA_031397435.1 Candidatus Eiseniibacteriota bacterium
TCGAGGAGACGATCCTCACCGAGATCGTGGCCAACTCACTCGATTCGGGCGCGGGCACGATTCAGCTCCGCTGTGACGCGGCGGCCGCGACGTTCGTGGCGATCGACAATGGTTCCGGGATGCAGCGCCGCGACCTCGCCCGCTATCACGACATCGCATCGAGCACCAAGGCGCGCGGGCAGGGAATCGGTTTCGCGGGCGTCGGAATCAAGCTCGGCCTGCTGCTGTGCGAATACGTGCTCACCGAGACGCGCCGCGGCCCCACGCACGTGGCGACGCGCTGGCACCTCGCCTCACGACACAAGGCGCCGTGGAAGTGGGAGCCGCCCGCGGGGCTCGTGCCGGAACGCGGAACCGCGGTGCGGATGCACCTCGACAGCCCGCTCTCCCCGCTCCTCGATCCAGGGTACATCGAAGGGGCGCTGCTCCGGCACTTCAGGCCCCTCTTCGATCCGCGGTTCCGCGCGATTCTGGCGGCTCGCTACCCGCGCCCCATCCGCTTCTCGGTCCACGGAAGCGAGATTGCGGGTGGCGAAGTCGGAGCGATGGCCGACGGCGAAACCGCGACAATTGAGGTGCGACTTCCGCGGAAGCGGAAACCCGCCGCGTTCGGCCATCTATTCCGCTCCGCCACGCCGATTCCGGAGGAGCGCGCGGGGATCGCGATCAGCACCCTCGGAAAGATCATCAAGAACGGGTGGGACTGGCTGGCGCTTTCGCCGAGCGATCCAACGCGGATCGGCGGCATCATCGAGGTACCGGCCCTCGCGGAGTGCCTCACGCTCAACAAGGCCGACTTCATCAGAACGGGCCCGCGAGGCGCGCTATTCCTCTCGTATCGAAAGGCGATCCAGGAGGCGGTCTCGCGGCAGCTCGCGATCTGGGGCGACGCGCGCGACGCGGAGGAAGAGTCGCGACGGCGCGCGGCGCGTCCGGTGGAACGCGACCTCGAGCGCGTGTTGGTGGATCTCGCCGATCAGTTTCCGCTCCTCGCGGCGCTGGTGGCGCGGAGAGAGGGAGGGCAGCGACGACTTCCGATGGGGCGGCATGGCGGGAGTGG
>JANNMC010000202.1:0-12611 GCA_031397435.1 Candidatus Eiseniibacteriota bacterium
CCGCAGCGTCAGCAACCGCGCCTACTACGAGGTCAAGGCGAACTACTTCACCACCGAGCGCAAGCGCGGCGACGGCGTCCACTTCGACGATCTGAAGGCGTACGCTCGGCCGACCGGAAACCCCCGCTACGACTCGAACGAGGCGCTCTTCTGGTACGGACCGAACGACCTCGACTCGAACGGCGATCCGACCGGGGAACACGTCTTCGACGATTTCCTGCACCGGAAATCGTCCTACATCGGCACCGCCGTGAACTTTTCCAGCCAGATGACGAAAGACTTTCAGTTCAAGGCGGGCGGCGACTACCAGAAGCACAAGCTCCGGTACTACAACCACTACTTCCCGGTTCAGCTCTACGACGCGAATGGGAACCCGGAGAACACCCGCGACGTCGACCACTACGGCTACGACGCGATTGGGAATGAAATCGAGGAGGGCGAGACCTTCAGCGACGCCAATTCCAACGGAAGCTACGACGTCGGCGAGACGTTCGACGATTCGAACGGGAACGGGCTCTTCGACAACGACCTGGACAAGCCAAAGAAACCGACCGTCGCATCGCTCTACGTCCAGGGGAAGTACGAGCGTCTGGGCCTCGTGCTGAACACGGGGCTTCGCTGGGATTATCTGACGCCCAACACGAAGTCGCTACGCAGCGAGTCGCTTCCGCTCGATCCCGATGCGCTCAACGACTCGAGGCTGCAGGACAGCGATCTCGAGGACTCCAAGGTCTACAACCGCCTGAGCCCGCGGCTTGGAGTTGGTTTTCCCGTTTCGGATCAGACGCTCATCCATGTGAACTACGGGAAGTTCTTCCAGCAGCCGAACCTCCAGGATCTCTACGTCTCCTACGCCTTCCTGGAGCACAAGATCCGGACGGGCGGTTACTTCGTGGGATTCGGCAATCCGAACCTGAAGCCGGAGCAGACGACGGCCTACGAACTCGGTTTCACGCATACGCCGACGGATCGGTCGCGCATTCAGGCGACCGCCTACTACAAGGACGTGAAAGACCTGGTCGAGATCACGAACATCCCCTCGTCGCCGAACGCGTTCTCCACGTACCGGAATCGTGACTTCGCGACGATCAAGGGGCTGGACCTTGCCTACACGCTCCGGCGGGTCGGGCTGGTCTCCATGGGGGCGAGCTACAGCCTTTCGTGGGCCATGGGCACGGGGTCGGTCTCCCAGTCGCAGCGAAACATTGCCTGGACCGCCAGCGAGACGCCGAAGATCTCGGCGCCGCTCGCGTTCGACCAGCGGCACAAGCTCTCGATGAACATGGACCTCCGGTACGACAAGGGGCAGGGCCCGACGTGGGGCGGCGCGAAGATACTCGAAAACGCCGGCCTCAACATCTTGGTCAACGCCGCGAGCGGAACCCCCTACACCCCGACGACCGTTTACAACGAAGTCACGCTGGCGGCCGTGGCGACCCAGCCGACCGGTCCATTGAACAGCCGCTACGGCCCCTGGACGTTCCAGGTGGACGCGAAACTGAACAAGACGGTCTCGATCGCGCGGCAGGATCTCGACTTCTACGTCTGGGTTCTGAACCTCTTCGATCGCGACAACGTGAACACCGTCTACACGGGCAGCGGTAGCGCCGTGACGACCAACTTCCTCCAGACGGACGATGGCCAGGCGTTCCTCGCCACGAACGCGGGAACGTACGGCGCGGATGTCGCCGCCGAGCGGTTCGGCCTGGCTGAATTCAACCCGAATCTCTACGGCGCCCCGAGGATGGTTCGGTTCGGCGCCCGCTGGAGCTTCTGACGTTCTGGACCCGTAGGCTAAGGAGGGCCGACAGGATGCGATCTGTGAAGTGGGTGGCAGTGGCGGTGCTCGCGGTCGCGCTCGCCGCTCCGGATGCTTGGGCGGCGCCGCGCGGCGGCACCGCCGCCAGGACGCGGACGCCGCATCGGGCCGGAGCGACGATCGACAACTCCGGACGAATGGACGTCAACAACCTCGACATGGTCGTGACGAATCACGGTTCGATCGCCTACGACCTGATCACCGGCAATTCGGGGCTCATCTATCCGAAGGGCGGCACGCGGACCGCGGTCTTCGCGGCGGGTCTTTGGGTTGGCGCCAAGGTGGCCGGCGAAACGAGGCTGGCGATCGGGGAGTATTCGCAGGAATTCACGCCGGGACCGATGGCGGACAGCACGTTCCAGCCGGATGTGCCCGCGTACCGAAATTACCGGATCGAACGCGGCGGCGTCGGCTACGCCGACTACCTGGCGAACGCCGTGCCGCAGGGAGCCCCGGTCGACAATATCGGGAATCCGCTCCTTTTCGGTGACGCGACGATCTGGAGTGTCTTCAACGACGCCGATCCGGGAACCCACACCAACGACGCCGGAAGCACCACGCCCCTGGGTCTCGAGGTGCAGCAAACGGTATTCGCGTTCAATCGAGCCGGGGCGCTCGGAAACATCATCTTCGTGAAGTGGAAGTTCATCAACAAGGGCGGGAACCAGCTCGACAGCGCGTACGTCTCGGTATGGAGCGATCCCGATCTGGGAGGATTCACCGACGATCTCGTTGGCTGCGACACGACGCTGAGCCTCGGTTATTGCTACAACGCGACGAACGCGGACGGCCAGTACGGCTCCCGCCCGCCAGCGGTCGGCTACGACTTCTTTCAGGGTCCCCGAGTCTGGAACGGGGCGTCGTACGACACCCTGGGGATGACGTCGTTCAACAAGTACATCAATGGGACCGATCCCGCCGCACCGGAAGAGACCTACAACTACATGCGGGGACTCAACGCCAACGGATCGCCGATCCATGTCAACGGCGACACGCTTCAGCCGATCACGACGTTCCAGGTCTCCGGCGATCCCGTCACCAATACGGGGTGGCTCGACTCGAATCCGAACGATCGCCGGCTCTTCCTCTCCGCGGGCCCGTTCTCGATGGCGCCCGGGGACACGCAGGAAGTCGTGACGGCCATCATCATCGGGCAGGGAAGCGACCGCCTCACGTCGGTCTCGGACATGAAGGCGAAGGACGCGGTCGCGCAGCTCGTCTTCGACCTCGGCTTCGATATCTGCGCGCCGCCACCATCGCCCACGGTATACGCCCAGCCGCTCGACCGGGGAGTTCGGCTCGCCTGGGGGTCGGAACCGGTGGGCTATTCGTGTGTCAACGCGGCGCTCGGGCAGGATTTCCGATTCGAGGGAATCCGGATCTGGCAAATGGCTTCCAATGACGCGACCGCCCAGCCGACGGTCATCGCCACCTACGACGAGGTGAATGGCGTCGGCAACCTGTTCTCGGACGAATTCAGCGCCGGGAGCGGGACGTTCGAGAGGACCCTCAAGGTGGCGGGCACGGAGAGCGGACTCTCGTTCCAGTTGGACATCACGAGAGACGCGATCGTCGGTGGAAACCTCGTCAACAACAGGGACTACTACTACGCCGTGACCGCCTACGCCTACGACCTGAACAACGCCTTTCCGTACATCGTGGGCGGGTCGGCGGCCGGAACGGTCACGGAGATCCTCGAGAGCGCGCGGAACGTGATCGTGGTCGCCCCGCGTTCGAGCAGTGCGGTCTTCGGTGTGACCGCCTCCACGACCGGCTCGGGACCGCTCAACACGACGGGCACCGTCGAGGTAAGCCAATTCGTACAGAACGATATCACCGCGAATGACTACCGAGTCTCATTCGACGATCTGGAACGCTGGTCGCTGACGAACCTCACGACCAGCACGGTCCTTTTCCCGGAGGCGTACAGCGACACGATCGTCAACGGGGTCTACGACGTCGGCGAACCGTTCACGGATTCGAATGGAAATAACCGGTACGACGGCATCCAGACGAATGTGAGCGGCGATTTCAACAACCCGGTTGTCGAGGGCGTGATGGTGCGCGTCACCGCGCCGCGCCAGGTCTCCACGTTTGGAGAGGCGACATCGGACACGACGCAAACCGACATGACGACGGGGCAACTAGACGGCACGGCGTCGTGGCACTTCCTCAGCACGCCGCTGGACGTCTACACGTTCCACTCCACGACGAATCACGACTTCGAGATCCGGATCCTGCCGGACACCACGGAATTTGCCTGGGCCTACGGGAGCGGGGAAGTCTCGTTCGTGAACACCTACAAGGTCCCCTACGAGATCTGGGATCTCGGATTCAACTCACTTACCAACACGCTCGACGATGTGAAACTGAGCGTGATGATCCGAGATCGCGACCTCTCGGGGTCCACAACGTGGGACGATGCGATCTACATCCGAGACATCCCGTACGCCTCGGTGGACTGGGACACGACCGCTGGCGCGCCCAACCCGGTCACGAAGTCGGTCGATTATGTGGCGGACGGCTCGGACCAGCTCTGGGGCCGGTGGAGGCCGCGCAACGACGCCTATCCATCCGGCGTCGAATGGCCCGCGCCGACAACGATTCGAATCATCTCGGAACGATTCACGAGCGCGGACGAGTACCAGTTCACGACCGTGAAGGTGGGTTCCGCGCCGGGTACGGTGGTCGGCCGAGACGTGAAGAAGATTCTGGCCGTTCCGAACCCGTACTACGCCACTTCGAAGTACGAACTGACGCAGTTCGATCGCACCTTGAAGTTCACGAACATTCCAGCCGCGCAAAAGGTCACGATCCGAATCTTCAACCTCGGCGGCGACCTGATTCGGACGATCCGCCGCGAAGCGACGACGGCGGACGAGCAAGCGGTGGCCACGATCAACTGGGACCTCAACACGGACCGAAACCTGCCGGTCGCGAGCGGAGTCTACATCTACCGAGTGGATGTGGATGGCGTCGGCACCAAGACCGACCGGCTCGCGGTTTTCGTCGAGCAGGAACGGCTCGACAACTTCTAGGAAGGAGGCCGTCATGCGAAACGATGAATGGAATCCTTCCAATGGACGGAGGGGCAGCGTGAAGAAGTCGTGGATGACGAGGATCCTGATCCCGGCCGCGATTCTAGGCGCCGCCTCCGCCGCGTCGGCGGGCGGGCTGGATCGCGTCGGGACATCGGGGGCGCAGGAACTCCGCATTCCGGTCGGCGCCTCGTCGGTCGCCATCGGCGGGTCGACGGTCGCGCTGGGCGGCGGACTGGCGAATCTCTGGTACAACCCCGCCTCGCTCGCCTCGACGGACGAGTCGCAGGCCCTCGTCTCCTACAGCACCTATCTCGCGGACGCCAAGGTGAACTACGGCGCGGTCGCCACGCACCTCGGGTCCCAGGGAGAGATCGCCTTCCACGCCAAGGTGCTAAGCATCGGTGACATCACGGTGACCACCGAGGAAGCGCCCGAAGGCACGGGAGAGATCCTCAGTCCGAATTTCTCGGTCGTCGGGGTCAGCTATGCCCGGCGGATGACCGATCGCGTCCTTCTCGGATTCACCACGTCGTTCGTGAACGAGAAGATCGCCGACGCGCAGGCCTCCGGCTTCGCCGTCGATCTCGGGGTGCAGTACGACACCGGCTGGCGGGGCCTCCGGTTCGGCTTCGCCATGAAGAACGTCGGTCCGAACATGCGGTTCGACGGTCCGAACTTCGAGGAGCGAATCGCCATTCCCGGAAGCGATCCTTCGGCGCAGCCTCACGTCGTGCGGCTGCAGACGGCGGAGTTCGAGATCCCGTCGTATCTCCAGATCGGGATGGCCTACGAGCTTCCGATCGGTGAGAGCCGCCACGTCGGAATTTATGGAGCGTTCCAGGGCAACAACTTCTCGACCGACGAGTACCGGATCGGGGCCGAGTTCCCGGTCGGTGAGTGGCTCCACCTGCGTGGAGGGTTCCAGGGGCAGATGCCGCTCAGCAAGGAAGACCGCCAGCAGGAGTACCTCTACTCCTATTCCTACGGCGCGGGGTTCCATTTCAAACTGGGCGAACGGCCGTTCCACTTCGACTGGGCGGGGTCCAGCGCGGGCGAGTTCTTCGACGACAATCAGCAATTCTCGCTCGGCCTCGCGTTTTGATCGTAGGGAAGTCGAAGGTTTCTCATCGGGGCGGACCGATACGGGTCCGCCCCGCTTCATTCCCGCCCAGGACCGCGGGCATCGGCCTCGCACTTCTGCTGGCGGTCGGTTCCGGCGCGCTTCAGGCAAGCGCCGAGAGCCTGCCGACACCGACACCGACACCCGCGGACGGGCCGCACGGCTACTATGCCGAGTCGCTCGATTCCATCCTGGGGCCCGACCTTCGCTCCGCCCAGATCGGCCTCCTGGCCGTCTCCACCGGGCGCGGCGACACGCTACTGGCCTACCACGACAACCGGCGGCTGATCCCCGGCAGTAACGCGAAGCTCTTTCCCACGGCGGCGCTCCTGGCGCTGCACGGGCCGCTGGCGCGTCGCGTGACCACCTTGGAGGCGCGGGGAAGGGTCAAGCATTCCGGCAAGGGTGCATCGCGCGGGATCGAATTCAAAGGGGACCTGACGCTTCGGCCTTGCGGCATGCCCGACGTCGTGCCGCTCCTCCATCCCGGATCGCGCGGCCTCCTCGACTCGCTCGCGCTTCTCCTACGTATAGGCGGGTTGAAGCGATTCGAGGGCACGCTCTACGTGGACCGGACGCTCTTCGCGGCCGAGCCCTACCCCGCGGGCTGGGGCCACGACGATCTCGCCTACTCCTACGGCGCGCCTCTCGGGCCGGTCCTCGCGAACGGCAACGCGGCGCTCGTGACCGTGACGGAGGAGCCGGGGAGGCTTCGAGTCGCCTTCGATCCGCCCGGGACGCCGATCACGATTCGCCTCGGCGGCTTCGCGATCGGCGATTCGGGAACTACCGGCTGGCTCACGCCGCGGTGGGGTCTCGGGTCGCGCGTGCTTGAACTCTCCGGGATGGTTCCGCGCGGCGGAAGCGTGAAGCGTTCGGTCGCCACGTTCGATCCCGACTCGGCCGCGGCCTCCTGGCTCATGGCCGCGATGCGCCGGGAAGGAATCGAGCTGAAGAAAGTGTCGCTCGGCTTTCTCCTACCCGGAGGGGAGGGGAGCGGTCCGCTGGGACCGGAGGCGTGGCGCGGCATGGAGCCTCACGCGAACCAATCTTGGCGTGGTGAGGCACTCGTCGCTGGCTGGGAGTCGGTTTCGACCACGCGCTTCGCCACGGTGGCGGCGCTGCCGTCGCCCCCGCTGGCCGAGGCCGTCGGGATCGTGAACGCGCGGAGCCTGAACATCGAAGCCGAGGGGCTCCTCCGCCTCGTCAGCCCGGCGGGATGGTCGAAGAGCCGCCGCGAGGGAATCGCGCAGATCTACCGGCTCGCGACGGACGCGGGGATCGATACGCTCGATCTCTCCCTCGTCGACGGCTCCGGGCTCTCCCCCCAGAATCTTGCCACGCCACGGGCGCTGGTACGCTGGCTCATGGCATCCGACGACTCGCTCCGCGGCGTGCTTCGCGGCGGGCTGGCGACGGCGGGGGAGCAGGGCTCCACGCTGGAGCGGCGATTCGCCACGCTCCCCGCGGGAGCAGAGCTTCGAGCCAAGACGGGGACGCTCACGAACGTCACGTCGCTCTCCGGCTTCCTCCGCACGACGGAGGGCGAGGAATTCGTCTTCGCGATGATCGTGAACGCCGCCCGCCGCTCCGTCGCGGCCGCGCGCGATGCGGAGGAACGGCTCGTCGCGTTCCTCTCCACGGTTCCGCTGCATCGAGGTCCGCCGTTTCTCCCCCCGGCGCGGAGGCCACGATGAAGAACAGCCGCGCGCTGCTCGCGCCTCCGCGACTTCGACCGGGAGACCGGATCGAGTTGGTCGCGCCGTCTGGACCGGTGAAGCGTCCCCTTGTGCTGGCAGGAGCGCGACACCTCCAGGAAGCGGGATTCAAGGTCACCTTCGGCCGGCACCTCTTCGACCGCCGCGGCCATCTGGCGGGGAGCGATGCCGCACGCGCCGGCGACATGAACCGCGCGCTTCAAAACCGGGACGTTCGGTGCATCCTGATGGCGCGCGGCGGCTATGGAACGATGCGGATCGCGCCCGACATCGATTGGAGCGCGATGCGCCGGGATCCGAAGATCTACGCCGGCTTCTCCGATGCGACCTACTTCCATGCCGGTTTCGCGCTCCACGCCGGGGTGCGGACCCTTCACGGGCCAAACGCGCAGGGCATCGGAGGGCACTCGGTCCGGGAAATGAAGCGATGGCTCGCGTGGGTCACCATGCCGGGGGTCGATTCGCGATGGGGAACCCTGCGCGCCCCCCGGCGAATCGCCGGGCCCGCGCGGAGTGTCCGGGGAAGAGTCATGGGCGGAAACCTGGTTCTCCTCCACTACGCGGCCCTCACGGGGCTTCTCCCGTCGCTCCGGGGAAGCGTCCTCTTCATGGAGGAGGTCAACGAGGCGCCCTATCGGGTCGACGGCCTGCTGGCGTCGCTCCGCCTATCGGGAGCCCTGGCGGGCGTCGCGGGCATGGTTCTGGGAGGCTTTACGAATTGCGTCCCGCAGCGGGGACACCGTGAACTACCGCTCTCGACGGTACTCCACGATCACTTCGCACCCCTGGCCATCCCCGTCGTCAGGGGGCTCTCCGCGGGCCACGGCGCCCGGAACATGCCGTTTCCCCTGGGCGCGGTGGCGACCCTGGATCCTTCGCGCGGCACGCTTGAGTTCGACGAGGGCCTGGTCTCCTGACCAGCGCTACGCGTAGACCCCGCGGAGTTGAATTGCGTCGACGACCCGCTTGATCGCGAGCATGAACGCGGCGACCCGGAACGAGACCTTGTGCTCGTCCGCCATCGTGGCGACGTCGTGGAAGGCGTCGACCATGATCTGCTCCAGGCGGGTATTCACTTCCTCCTCGCGCCAGAAGAGCCCCTGGCGGTCCTGCACCCACTCGAAGTAGGAGACCGTGACACCGCCGCTGTTGGCGAGAATGTCCGGAATGACCAGGATCCCGTTCTTGTTGAGGATCTTGTCGGCCTGCGTGGTGGTCGGGCCGTTCGCCCCCTCGGCGATGATGCGCGCCTGGATTCGGGCCGCATTGGCTTGAGTGATCTGATTCTCGAGGGCCGCGGGAATGAGAATGTCGCAGGGGAGCTCGAGGATTTTCTTGCCGTCGATCGGCGTGGCGCCGGGGTAGCCGACCACCGTCTTGTGCTGCGCGACGTGGTGGACGAGCGCGGGGATGTCGAGGCCCGTTGGGTCCTGGATGCCGCCCCCCACGTCGGAGACGGCGATGATCTTCGCCCCGTCCTTGGAGAGGAGATCGGCCGCGACCGAGCCGACGTTTCCGAATCCCTGCACGACGACCGTAGCGCCCTTCAGGTCGAGCCCGATCCGATTCGCAGCCTCCCGGACGCAGAAGAGAACGCCGCGGCCGGTCGCCTCGCGACGGCCCAGCGAGCCGCCCAGCGCGAGCGGCTTTCCGGTCACGACGGAGGTGACGGTGTGGCGAGCGTGCATGGAGTAGGTGTCCATGATCCACGCCATCGTCTGTTCGTTGGTGTTCACGTCGGGAGCGGGGACATCCGACTCGGGTCCAAAGACGTCGATCAGGTCGGCCGTGTAGCGGCGCGTGAGGCGCTCCAGTTCGGCCATCGACATCTTCGGCGGATCGCAGACGATGCCGCCCTTGCCGCCGCCGAACGGAATCTTCACCACGGCGCATTTCCAGGTCATCCAGGCCGCCAGGGCCATCACTTCCTCGAGGGTCACGTCCGGGTGGTACCGGATGCCACCCTTGGCTGGACCGCGGATGATGGAGTGCTGGACGCGATAGCCGGTGAAGAGATGGATCGAACCGTCGTCCATATGCACCGGAAGCTTCACGATCGTCACGCGCCGGGGTTCCTTGATGATCTGGAGGAACGCAGGGTCGAGTTTGAGGCGCGCCGCCGCCTCCTCGAACTGGAGCCTGGCGTTCTCGAGGGGGTCGAGCTCCTTCTGAATCGAGGAGCCCATGTCCATTCCGGTGGAATCAGTCGTGGTTTCCATCAACGATCCTTCTACCTCTCGCGAACGGGTTGCCGGCCCCGGCCAAGTTCGACCGCAGCCTTGCTAAGTGATGAAAAGACTTCATATTTAGGCCTTGAGTAGTGTAGAGAAGTCGAGAGGACCGATCAAGCATGTACTACTTCTACTGGCTCCCCATCGGCACGGACGCCCGCGTTCCCCGGACTCCCTGGGTCACGTGGACGCTGATTGCCGCCATCGTTTTTATCTTCGCGGCGATGCATTTGACGCCGGGTGCGGTCGCGGCGTCCTATGGATGGGCGTTCAAGGCGGCCCATCCGACCATCGGAAGCGCGCTGGCGTCGCTCTTCCTCCACGCCGACCCGCTCCACCTCCTCGGAAATTTGCTCTTTCTCTCCGTCTTCGGCCCCGCGCTGGAGTCGCGGATCGGCGGGCTTCGCTACGGCATCTGCTATCTCGCCTGCGGGTGGCTCTCGAACCTGGCGCAGGCCGCCGCCATCCTCGCCTGGATTCCCGAACTCGCGGCGACGCCGATCGTGGGGGCGTCGGGGTCGATCTCGGGGCTCATGGGCCTCTTCCTCGTCCGGCTCTACTTCGCGCGTCTTCGGTTCGCGTCGATGACGATGCTCCTGTTGCACGGGACTGTCCGCCCGACGAGGTTCACGCTTCCGGCCGTCGTGGGCATCGCGCTCTGGTTTGGACTCACGATTGTCCAGGCGATCGCGGAGGAAGCGCCGGAGACCGCCACGGTCGCCCACCTCGGGGGCGCGCTCCTGGGCGCCACCTTCGGCGTGGCGATGGGCCTCGCGGCCGAGGGACGGTTGGAGCACCACCTCGCGCGCGCGAAGCGGCAGTCGGATCGTGGAGAGTGGTTCGCGGCGCTGGGCGAAGTGGAAGCCTATCTGGCCCAGGTACCCGACGATCCCGCCGTCCTGGCGCAGGCCGCCAGAATCCAGCGCGTCACCCACCAGGAGGCGCAAGCAGCGGCGAGGTTTCGCGAGGCGATCCGCCTCTGGCTCCGACGGGGGGCCTTGCGGGATGCCTGCGATGGCTACGAGGAGATGAAGCGGCTGCTCGGCGCCGTGACGCTACCGCCGGTGGAATTGCTGCGGGTGGCACGCGCCTGCGAGGAACTGGGGCGCTCCGCGGACGCCAGTCGCGCCTACGAAGCGTACGGCCGGCGATACCCCGAACGGCAGGCAGCCTCCCTGGCCCTGCTCAAGTCCGCCGAGATCGAGCGTCGCCTGCTGAACAATCACGGGCGGGCGCGCTACATCTACGACGAACTCCTCCGTCGCCCCCTCAGCGATTCGACGCGCGAGCTGGTGGAGGAGCGCCGAATCGCCACGATGAACGTGCTGCGGAGTCAATCCCCGGCGGCGTAGGAGACGAGCCCCCACGCCCCCGAGTCTCGATTCCTACGGCAGACAGTCGAGTTCGGCCAGTTCCTTGTTCCGGTTTGCGGGGTCGAAGAGGTAGACCCGGAATTGCCGTCCCTGCACGTAGGCGGTTCGCGGAACGCAACGGGAGATGAGGTGGTTCTCGAGCGCTGCCTTGCTCTCCCGAAGAACCAGCTCCTTCGGCATGAAGGCGCGATCCGGCGTCACGAACCAGAGCAGCGACGTCGTGTCGTCGTTCAAATTGTAGACAGCCCTCAGATCGTAGATCCCGCTACCGTCCGTCGTCGCGCTGCCGAGCAGCTCTCCGTCGTCGAAGAGCTGAACCACGACGTTCGGGATGGGCCGCTCGTTGATGTCGAGAACGGTCCCCTCGAAGACCGAGATCGGCTTCGAGATTCCAAGCGAAGAGAATTCAGGCGGGGTGCCGATTCGCTTGTCGAGCGGGGTGGTGGGATCGCTGCTGCTTCCGGACCCCGTAGGCGGCGCGGCGGCCGCGGGGGAGGCCAGGGCCAAGAAAAGCACTCCTGCGGCAGTGAATCGGGCAACTTCTCTCAAGTTCAACCGGCTCATGGACGATACCTCCAACAGGTCGTCGTCGAGGGCGAACCTCGACGTCACGCTACCACCCGTATCTCGGCCTGTCAACGCAGCTTCCGTAGGAGAATCTCGTTGCGCCTTCGGGTACCCGTTTGGTAGGGTCCAAAGGCTCTTACGCCAGAGCTCGCCATGCCCGCCCGGGAATGGCGAAGGGAGTCGCCCACCATGTCGACCCAAGGCCTTCGGGAGGCACGGATGTTTCTCGACCAATTGATGGGTGTGTTTTCAAACGACGTCGCCATTGACCTTGGGACGGCGAACACCCTTGTCTATCTTCGCGGTAAGGGCATTGTCCTGAACGAGCCGTCGGTGGTCGCGGTCGACCGCACGACCGGCAAGGTCATTGCCGTAGGCAGGGAAGCGAAGGCCATGCTCGGTCGCACACCGGACGAGATCGTGGCCGTCCGGCCGCTCAAGGACGGCGTGATCGCCGACTTCGAGAAGACCGAAGACCTCCTTCGCGAGTTCATTCAAAAGGCGCTGCGCCGCCGCACGTGGGTGCGCCCGCGCATCATCATTTGCGTTCCCTCGGGAATCACCGAGGTCGAGAAGCGCGCCGTGCAGGACTCCGCCCAGCACGCGGGCGCCCGCGAGGTGCTCCTGGTGCCCGAGCCGATCGCCGCGGCGATCGGGGTCGGCCTCCCCGTCGGGAAGCCGTCGGGCAACAAGATCATCGACAACGGCGGCGGCACGACCGAAATAGCGGTCATGGGCCACA
>JANNMC010000217.1:0-10819 GCA_031397435.1 Candidatus Eiseniibacteriota bacterium
CGCCGGTAAATGTCGAGAAGGTCGCGCACCCCCGAGACTTTCGCCGAGAGGACGATGGCGTCGTGCGGCTGTCCGAACTCCTCGGCAAGCGCCGCCGAACGTACCGCGCTCTGGAACATGGCGTCGAGCGTGACCTCTCGGTCGGGGCGCGGCTTCGGGCGGAGCGCGTTCTCGTCCATGAGGGACGTCAGGAGTTCCCGATCGAGCGAACCCCAGTTGACGCCGATCCGCACCGGCTTCGCGTTCGCGACCGCGGCCTCGATGATCCGGTGGAAGTGCTCGTCGTGGCGCTTGCCGGCGCCGACATTGCCGGGATTGATGCGGTACTTGTCGAGCGCCTGGGCGCAGGCGGGGAAGTCGTGGAGGAGGAGATGTCCGCTGAAGTGGAAGTCTCCGACGATCGGCGTCGCCAAGCCGGCGTCGCGCACGCGAGATTTGATTTCGGGTACGGCGGCGGCCGACTCCGGTGTGTTCACGGTGATCCGGACCAGTTCCGACCCGGCCTCCGCGAGCGCGATGACCTGATCGGCCGTGGAGCGGGCATCGGCCGTGTCGGTGTTGGTCATCGACTGGACGACCACCGGACGGTTCCCCCCGACGATGACATCGCCCACCCGGACGGCGGTGGAACGCCGACGCGGGCGTCCGTCGGATTCGCGCAACGACATGGAGATCACGGCCATCCGACGAGTCTACCGATTGCCCGCGGAGCGGTCAAACGATGCTCGCTGGCATGGTATGCTGCTGCGCGATGAGTGCCACCGTTCGTACCATGTTCGCCTCCATCTCGCGGCGCTATGACCGCGCGAATCAGGTCCTCTCCTTCGGTCTCCACCATCGCTGGCGCCGCGTCGCGGTGGCACGAAGCGGGGCGCGGGAGGGGGATCGCATCCTCGACTGCGCGACGGGGACGGGTGACCTGGCGCTGGAGTTCCGCCGCGCGGTGGGACGTGGCGGCGATGTGGTCGGCACCGATTTCTGCGAGGAGATGCTCGCCTACGGACCCGAAAAGGCGGAGCGGGCAGGCCTTCCCGTCCGATTCGAGGTGGCCGACGTCCTCGCGCTCCCGTACGCCGACGCCTCGTTCGATGTGGCGTCGATCGCCTTTGGAATCCGTAACGTCGACTCCCCCGAACGAGGCATCCGCGAACTGGCCCGCGTGGTTCGGCCGGGAGGCCGCGTGGTGGTGCTCGAGTTTGGACAACCCGGCGGCGCGCTCTTCGGGCCACTCTACCGGCTCTACAGCCGCCAGATCCTCCCGCGTCTCGGCGGATTTCTGACCGGAGACCGAGCCGCCTACGAATACCTCGACCGCACCTCCTCGCGCTTCCCGGCGGGCGAGGCCTTTGCAGCCCTCATGCGCGCGACGAGCCTGTTCACCGAGGTGCGGGTTCACGCCCTCACCGGCGGCGTCGCTTTCGTCTACGTTGGAGAGGTGGCGGCGCGATGAGCTTTTCCTTCACCACGCCGGTCCGATTCCAGGACGTCGACGCCGCGGGAGTTCTCTTTTTCGGCCGCATCTACGACTACCTTCATCTCGCCTACGAGGAGTTCTGGGTCTCGGCGGGCGTCGACCGAGCCTGGTTCTTCGCCGGAGCGCCGTGGGTCGTGCCGATCGCGCACAGCGAGGCCGACTACAAGGCCCCGATTCGTCACGGCGACACGATCACGGTGGCGATCGAGGTGGTGAAGGTGGGGAGGGCTTCGTTCACGCTGCGCTACACGGTGACCGGCGGTGGCGGTCCCGCGGATCGGCGCGTCGCGGCGCGAACGGTGCACGCCTTCGCGTCACGGGCCGAAGCGGGGCGGCTGAAGCCGACCGCCATTCCCGACGAGCTACGGATGTTTCTGCTTCGCCACCTCGTCGAGGAACCGCTCGCGCGCGACGCGCCGTAACAGTTTTCCGCCGGCGCTTCGCGGGACGGCCGACGCGATCATGACGTGGCGCGGCAACTTGAACGACGCCAGCGTCGCCGCGGCGTGCTGGCGCATCCCCTCCAGCGTGAGCATCGCACCGGGCCTGAGCGTAACCACCGCCGCCACTTCTTGACCCCACTCCGTCGACGGCAATCCGACGACGCAGACATCGGCGATCGACGGATTCGCGGCCAGCACCTTTTCGACTTCCGCGGGGGAGACGTTCTCTCCGCCCGACACGATTCGGTCGGCCCGCCGGTCGAGCACGATCAGCCTTCCCTCCGCGTCCCAGGTCCCGAAGTCGCCAGTGTGAAGCCAGCGTCCCCGGAGCGTCGCCGCCGTCGCGTCGGGCTCTCCCAGATAGCCGGCCATCACCGTGGGACCCTTGACCACGATCTCGCCCTCCTCGCCCGGCCGCACGGGTTGCCCCGCTTCATCCCGAATCTCGACTCGCGTGAAGGGGAGCGGGCGCCCCGCGCTGGAGAGCCCCGCCGGCCACTCGCGCGGGGAAAGGGTCGTGACCTGAGATGCCGCCTCCGTGAGGCCGTAGGTCGGGAGCGCCGTCAGCCGGAGCGCGGCCGCTTCCTCCAGCAGCGCGCTCTCGATCGGGCCGCCGCCGATGAGCGCGGCGCGGAGCCGGGAAGGGAAGAGCCGCCCTCCGCGCGCCTGGAGCAGCCGCGCGAGCATGGTCGGCACGAGCGAGAGAAGGGTGATCTCGTCGTGATCGATAGCGTGATTCACGGCGTCGGCGTCGAAGCGTGGGTGGAGCACGACCGCCGTTCCGTACGCGGCGGAGCGCGTCACGATCGAAAGTCCGCCGATGTGATGGAGCGGCATGCAGCAGAGCCACCGATCGCCCGGAAGCACTCCGAGATTCCGCCCCGAGGCGATGGCGCCCCACATGAGATTTCCCTGCGTGAGGACCACGGCGCGCGGGAAGGCGGCCGTGCCCGACGTGAAGACGACGACGGCGGGCGCGTCGAGACGGCGGAGCGGAGGCTCCGCCTCCGGCACCAGCGGTCCCGCCGCGGCTGCCGCGGCCGGCGACGCGATCCCTTCCGCCGTGAGGACGAAGTCGGCATACGCCTTCAGCCGGAGCGCTTCCCGCTCGGCGGGCGTGGCGGTCGACGGAACGAGCACCGGCAGGAGGCCGAGCCGGTGCGCGGCGTGGAGCGTCACCGTGAGGAGCGCTCCCTCTTCCGGAGGAAACTCGAGCGCCAGGTGCTCCCCCATGCCGAGGCCTCGTGCGACGAGCGCCTCGGTCGTGGCGGCCACCGCGGCCTCGAGTTCCGCGTAGGTCCATTCGTGGCGTTCGCTCTTCAACGCCAGGCGCCCGGGCTGAAACGCCGCCCAGAAGCGGATCGGATCGTGCGTGACGTTCATGAAGGTCCCTCGATCGAGACGAGTTCGGTTCGCTCCGCGACGGCACGCCGGAGCGCTTCGCCAAGGCCGCTCTCGGCGGAGAGCGTGATCGCGCCCGGTGCATCGGCGATGCCGGGAAGAAGATCCTCGGTGAGCGCGCTCCCGGTGGCCAGGCCATGATCGGCGTCGTCGCCGAGCGACGCGGCGAGATGGAGCGCACCCGCGCGTCCGACGGCGCTTTCCAGGAGCGACGTCACGGTGACGCGAAGGCCGGCGCCGACGGCGATCTCGATGACGGCGCGCGACGCGGCGATGCCTCCCAACACCATAGGCTTCACGATGAAGACGTCCGCAGCCCTCGCCGCGATGAGGCGCCGCGCCGCGCGAAGATCGGTCAGCGCCTCGTCGGCGGCGATCGGGACGCCGCACGAAGCCCGGACTCGCGCCAGCGCGCCGACGGCGCCGGCCGCGACCGGCTGCTCGGCATAGTCGAGATCGAACGGCTCCAGCGCCCCGAGGGCCTCGATGGCCTCGTCTTCGCTCCACGCCTGGTTCGCGTCGACGCGAAGGGCGATGCCGGGACCGACCGCCCCGCGCACCGCGCGGAGAAGCGCGACGTCGTCGGCCAGGGGGGCGCGTCCCACCTTGAGCTTCACGCAGCGCGCGCCGCGCGCGATCGCCGCGCGCGCCCGGTCGGCCGCCTGCTCCGGGGTGACACGGGGAATCGTGGCGTTGGCGAAGACCGTCGCGGCCGCGGTCTTGCCGCCCAGCAACGTCGCCAGCGGAAGGCCCGCGCGCTGCGCGGCCAGGTCGTGAAGCGCGAGATCAAGTGCCGCGCGGGCGCCCGGGGAGGCGACGACGGGAGCCAGGCGGGGGAGATCTTCCGCGGCGGCGAGGAAATGCTCCGGAGGAAGCCCTGCCGCGTACCTCGCGGCCAGGAGGAGCGCCGAGCGGCTCGATGCGAAGGACTCCATCCCGAAGCCCGGAAAGGGGGCGCTCTCCCCAATCCCGATCCGCCCCTCGTCGTCCTCCAGCGCCAGGAGGAGCCCCTCACGGAACTCTTGCGGTCCCTCGGAGGAGGGCCACGGCGTGTGGAAGGGGAATCGATAGGCGCCCAGCCGGACGCGGACCAGGGCGCCGGTTCCCACCGTCACCGTCCCGGTCCCGAGACGGCGATGCCGGCCGCGAAGAGAAGTCCGAAGAGGCCATGAAGGCGAGCGGTGTCGATCAGCGCTCCGTTCAGGGATGGACCATCCTCGTGCGTCAGGACCGTACCGAGAGTCCGCCAGGCGAGCGACAGGGTGGCGTAGGGGAGAAGCGCCGCGACCGAGAGAGTGCCCCGGAGCCAGAGCGCGAGAGGCACGCCGAAGGCGATCGCCAGGAGCAGCCCGTACTCGGTACGAGTGCCGCCACGCCCGAGTTGGACGGCGAGCGTTCGCTTCCCGGCGGCGCGGTCACCGTCCAGGTCGCGCACGTTGTTGACGACCAGGATGGCCGTGCAGAGAGCTCCCACCGGAATGGCGGTGAGAAAGGCGAGCGGCGTCACGAGGCGGGCCTGCACGAAGTACGTTCCGGCCACCGCGACCAGGCCGAAGAAGACGAACACGGCGATGTCTCCCAGGCCGCGATAGGCGAGCGCCCAGCGGCCCTTCGTATAGCCGATCCCCGCGGCGATCGAAGTGAGGCCGATGGCGACGACGGGCCACCCCGCGGCCCAGGTCAGGTAGATCCCCGCGAGCATCGCTACCGAGAAGGCGGCGAGCATGGCTCGCTGTACGGTCGCCGGCGAGAGCCAGCCGAGCGGCAGCACGCGAGGAGGTCCCAACCGTTCGGCGGAATCGGCGCCTTTTCGATAATCGTAGAGATCATTCGCGAAGTTCGTCCCGATCTGAATGGCCAGCGCGCCCAGGAGCGCCGCCAGGGCGGGAAGGAGATGAAAGCGATAATCGCGATGCGCGAGCGCCGTCCCGACGGCGACAGGGACGACCGCGGCGACAAGCGTCGGCAGGCGAAGCGCCGCGATCCAGACGCGGGTCGCGGACGGCGTAGCAGCGGGCGAGGTCACGCTAGGGAAGGCGCGGAAACTTGGAAAAGTCGGGTTTTCGCTTCTGAACATAGGCGTCGCGCCCTTCCTGGGCCTCCGCCGACATGTAGTAGAGGAGCGTGGCATTTCCCGCCAGTTCTTGAAGCCCCGTCTGCCCGTCGCAATCCGCGTTCAGCGACGCCTTCAGGACGCGAAGCGCCATCGGACTCATCGAGAGCATCTCGCGGCACCACGACACCGTCTCTTCCTCCAGCCGCTCGAGCGGGACGACGGTGTTCACGAGCCCCATCTCGAGCGCCTGGCGCGCGTCGTACTGCCGGCAGAGAAACCAGATTTCGCGCGCCTTCTTCTGACCCACGATGCGGGCCAGGTAGGATGCGCCGAATCCTCCGTCGAAGGAGCCGACTTTCGGGCCGGTCTGGCCGAATCGCGCGTTCTCCGCGGCGATCGTCAGGTCGCAAATCACGTGCAGGACGTGTCCGCCGCCGACGGCGTATCCGGCGACCATGGCCACGACCGGTTTCGGAAGGGTCCGGATCTGGCGCTGAAGGTCGAGCACGTTCAAGCGCGGTACCTCGTCCTCCCCGACGTATCCGGCGTTACCACGCACGCGCTGGTCGCCGCCGCTGCAGAAGGCCTCGTCTCCCGCGCCGGTGAGGATGACGACGCCCACCTCCGCGTCTTCCCGCGCCGCCTCGAAGGCTTCGATCAACTCCTTCACCGTTCGGGGGCGAAACGCGTTTCGCACTTCGGGGCGGTTGATCGTGATCTTGGCAATCCCCTCCGCTGTTTCGAAGAGAATGTCCTGAAACTCCCTGGCCGGCTTCCAGGCGAGGGCGGGGCGAATGGTCATGCTGTTCTCCTTCACGAGATCGCGGGTGAATCGAGCGGGACGCGCTCCCCATGACGGCGGAGGTGCGTGAGGAGCGAACGCCCGAACCACTCCGGTTGCTCCAGATGAACGTTGTGCCCGGCGCCGGGAATGACGACGTGGAGCGCCGCGGGGAAGCGTGGTGTCATCTCCGCGGCCAGCGAGACGTACTTGGAGTCGAGGGCGCCGGTGATGAGGAGCACCGGTCTCGGAAATCCGGCAAGCCGGTCCCCCAGGTAGGGCTGCGCGGCCTGCCCCGCCGCGCGAAGCGACGCCGCGAGCCCGGCGGGGTCGATCGCCTTCCGGCGGCGCGCCAGCTCGGCCCGCGCCGCCTCGGGAAGCGATTGCTGACTTTCGAAGATCGGGAGCGATCCCCATGATTCGGAGAACCACTCGGCGCCGCGCAACTCGACGGCGGCCGCGAGCGCTTCATCGGAGCGGAGTCGCGCGGCGCGCTCCGTAGCGTCGGCGATTCCAGGGGAGGCGCTCTCCAGCGTGAGCGTGTCGAACCGTTCGGGGTGGCCCAGCGCGGCGCCCAGCGCCATCCTCCCGCCCATGGAGTAGCCGACCCCGTGGGCGCGGTCGATCGAGAACGCGTCGAGGAGAGCCACGAGATCGAGCGCGGTCTCCTCCATGGTAAAGCGAGCCAGCGGTTGGTCCGCGCGCACGACCGTCGCGCCATGACCGGGCAGATCGACGGCGATGGGGCGGTAGCCCGACGCGGCGAGTGTCACCATCTCCGGCGACCAATCGCCGCCCGAGCCGGCGAAGCCGTGGAGCAGAAGCACCGCCGGCGCGCCTGCCACGCCGCCGAGTCGGATGCCGTACTCGAGTCCGCGGAGCGATCGCTTCTCCAGCAAGAAACCGCTCGCGCTCACGCCTTCTCCTCCACCGCGCGGATGGCGGCCTCCGCGAGGGCGCGATGTGCTTCGCGATTGGCGGCGCGTTCGGTGCGGACTTCCACGATCATCGTGGTTCTCGCGGCGAGCGACGCGGCGGCACTCGCTCGCAACTCCGCTCCGGTCGTGCAGCAGGCATAGGGGACGCCGTAGAGAGCGGCCACGCGAGCCAGTGCGAGGCCGTGTGGTGTCCCGAAGTAGTGTTCGAACGCGTCCCCATGCCTCGCGACCGGCAGGAACGAGAAGATCCCCCCTCCATCGTTGTTCACGACGACGATCGTGGCGCGCGCGCGTCCCTCGCGGATCGCGGCCAGCGCGTTCAGATCGTGATGAAACGAAAGATCGCCGACGACGGCCAGGAGCGGCCCCTCGTCCGAGGCGCTCGCGCCGAGCGCGCTCGACACGATCCCGTCGATTCCGTTGACGCCGCGATTCCCGAGGACGCGGATCCGCTTGGAACTCGTCCTCGCGGAGAGATCCAGGTCGCGAATGGCCATGGAGTTTCCCACGTAGAGTGTCGCGCCGTTGGGGAGGGCGTCGAGGAGCGCGGGGAAGACCCCCTCCTCGCCCAGCGCGGGGGAGGAATTCACGTGGCTCTCCACGGCGGCGGCGGCGGCGCGATCCGCGCGTGCGAAGCTCTCGCCCCACGTGGGGAGCGGCTCCGCGCCGATCGCCAGGGCGTCGCCGAGCGCGCGTGCCGTCAGGGCGGGATCGCCGGTCACCATGGCGCGAACGCGCCGCGAGGGATCGCGCCACGAGGAACCGGGGACGTCGACCATCAGGCGAAGAGCTCCCGGGTAGCGCTCCGCGTAGAGGTGATACGGCTTGGAGGTGAGCGGCGCGCCGAATTGCACGATCGCCTCCGGCGCCTCCCCCTCGAGGAAGGAGGGAGAGCGGAGAAAGAGATCGTAGGCGGCGTGGACGCGCGAGCGATCGTGATCGCCGAAACGAAGGCCGGAAAGCGGATCGGCGAGGACCGGATACCCGGTGATCGCCGCGAGCCGAGCGACCGACTCGGCGAAGTCGGCGCCGCCCTCATCCGGGCCGCAGACCAGGAGGCCGCGCCTCCGGCCGCGAAGGGCGCGGGCTGCACGCTCCACCGCAGCGGCCGCGGGGGCCATGCGTTCGGGCGGTTCCGCGGCCGACTCCTTGCCGACGGCGCCGTCGAAGGCGACCGCGTCCAGGGTCTCGGGATCCGGGAGGAGCGGCTCTCGAAACGCCATGTTCACCTGAACCGAGCTGGCCGGAGGTCCCCACGCCGCCGCGACCGCGCGCGCGGCCAGAGTGGCGATGCTCCGCATCCCCTCCTTGCCCGGCATCGGCGTGCCGGCGTCCAGGAACGGAATCGCCGCCTGGCCGAAGAGTCGGATCTGATCGATCGTCTGAGGGGCGCCGGTGCCTCGTAGCTCTGGCGGGCGATCGGCGGTCAGGAGCAGGAGCGGTACGCGGCCATGGTGCGCCTCGAGCGCCGCGGGATGCAGGTTCGCGGCGGCGGTGCCGGACGTCGTGAGCATCGCCACCGGGCGGCGCGACGACTTCGCGAGTCCGAGGGCGAAGAACGCTCCCGCGCGCTCGTCGATCGCGATGTGAACGCGAACCCCGGTGCGGTCGAGCGCCAGGGCGATCGGGGCACTCCGCGAACCGGGCGCCACGACGGCGTCGCGGACGCCGGCCGCGACCATGGCGTGGGTGAACGCGAGCGCCCACTGTATGTTGAGTGCGCCAACTCCGGCGTCTCCGTCCGAACTCGCCGTGGGGAATTCCGGTCGCTTCCCCGCGTCAGGCGTCTTCGAGGGCATCGCGCATCGCCGAGAGTTTCCCCTCGGTCTCTTTCCATTCGAGCGAGGGATCGGAACCCGGCACGATGCCGGCCCCCGCGGCCAGGAGCGCTCGCCGTCCGGAGAGGAAGGCTCCTCGGAGCCCAACGGCAAAGTCTCCATCGCCACCCGCGGTCATCCAGCCGATCGGGCCGGCGTACCATCCGCGATCGCCCGGTTCGCGCTCGGCGATCCAGGCGAGCGCCGCCGCGCGAGGACTGCCGGCGATGGCAGGCGTTGGATGGAGCCGCTCGGCGAGATGGAGGACGTGCGTCCCCTTGGCGGTCTTGCCGACGAGGCGCGTGCGGAGATGGAAGAGCCGCCGCAGACGCTGCACCTCGGGCTCCGGATCGACGGAGAGTTCCGTGACGAACGGTGCGAGCGCATCCCGAATGTGGCGAACCACGATCTCGTGCTCGCTTCGATCCTTGTCGCTTCCTCTCAGCCGCTCGATCGCCTCCGCTTCGTCGCGGACATCGGGCGGCCGGGTCGCGGTGCCGGCAATGGCGTCGGAGGCGACGCGAACGCCGCGCAGCGTGATCAGCCGCTCGGGGCTGGCGCCCAGGAACACCCCTCCCATTCCAAAGTCGAACAGGAATCGATAGCAGCCGGGATGCCGTTCGCGAAGACTGTCGAGGAGTTCGAGAGAATCGAAGCCGAGGGGGAGCGACGCGGTGACGCGTCGCGCCAGGACCACTTTTTCCATCGCCCCCGCCTCGATGCCGTGAAGCGCCGCCGCGACGGCACCTTCCCACGAATCCTGCGTGGCCAGCCCTTCGTCGAGCGCGCCGCAGGGAATTTCAGGCGTGAAGCCGGGGCGAGGCGCGATCGTCGAAGGTAGCTCGCCGCCGGTAGGGTCGTCGTCCCGGCTCCACGTGATCCGGATCGTGCCGACGTCAGGGCGGCGGTGGATGAGAACGCGCGGGACGACGAACGAGGCCGGCTCGAAGCCGAGTCCCCACCCCCCGTCGGGTGCGAACGCGAATCCACCGAGCGCCACGAGATAGCTCTCGGGTCGCGGCCCCCTCGGCGCGCCGGTAAGCGTTGCCGCCGCGGCCAGCCGCTGGATCCAGGTGTGCGCCTCGGAGAATCGTTCCGCTCCTCGCGATCGAAACCAGGCGACGGCTCCCCACCCGATGACGACCTCGCCATCGGGGCTCTCCCAATAGAAATGGGGAAGTCCCGGGTGGCCGGCTCGCGCCTCGCGAAGGAGGGAGGCGTCGGCCTCGCGCCATGGCTCGATCCTCCCCGAGAGCGAGGGAATTTCGAGTTCGTTCGTGGGGTCGATTTCGGGCGGCGCGGAGATGCCGCCCGTCGCGCCGGTACGGCTGCGAAGGTCGAGACGCAACGATGTGGGGGACGCGTTCGGGTTGGCCACGGCGCCGCCGAGTATAAAGAGGACTGCCGTAGGGGGCAATCGATGGAAGCAACGGCAATTCCACGAGATGCCAGAAATCGGCCTCTCGGCCCTGGAATGCAATTCATGGTTGGCTGTGCGGGGCGGCCTGCGCTAGATTGCGCCCGTGAGCCCAGCCCCTTCCGTCCTCGCGCCGCTGCTCCTTGGCTTCGCGCTGGGAATCCGGCACGCCCTCGACCCCGATCACCTCGCCGCGATGGGCACCATCGTCGCGCGGGAGAAGTCGCCGGGACGCGCGGCTTTCCTGGGGAGTATCTGGGGGATGGGGCACAGCACCTCGCTCCTGATCGCGTCGGTAGTGATCATCGGCTTCCGGATCCCCATCTCCGCCTCGGTGGCGCATGGTCTCGAACTCGGCGTGGCCGCCATGCTCATCGTGCTTGGCGTGCAGTCGCTGCTCCGTCCTGTTCCGGATTTCCCGGTTTCCCCGGGACCCCGGCGCCGGCGTCCGTATCTCATCGGGCTCGTCCACGGGCTGGCAGGAAGCGGGGG
>JANNMC010000250.1:0-1563 GCA_031397435.1 Candidatus Eiseniibacteriota bacterium
TCGGGTGGCTCCGAAGGCGCGCTCCTCGGGCCATCCCTAATGCCTGGCGGAGATGAGCGCGCCTGGGAGCGACTGCGGCCTGTGTGCGAGGCGATCGCCGCTGTGCGCGACGGCGCTGCATGCGTGGCCTGGTGCGGGCGGGGCGCTGCGGGTCACTTCGTGAAGATGGTCCACAACGGCATCGAGTATGGAGATATGCAGCTGATCGCGGAGGCGGCGTTCCTGATGCGACGCGGGCTCGAGCTCGACCCCGCTGCAGTAGCCGACACCTTCGCTGAGTGGAACGCGGGTGAACTCGAAAGCTTCCTGCTCGAAATCACGGCCAGGATCTTTCGAGTTCGGGATCCTGCGAATCCGCATGCGCTTCTGCTCGATGCGATTCTCGATCGCGCTGCTCAGAAGGGAACTGGGCGCTGGGCCGTGCAGGCCGCGCTCGAGCTGGGGATCGCTGTCCCGAGCATCGCTGCCGCTGTCGATGCGCGCGCACTCTCGGCGAACCTCGCGCTGCGCGAACGCGCGCAAGCCGAATTCCTTGCCTCGCCGCGCGGCCGGCTAAAAGGCGTCAGTCTGGACGACGTGCGCGCAGCGCTCTACGCCGCGCGCATCGCGACCTATTCGCAGGGCTTTGAGCTGCTGGCTTGTGGCAGCCGGATGCATGCCTACGGAACTGATCTCTCCGAGGTGGCCCGCATCTGGAGGGCGGGATGCATTATTCGGGCGCGCCTCCTCGACGAGATTCGAGCCGCGCTCGAAAACGACCACGAGGCGTTTCTCGCTCTCGTTCCCGTGCTGCGCGACCAACTTGCGCGCAGGTTGCCCGCCTGGCGTCGCGTCGTCGCCGCGTCCGCGAGCGCGGGCTTCCCCGTGCCGGGGCTCGCCGCATCCCTCGCCTGGCTCGACACGCTCACAACGGCGCAGGGCGGCGCGAACCTCATTCAGGCGCAGCGCGATTTTTTCGGCGCGCATGGCTACGAGCGCAGGGGCCAGCCGGGGATAGCCGTACATAGTGAGTGGTCGAGTTGAGAAACGGGCGGCGCAGAGACTCCCGGCGATAGGAAGAACAAGCGGGGTAGCCGGATGCCAGAACGCGTCGCGCCCGCGCTCCGGGCCCCGTAGGCGCGCATCGGTAAGAGATTTGTAGAAACGTGGACCTCGACGCCGAGTGCGCGGTTGCCTTGCGCTCGCTTCAGCTAGGCCTGTGCGCGAGGGCGCGGCTCAGCGGATCAAGACTTGCTGATCGCCGGCTTTCCTGCGGACACCGCCGCCATGACGCCGATGCCGACCAGAATCACCGCGCCGATCGCAATCCATTCGGCGGAGATTTGCTCGAGCAAGCCGGCCTTCCAGAGCGCCAGTAACCCCCCGATGACCAGAACCAAAAAACCGACGAGATACATATTGATGAATCGCATGGCCCACCTAATTGAGCCTCACTCATGCAATGCATGTGCCGCTCGCGCCGGCGAACCGCCCGCTGGGGCTCCCACGTTTCGGGCGCGCGGGATCGCGCGAGAGCAAGGCAACTTGGATCGGCGCGCCGGCGGGCTCCGGGCTCAACGCGCC
>JANNMC010000252.1:0-6159 GCA_031397435.1 Candidatus Eiseniibacteriota bacterium
GGACTGTTACCAGCCGGAACTGGCCCCCGAGTTCGACGTCGCCGCCGCCGAGCATGGAATCCAGGCCGCGCGACTGGCCGCCGCCGGGGTCGACCTTCTCCTCGTGGAGACGATGAACTCGATCACCGAGGCCGTGGTGGCAACGCGTGCCGCCGTCGCGACAGGGCTCCCCGTCTTCGTCTCCTTCATCGCCAGGAGCGACCGGGAGATCTGGAGCGGCGAGGGACTGGACGATGCGGTCCGGTCGGTGGACGACTTCCATCCCGACGCCATCCTGGTCAACTGCGTGCCGGCCGAGACCGCCGAGCGCTGCCTGGAGGTGATGGCGCGCGAGACGCAGACCCCGATCGGTTGCTACCCCAATGCCGGGCATCCCGACCTCGATCACGGCACCTGGCGTCACGACGACGAGAAGACACCCGAGTGGTTCGCGGCGCAGGCGATGTCGTGGCTCCGCCGCGGTGCGCTGGTGGTTGGCGGCTGCTGCGGAACCGGTCCGGGCCACATCCGCGCGCTCCGCGAAGTGGTCCCGCCGGTGCTGGTCGAATGAGCGAGACGCGGCACATCGCGCTCCGCCCCGCCGCCAGCACGATCATCATTCACCGAGGGGACGGCGCGGACGGTTCGCTCCGACTCTTGTGGGTGCGGAGGTCGGAGGCGAATCCCTTTCTCGGGGGATTCCATTCGTTCCCCGGCGGTCGGCACGCGCGCGAGGATGGCGCGCTGGGATCCGACGAGGCGGCGAATCTTCAAGTCATGACGCGCTGCGCCGCCCGAGAACTCTTCGAGGAGACGGGGCTTCTGGTCGGCTTCATCGGAACGCCGCCCGATCTGGCAGAGCAGCAGCGGGTCCGAAGCGAAGTTCTGGCCGGGTCGCTAGAATTCTGGCCGACCGTGGCGTCGTGGGGACTTCGCTTCGATCCGCCTCCCTACGTCTGGTGCGGCCGCTGGATCACGCCCCACTTCAGCCGCGCGCGCTTCAACACGAACTTCTTTCTGATCGACCTGCCCGACATGCCGCGCGTCGATGTCTGGTCGGGCGAATTGGAGTCAGGCGGTTGGGTCGACCCGCGCGAGGCGCTCCGGCTCTGGGACACTGACCAAATCGTTCTCGCCATGCCGACCCTCTACACCATTCGCGTCCTGGCCCAAGGCGGGCACGAACTCCCGGCCCGGCTCCACGCGATTCCCGAAGCGAATGGGGTCCCCTCGCGGCAAGTCGAGGTTCGTCCGGGGATCACCATGGCGCCGCTGAAGAGCGAAACGATTCTCCCCGCGACTCATACCAACGCGGTGGTGGTAGGGGACGGAGATGTCGTCATCATCGATCCGGGGAGCGCCGACCCGGAAGAGCAGGAGACGCTCGACATGGTGGTGCGCGGAGCGCTCGGCCCCGGGGGGCGTGTGATGGCGATCCTCCTGACGCACGCGCATCGCGATCACATCGCGGGCGTGGAAGCGGCGCGAAGCCGCTACGGCGCGCCGGTCTGGGCGCATGAAGGCGTCGGCGCTCGGGTCCGGCTCGATCGAGTGCTTCGAGATGGCGACGTGATCGAGCTGCCGGGGAAACACACGCGGAGGCTACGCGTGCTGGCCACTCCAGGGCATTCCACGGATCATCTCTCCTTCCACGACGAGACCTCGGGAACCGCCATCGCGGGAGATCTCGTGTCGGGCCTCGGCACCGTGGTGATCGATCCCCCGGAGGGGAATCTCCGCGACTACCTGGCGTCGCTGGAGCGCCTCCGCGCGCTCGATCTCCGGACGCTCATTCCGGGTCACGGAGCGCCGCACCGCGGCGTCGACCGGCTCTTGGAGGGGCTGGCCGCGCACCGCCGGATGCGCGAGGGGCGGGTGCTCCACGCGCTGGCCGACGGGCCGCTCTCCCTGGACGACCTGCGGGCCCGCGTCTATTCCGACACGCCGGGCGCCGATCCGGGACTCGCCGGACGGACGCTCGCGGCGCATCTGGAGAAGTTGGGAGTGGAAGGGAAGGTTCGCGTGGAGGGTGGCGTCGCGAGGCTGGTGTCGTGACCTACCGGCCGGACGAAGCCACGGCGGTGCTGGAGCGGACCCCCGCGGTACTCCGCGTCTGGCTGGCCGATCTCCCCGAGCCATGGCTCCGTGCCACAGAGGGCCCCGACACCTGGTGCGCGTTCGACGTGGTGGGGCACCTGATCCACCGGCAGCACCTTGCCACGTGGACAGCGCACGATCTCAGCCACCTGGCCCAGATCGCGCGCGTGATGGCGAAGCGCTACGGGGAAGACGTGGGGCCGTGGAAGGCCTATCTCTCCATTCTCCGCTGAACGTCCCGGAACGCCGCGGCCCCGCAGCGACCGGCGCGACGATCTAGTACCTCGCCAGCTCCCGCAGCGCCTTCGTGATCCCGTCCACCTGCGGCAGGATCGCGTCCTCCAAATCAGGCGCGTAACCCACCATCGTGTCGGCCGCCCCAATTCGCCGTACCGGCGCGTCGAGCGAATCGAAGAGATGCTCGCCGATCCACGCCGCGATCTCTCCGCCGAAGCCGCCGGTCAACACGTCCTCGTGGAGCACCAGCGCGCGGGAGGTCTTCTTCACCGACGCGGAGATCGCCTCCTTGTCGAACGGCACCAGCGTCCTGAGATCGATGACCTCGACGCTGATCCCTTCGGCTTCCAGGCGCTGAGCGGCCAGGGCGGCGCGATTCACCGTCGCGCCCCAGGAGATGACCGTGAGATCGCTTCCCTCTCGCACCATCCGCGCCTTCCCGAACGGGATCATGTAATCGGCGCCGGGGTAGAGCCCCTTGGCGTAGGGCTGGCGGTAGATGTGCTTGTGCTCCAGGAAGAGAACCGGATCGTCGCAGCGAATGGAGGAACGCAACAGGCCGTTCGCGTCCGTCGCCGTGGAGGGGAATACGATTCGTAGGCCGGGGCAGTGGGCAAAGATGCTCTCGCCCGACTGGCTGTGATAGACCGAACCACCCTGCAGATATCCGCCGGTCGCCACGCGGATCACCACGGGGCAGGAGAAGTCGCCGTTCGAGCGCCAGCGGATCATCGCGAGTTCGTTCCGGATCTGCATCATGGCGGGCCAGATGTAGTCGAAGAACTGGATCTCCACCACCGGCTTCATGCCGCGCGTCGCCATGCCGATAGCGCGGCCGACGATGTTCGCCTCGGCCAGCGGTGAATTGAAGACGCGAGTCTTCCCGAACGCCCGCTGGAGCCCGTGCGTGACCTTGAAGACGCCTCCCTTGCCGGAGACCGTCTCCAGACTTCCTTCGCGAGTCGCGTCGGCCACGTCTTCGCCGAAGCAGATGATGCGGTGATCGCGCGCCATCTCGTCCTTCAGGCAGCGGTTGATCAGCGTCACCATCGTCTCGGGGTTGCCGGAAAAGTGCGGCTCCGTCTGGAAGGCATGGGACGTTGGATCGACAGTGGGCGAGTAGAGATGATCGTAGATCGTCTCCGCGGTCGGCTTGGGCGCCACCAGCGCGGCCGCCTCCGCCTGCGCCAGCTCGGTCTCGATATCCTGGCGAATCCGCTCGATCTCCTCGATCGTCGCGATCCCCTCGCGAATCAGGAACTCCGGGTAGACCTTCACCGGATCGCGCTTCGCCTCGGCCTCGCGCTCCACAGCCGGCTTGTACGACTGCTCGTCGTCCGACATGGAGTGGCCGTAGGGACGGGTGACCATCGCGTGCATGAGGATCGGGCCCTTGCCCGCGCGGAGATGCTCGGCCGCCTCCAGCATGGCGCGGTAGGACGCAAGCGGATCGGTGCCGTCGACTTTCATGACGCGAAGCCCGGGCACGGCGCTCATGCACTTCCCGATGTCCCCGCCAGGCGTCTGCGCCTCGACCGGGACCGAGATGGCATACTGGTTATCGGTGATCATGAAGAGGACTGGCAGCGCTCCGGTGGACGCGCTGTTCAGCGCCTCCCAGAATTCGCCCTGGCTGGTCGTGCCGTCACCGGCCGAGACGTAGACGACCTCGTCCTTGTGGAAGGGGCGCCGATCGCGGATCTCCTGGATCGTCGCGAGGAGCCGTCCCCCCTCGGCGCATCCGACGGCCTGGAGGAACTGCGTTCCGGTAGGACTCGACTGGGTGACGACGTTCGCGCGCTTCAGGCCCCAGTGACTCGGCATCTGGCGGCCGCCCGAGTTCGGATCGGCCGCGGCGCCGACGCCCTCGAAGAGCATCTCGAGCGGCGTCATGCCAAGGGTGAGCATGAGGGCGCGATCGCGGTAGTAGGGATAGAACCAGTCGTACCCCGTCCGGAGGGCCTTACCGGCGGCAACGAGGATCGCCTCGTGTCCGGCGCCGCTGATCTGGAAGTAGATCAGGTTCTGCTTCTTCAGCTTGATCTCGAGGTCGTCCATCCGGCGGGAGAGCAGCATCAGCCGATAGATGTCGACGAGATCGGAGCGGTTTAGGCCATGAAAGGTCGTGGTATCGGCACGAAGAGCCACGGAAGCTGCCTCCTGATCGCGGGATTTGAGTGTTGAGAACCATGAGTATACCGGAGAAACTCGGGGCCGGGAACGCCGGGAAGTTCGCTTGAATAAGCGACCTGCGAGGTCCCGACAGGTGGTGGTTGGGGCAAATGGCGAGATGGGGAGGCGAGTGACGCAGGCAAGGAAGGTCGAAACCGTGCTCCTTTCGGGCCCGGTTGGGGTGCTGGAGGGACTCTGGACCGAAGGGAGCGTTGCCGCCTCGGCGCTTCCGGCCGCCGTCATCTGCCACCCCCACCCAGCGCACCACGGCACCATGCACAACAAGGTGGTCCACACAGTCTATCGCGTGCTGGAGGCGCGCGGGCATCCGACGCTTCGCTTCAACTTTCGCGGCGTCGGGAAGAGCGAAGGGAAGTACAGTGGCTGGGACGGCGAGATCGGCGATCTGGAAGCGGCCGCGGCGTATGCGCGCGGGCGTGTCGGGAGCCGGCCGTTGTGGATCGCGGGCTTCTCCTTCGGCTCCTGGATCGGCCTCAATTTCGCGCTCCGCGATCCGCGATCCGGACGTGAGCCTCATGATCGGACTCGGGCTTCCAGCGAGTGGGAACGTCGACGGGAGGCAATTCGAGTTTCTCGACCGGCTGCCGTGGCCGTTTTTGATGGTGCAGGGAGACCACGATAAGTACGGGTCGGTGGCGGACATCACCGCGCTGCGCGACCGGCTGGCGTCGCTGGGGCGCGTGGAGCTGCGCGTGGTGGCACACGCCGATCACTTCTTCACCGGAAAGATCGAGGCGCTTCGCGAAGCAGTGAACGATGGAATCCGCGCGCTCATCTCGAGCGACGCGTCACGATAGGAGAATCGAAATGGCCCAGGCTGGATTCACGCTGACAGGAAAAGTGGCACTGGTGACGGGCGGATCGAAGGGAATCGGGCTCTCGGTGGCCGAGGCGATCCTGGAACACGGCGGGAGCGTGGCGATCTGCGCGCGGAACGCCGGTGAAGTCGAGGCCGTCGGCCGGAAACTCGAGGGCTACTATTCGAAGCGCGTTCTCGCGGTCGCGTGCGACGTGCGCCGTGAGGGCGACGTGGAGGGGGCCTTTCGCGCGGTCGACGAACGATTCGGCGGTCTCGACATCCTGGTCAATAACGCCGGCGTCGGATTCTTCAAGAGCCTCGAGAAGATGACGCTCGAGGAGTGGAACACGATCCTCGAAACGAACGTGACCGGCGTCTTCCTATGCTGCCGCGCGGCCATTCCCCGGATGCGCGCCCGCGGCGGCGGATTCATCATCAACATGTCGAGCCTGGCGGGGCGGAACGCCTTCCCGCAGGCGACCGCCTACAACGCCTCCAAGTTCGCGCTGAACGGGATCAGCGAGGCGCTGATGCAGGAGGTCCGCTACGACGGCATTCGCGTGTCGCACGTGATGCCGGGGAGCGTCAATACGTACTTCAATGCCGGCACCCCGGACGCTTCGATGTCGTGGCAATTGCAACCGGAGGACATCGCGAGGGTGGTGGTCGATCTCCTGGCGCACGATCCGAGATCGCTGCCGTCTCGGGTCGAGATCCGGCCGAGCATGCCGCCGAAGAAGTAGAGCCCATGGATCTTATCCGCAAAACCTACGCCGAAGAGCCGTCCATCGTGAAGACGATCTTCAACGACCTGAAAGTGCCGTCGTGGCCGGCTTTCATGTTCAATGATCCCG
>JANNMC010000280.1:0-2854 GCA_031397435.1 Candidatus Eiseniibacteriota bacterium
CGCGGATCGATTGCCGGTTGTCGGGCGACGTGATCGCCACGACGCGCTTCAGCGCGAACTCGCGCTTGCCGTAGGCGAGCACGGCGGAAGCCGCCTCGTAGCCATAGCCATGGCCCCAGTATTCCGGCAGGAAGGCGAAGCCGATGTCGACCTCCGGCAGCGACTCCCGCTTGATGAGGCCGCAGATCCCGACGGGTGTTCCCGAATCCTTCAACGTCACCGCGTAGAGCCCGAAGCCGTGGCGCAGGTAGCTGGCGACGTACTTCTCGGTGATGTAGGCGCGCGCCTCCTCGTGTGTCTTCAAACCGCGATCACCGATGAACTCGATCCACGTGGGATCGGTCACGAGTTCAAACATGAACGGGGCATCGTCGGGGGTCAGCCAGCGGAGGAGCAGCCGCTCCGTCTCCAGGACGTTCACGACAGGGGTTTCAGCACCATGAGCACGAGCCCTGCCAGCGGAGTCAGGAGCGCGAGGGCGCCCCAGAGCTCCCAGCGCCGCGCCAGCGCATGGTACGCCGCGAAATCGAAAGCCCCCGACGTCGCTCCCTCGCGGGCCATCGCGCGAAGCTCTCGCTGGAGCGGTGCCACGCGATACGAGAAGGCGACGCCCGAGATCGAGAAGAGAATGATGGTCCAGAGAATCCAGGGGGTTCCCAGAATCGGAAGTCCCTTGAGGATGGCCGCCATGAACCCGGCCGCGGTGATGAGGATCACCCCCGGTATCGTGAAGAGCCGGTCGCTCGCGATGATGCCATCCATCGTGTGGGCCAGCAGTTTGGGATCGCGCGTACGCTCCGCGTGCTTGTGCCAGAAGAGACCGGTCGTGACGTTCCCGAGGAAGGCGATCACCGCCGTCAGGTGCAGGAGCTTCAGCCAGAGGTACATCGGAGTCCTTCCGCTAGGGTGAGACCGCGGTCAAGCGCCGGCAGCGTCGTCGGGGCGAAAAAACAACCAGGTCTCCGGGCCATTCGGGACACGCTCGTATCCTACAACCTTGTAGCCGCAGTGCTCGTAGAGAGGGACGTTCTTCGGATCTTCCGTGCTCAGGCTCACGCCCAACGATTCCGGATCAGCCAGCGACACGGCCTGGACTTCGCGCAGCAGGCGCCCCCCCAGCCCTCGCCCGGCGTGTGAGCGGCGCACGCCCAGCATGTTCAGGTGGTAGTGAAGTCCGGGATAGATCTGCCGCTCCCACACTTCCACCAGCGCCCCGTGCCTCGCCTTCGCATCGGTGCCGAGCATCTCCCACACCGATTCACGGAGGGCGAGGATGCTCTCCGGAATCGGCGGTCCACCCGGCCGCGTGAGCGTGGCGATCGCCACCGGGCGCCCCTCATCCTCGATGCCGAAAATCGGATCGCCGCGCAGAACCCGTGACGAGACAAAGACATGAATCATGGCCCGGAGCCTCCGATCGTATTCGGCGCCGGCGTCTCCGATGACGTGGGTCATCACCGGGTAATCGTGAAACGCGTCGCAGAGCACGGCGACGCTCTCATCGATTCGCTCCGGGGCCATGCGGACGAGCACGAGGGGTGCGCGTGAGTCGGTCACCGAACCTTCGCGGGATCGAAGTCAGCGAAGGCGGCGCGGTATCCCTCGCGCTTCTTCAAGATGGTGTCCCAGGAGAGCCCGGCCTGCGCGCCCTCCAGAATCAGAAATTCGAACAGCACCCGGTCGTCGTGTACGGGCGTGCCCCACTCCTTGTCGTGGTAGTCGCGCCAGAGCGGCTTCTCGTAGGGCCAGGGGCAGCGGGGTTTCGCCTCGACGGACGCACCCTTCGCGCGCGCGACCGTGCTCACCGCGTCTTCCTCCCGACCCCGAGCAGATGCGAGCTGGCGCCCAGGATCGAGGGCTCCGATTCAAGCGCGCGAGCTACCTGCATCAAGTCCTCTCTCAGGATCTCATCCTCCCAGCGAGCCTCGAAGTCCGATACCAGCCAACCCGGCCCTTCGACGCCGAGGACCGCCACATCACCGAATCCGACCGTCTCCAACTCGGCGCGCAGGTCCTCCGGCCGGTGAAAGTAGGCCGTCGTGAAGTACTGCTCATTGCCGGTCTCGTTCCGGTGCTGGCCGTCGGCCAGGTCGCGGTCGCGGATGGAGACGAATTGCGGGTCGAGCGTGAGTTTGCGCGTCATTCCGTCGAGCGTGGAGGCATATCGGGATATGGCCGCGACGATCACGATCCCCGGGGAAGCGAGCACGCGATAAGCCTCGCGGAGTGCGGCCAAGCGGTCGGCCGGCTCGGGGAGGTGGTAGAGCGGCCCCATCACGAGGACGGCGTCGGCCGAGCCGTCGCTCTGGGGAAGCCGCCGGGCGTCCGCCACGGCAAGCGATGCGATGGGGCGCATCAGGCCGGCATTCCGACGCCGCGCCTCCTCGACCAAGCGAAGCGAGAGATCGACGAGATGCACCTCGTAGCCGAGGTCGGCCAGGAAGGCCGAGTAGGCTCCGGCCGCGCCGCCAACGTCTAGCACGCGCGAGGGCGCCGGCGGCAAGAGGCGCCGAAGGATCTCCTTCGTGCGCTCGAACTCCAGGCGGAACGGGCCATGCTCGAGACGCTCCTCCTCCGGGTAGCGGCCGTAGTAGTCGACCACCTCGCGCGGTGGAGCGGGGGACTTCGTCATGGCCGTGGCGGCGCGGTATGGACCCCACGTCAGGCCCGCTCGAACGTGAGGGTGCGCGTGATGGCGCCCAAGACGGGATCGATCACTCGCCTCCCGCGCCGGTCGTAGTCCTCCCGGGCAACAAGGCGCCAAATTCCGACGATGGCCGTGGCGAGGTCGGCGGTAGGCGCCGAAAGCGGTTCAGGCTGCATGGTTCCCCCGTGTCTAAACGCTAGATGAGAG
>JANNMC010000312.1:0-47392 GCA_031397435.1 Candidatus Eiseniibacteriota bacterium
TCGAGGAAGAGGTCGCGCACGTCCCGGAGACGGCAGACGTTCTTGTTGATGCTGTATTCACTTTGCCCGCTGCGGAACGTCCGCCGGGCGATGGTGAGTTCGGCGTACTCCGACGGGAGGACGCCGCGATTGTTGATCATCGTCAGCGAGACCTCGGCCATGCCCAGCGCTTTCCGCTGCGCGGAGCCGGTGAAGATCACGTCTTCCAGGGTGTCCCCGCGCAGGTGGCGCATGTTCTGCTCGCCCAGGACCCAGCGGATGGCCTCCACGATGTTCGTCTTCCCGCTGCCGTTCGGGCCGACGACGGCCGTGATGCCGGGGCCGAAATCGACACGGACGCGCTGCGGGAACGACTTGAAACCCTGGATGTCGAGTCGCTTGAGGAACACGGCTTACCTCGAAGTGGAGGGGAACGCGTGGGCCCGATCGACCCACTTGTTGTGCAAGAGCCAAGATGCGTACGCGGCCGCCTCGTCTTCGGTCGCGAAGCGCCCGACGAAGACGCGATACCAACCCGGAGCGTCGGATGCCGATTCGAACCAGGCATCGAGCCCCTTCAATCTCAGGTCGCGCACGATCGGCGCGACTTTCACTTCCGAACGGAATGACGCCACGTGGACTCGGTACTTCTTCCCCTCCGCGGGCGGCGCGGTGGTCAGCGCCGTGGTCGGCACCGCGGAACCGGAACCAAGCCGGGCCGCGATCGGCGCCGTGGCCGCGGGCGTCGTCGCGAGCGGAGGCGTCGCGGGCGCTGCCGGTGCCGCGATGAGGGGAGCCGGCAGGACCGACTCGTCCCCGGTGGTCCGCGTCTCACTGGTGGCGATCCCTGAATCACGAGGCGCGAAGAACGCCAGCCAGGCCGACACACCCGCCAGGCCGATCACCGCGACGACGAGCCCAACCCAGAGCCAGTCGCTGCGGCGCGTCCGGTGCCTTGCCTTCGAGGTGCCACCGTACCGAACCTCGCGCTCCAACGCGGCGACCAGGGCCGACTCGCCCTCGTCGGCCACCGTGCCGTCGAGGGAGGGTGCGTCGGCATCGAGTTCATAGGAGAGTCGCTCCATGGCCGAAGCGGTCGGTGTGGGGGCGCGGCGGGCAACGGGTTCGGCCAGGGGCGCCGGAGACGCGGGCGACGGGCTCGGGTCGATCGCCACGCAGCCGATCATCGGCGCGTCCGATCCCCACAGTTCCAGGAACGCGTCGCGAAGCTCGACGCGGCTCACGCGATCGATGGAGGCGGTCAGGATGACGCCGTCCATCCGTTTCGAGAGCCGGCCGGTCAGCCCCTGCCTGTGAAGAAGCGGCGCCACGTAGAGCGTGACGTCGGCCCGGGCCGCGAAGACGCGCGCCGCCCGGTCCCACTCGGCGTGGTCGGCCAGTCGAGCTTCCTCCATGGGGTGGGTCCCCGGGCCAATGACCCAGAGCGAACCCGCGACCACTTCCCAGGCGACTCTCTGGAACGAGCATCCATATTCGAGAACGTCGACCACTCCCTCCGTCGGCTCGCCAACGCCGCGAAGGACCGTCGGATTCCAGGCATCCAGGTCGACGACGGCCACCTTGAGACCGCGGCGGCTCCAGGCTCTCCCCAGCGCCAGTCCCAGCGCGAAGCATTCCGGGTCGTGCGGGAAGCCTGCCAGGAGGAGCGATCGGAGCGTCAGCGACTGGCGCGTCTGTGCCAGGTTCTCGACAATCGGCTCGAGCGCCCCGGCCGTGCTGGCGGCGAGGAGTTCGGTCAGCGAGGCGCCCGCCGCGACAGGCAACAGCGAAGCACTGCCAAGCAACGGCAGATTCACTTCCCGCGCGAAGGCGGTCGGACTGGAATAGCGTTCGACGTCCGTGGCGACGACGGCCATTACGTCTCCCCGGTCGAGCGCAGCGGCAAGGGCGGCGACGAGCCGCGGTACCTCGCGCGACGCGACGGTTCTCATGTCGAGCAGTAGGCGATTCGACTCCACGCGCCCGATCACCGGGTCGGAACCCGTCCGGAGCGCGCGTGCCAAGTCGCCGACGCGCCCGCGAACGGGGCGCAGCGACAAGGCGAACGAGGGAACGCGGGCGAGCGGGAGTGCTCCCCCGCCCACTTCGCCGTCGCAGGCTACCACCTCCGCACCCGCGCGAACAGCCCGATCCGCGCCCAAAAGGCGGAGCGCCCGGCGGGCCCGGACTCGCACCGAGGCGGCCGGTTCCCCGAGCATGCGAAGCACGGGAATCGCCTCCGCCGCGCGATCCGGATCGCGGTAGAGACGAAGCGTCGCCTCCAGGGCGGCCAGGGTGAGCTTGTCGGCCCGGAGCGCCCGCGTGAGCGGATTCGCCTTGGCGGCGGCGACCATCGCCTTCGTCCCGGCCAGGATCCCCGCCTGGGGCCCTCCCAGGAGCTTGTCGGCGCTCGCGGTGACGAGCGGAACCCCCGCGGCAAGGGCGCGCGCCGCGAGCGGTTCGTCCGGGAAGCCGAAGCGCGTCATGTCGACCAGCGCTCCCGAGCCGACGTCTTCGATCAGGGGGACCTTCCGGCTGCGCGCGAGGCGGACCAGCTCCTCGCGCGGCACCTCGGACGTGAATCCGACGATGGCAAAATTACTCGGGTGAATGCGGAGGATCGCCCCGGTCTCGGGACCGATCGCCCGTTCATAGTCGCGGAGCCGCGTCTTGTTCGTCGTCCCGACCTCGCGGAGTGTGGCGCCCGCGCGCTCCAGGATTTCCGGGATCCGGAACGAGCCGCCGATCTCCACCAGCTCTCCGCGCGACACCACGGCCTCTTTCCCCCGCGCGAAGGTATTGATCGCCAGGATCATGGCGGCCGCGTTGTTGTTCACGACCAGCGCCGCCTGGGCTCCGAGAATCTCCTTCAGGAGCGGCTCCAGGTGGCTCATGCGCGAGCCGCGCTCGCCGCGCGCCAGGTCGAATTCGAGATTCGTGTAGGAGCCGGCCATGGAGGCCAGAGCCTGGACCGCCTCTTCGGCGAGTGGCGAGCGCCCGAGGTTCGTGTGGATCACCACCCCGGTGGCATTCACGACCGGCCGAAGGCTGGGGCGCATCGAGGCCTCGGCTCGGGTGGCGGCATCGGCGGCGATGGCTGCCGCGTCGGGCGGCGATACCGGGCCGGATCCCTTCGCGGGCGCACGGACCGAGCCGCGGGCGGCGGCCACCGCCAGGCGCGCTGCCGAGAGGAGAACCGAGCGAGGAACACGCTCCGCCAGCACCCGCAGCGGGGGCGAGCGGAGAATCGCGTCGATCGACGGGAGGCCGCGAAGCGACGCGGCGGCGCGGCTACCCGCGCGGCTCCGGGCCGTCATGCGGTTCCGCCCCCGAGGTAGCATTCCTGCACGTAGGGATTATCGAGGAGCGCCGCGGCGCGGTCGGTCAGCCGGACGGTTCCGGTCTCCAGCACGTAGCCGACGTCGGCGGAGGCCAGGGCCTGCCGCGCGTTCTGCTCCACCAGGACGATCGTCGTCCCCTGCTCCCGAATCTCGCGCACGACGGTGAAGATCTCGCGCACGAGGATCGGAGCAAGCCCCAGCGACGGTTCGTCCAGGAGGAGAAGCGTCGGGCGCGCCATGAGCGCACGGCCGATCGCCAGCATCTGCTGTTCGCCGCCACTCAGCGTGCCGGATGCCTGGTTCTTCCGCTCTTCCAATCGCGGGAAGAGCCGGAAGATCTTCTCCCGATCCGCCCGGATCTCCGCGCGGCCCTTGCGGAGGTAGGCGCCGAGGTCGAGGTTGTCGAGCACCGAGAGATTCGCGAAGACGATGCGCCCTTCCGGAACGTGCGACACGCCGAGGCCGACAATCTGGTGCGGCGGGACGCCGGCAAGGTCCTTACCGTTGTAGCGGATGACGCCGCCGCTCGGGCGGAGAAGCCCCGAAATGGCCCGGAGGGTCGTGCTCTTCCCGGCGCCGTTGGCGCCGACCAGCGTGACGATCTGCCCCCGCTCCACGCGGATCGAGATCCCCTTGAGCGCATGGATCGCGCCGTAGTGGACGTTCAGGTCTTCGAGTTCGAGAAGGCTCACGGCTCCTCGCCCAGGTAGGCCTCGATCACCTTCGGGTCGCGCCGGATTTCCACCGGCGTTCCCTCGGCGATCTTCACCCCGTGATCGAGCACCGTGATCCGTTCGCAAATTCCCATGACGACCTTCATGTCGTGTTCGATCAGGAGCACGGTCAGGTCGTAGCGGTCGCGGATGTCGTGGATGAGGTGCATGAGCGATTCACTCTCGTGCGGATTCATCCCCGCCGCCGGCTCATCGAGAAGGAGAAGTTTGGGATCCCCGGCCAGGGCGCGCGCGATCTCCAGCCGGCGCTGGTCGCCATAGGGGAGATTGCGCGCCTTTTCGTCCCGGTAGCGCGAGAGGCCAAAGGAAGCCAGCAGCGCCTCGCTTCTCTCCAGCATGACGCTCTCCTCCCGCTCGGAGCGGGGCGTGCGAAAGACGCTGTCGGCGAATGTGGCGCCCGCGTTCCGGTGGCACGCGACGCGCACATTGTCGAGACAGGTCAGCTCCGAGAAGAGCCTGGGATTCTGAAACGTCCGCGCGACCCCCATGCGGGCGATCGTGCTCGAGAGACGTCCCTGGATCGGTTCTCCACCCAGGTGGATCGTTCCGTGGGTCGGCGCGTAGACGCCGGTGACGAGATTGAACACCGTCGTCTTTCCCGCGCCGTTCGGACCGATGAGCCCGGCCAGCAAGCGGCGCGGCAGATCGAGATCGAGGTCGCAGACCGCCTTCAACCCCCCGAACGAGCGCGTCACGTTCGTCAGGCGGAGGATCGATCCCCCAGCGGCGGGGTCGAGCCGGGCCGGCGCTGGCGCGGCGGAGGCGTTCACGCGGCCTCCTTCGGCGTTTTCCGCCCGCGCGACAGGAGCCCGCGCCACGAGAACTCCCCGTGTCCCAGGATGCCCTGCGGTCGCGCGATCATGAGGATGATGAGAAGGAGCGAGTAGATGATGAGACGCTCGGCGCTCGCGAAGCGGAGCACCTCGGGGAGCGCGGTCAGGATGAAGGCGCCGATCACCGACCCCGTGAGGCTCCCCATTCCTCCCAGCACGACCATCACGATCACTTCGATCGACTTCATGAAGGTGAAGGAGTTCGTATGGAGATAGGTGTAGTGGGAGAAGAGCCCGCCCGAGACTCCCGCGCAGAAGGCGGCAATGACGAACGCCGACACTTTGTAGCGAGTGGTTGGGACGCCAAGGGCTTCGGCCGCGATCTCGTCCTCGCGGATGGCCAGGAGCGCCCGCCCGTGGTACGAGCGGATCAGATTACGCAGGAAGACGAACGTCAGCGCGGCCACGGCGGCCACCCACGCGAGGTCGGTCCGCTGCGGAATTCCCGAGAAGCCTCGCGCCCCACCGACCGCGTCGATGTTCAGGATGGCGACGCGAATGATCTCCCCGAATCCGAGCGTGACGATCGCGAGGTAATCGCCGCGCAGTCGCATGGACGGCAGGCCGACCAGAAACCCCGCCGCGCCCGCGACCACCCCGCCCAGGATCAGCGCGATCACGAACGGGAGCGCCGACGCCAGGGGACCGGCCCCCGGCTCCACGCCGAAGAGGCGCGGCGTCGCGTAGACGGTGAAGGCCGCCGAGACGTAGGCCCCGACGGCCATGAATCCGGCGTGCCCGATGGAGAACTGCCCCGTGACGCCGTTCACGAGATTGAGGCTCAGGGCCAGGATCACGTTCAGCCCGCAAAGGACGAGGATCCGGTAGATGTACGGATTGAGGAACGCCGTCCCGGCCGCGTTTAGCGCCCAGGCGCCCGCCAGGATACCCAGCGTCACGAACAGCGCGTGAAGGGCGCTCTTAGACTTTCTCGGCAACGTTGTGTCCCAGGAGGCCGGCCGGTTTGAGCAGGAGCACCAGGATCAGGATGATGAAGGCGATCGCGTCACGGTAGGTCGAGGAGATGTAGCCGACCACCAGGTATTCCGAAACGCCCATCAGCAATCCCCCGATGACGGCTCCCGGAATGCTCCCGATTCCACCGAGCACGGCCGCCACGAAGGCCTTCACCCCGGGCATGATTCCCATGAGCGGCTCGATCTTCGGGTTCGTCAGGCCGACGAGCACGCCCGCCGCCGCGGCCAGAGCGGAGCCGATGGCGAACGTGATTGTGATGATGCGATTCACCGGAATACCCATGAGACTTGCGGCGTCGCGGTTGAACGAGACGGCGCGCATCGCCTTTCCGGTGCGGGTCCGCTGAACGAAGAGTGTCAGCGCGACCATGAGCACGATCGAGATGACCACGACCGTGATCTGATGGTTCGTCACCAGGACGCCCCCGGGCAGCGTGATGGTGCGGGGCGCGATGAGCTGGGGGAAGAACTTGGGATCGGCGCCGAAGAGCCGGATCCCCAGATTCTCCAGGAGGAGCGATACCCCGATGGCCGTGATGAGCGCCGTCAGGCGTCCCGATTTCCGGACCGGGCGGTAGGCGAAGAACTCGATCGCCATGCCGAGGCCCGCGCAGATCACCATCGATCCCAGCAGCACCACGACAGCCAGGAGGGGTGACGGCTCGGGCCCGCCCGCGTGGAGGAGCCGGGCGAGGTAGTAGGCCGCGAACGCGCCAACCATGTAGATGTCGCCATGCGCGAAGTTGATGAGGCGCAGGATTCCGTACACCATGGTGTAGCCGAGCGCGATGAGGGCGTAGATGCTCCCCCACGCGATCCCGTTGGCCAGCTGCTGGAAGAGTTCCTGCACGGATTCCCGGGCCTACGGCTCGACGACGGCGACGAACTCGTATTCGCGGGCCTTGATCCCGAGGAAGGTCGCGGACTTCACGGCGTTTCGCATGCCGTCGAGCGTGATCCGCCCCGTGACGCCCGCGTAGTCCTTGGTCCCGTTCACCAGATCGCGGATCTTGGCGCGCGCGGCCTTCTGCTTCTCGTTGCGCGGGCCGGTGAGCGACTTGAACGCGGCCGGATCTTCCTTGTTCAGCGTCTCGAGCGCATTCACCAAGACGCCCGCCGCATCGTAGGCGAGCGCGGCCAGGGCATCGGGCGTGGAGTTGTAGCGAGCGCGATAGTCGGCCACGAACTTCTGGATCGCGGGGTTCGGATCCTTCTCCCAGTAGTGACTGACGAAGTAGGAGCCGTTCAGCGCGTCCTGCGCGATTTCCAGGAGGCGATCCGAGACCCAGCCGTCGCCGCCCAGGAGCGGGACGTCGATGCCCAGCTCGCGAGCCTGGCGCGCAATGAGGGCCACTTCGGTGTAATAACCTGGAACAACGATGAACTGAGGCCTCTTCTGCTTTATGACGGTCAACTGCGCCTTGAAGTCCTGGTCGCCCTCGGAGTAAGCCTCGTCGGAGACGACGGTGCCGCCCATGGCGTGGAACGACTCGGAGAAGTAGTTGGCGAGGCCGACACTGTAGTCGTTCTTGCTGTCGCGGAGAACCGCCGCCTTCGAGAGGTTCAGCGTCTGGCGGGCGAACTTGGCGATCACCATTCCCTGGAACGGATCGATGTAGCAGACGCGCGAAATGAAATCGCCGAGTTCCGTCACCTTGGGGTTGGTGGAGGAAGGGCTGATCATCGGAACCCCGGCCTGCTGGCAAATCGGCGCGGCCGCCATGCTGCGGCTGGACGCCACCTCGCCCAGCACGGCGATGACGCCGTCCTGGTCGATGAGCTTCTGCACGGCTGTCGCCGCTTCCTCGGGCTTCGACTGATCGTCCTCGACCAGGATCCGGAGCTTTGTGCCGGCCACGCCGCCCGCCGCATTCACGTTGTCCATGAAGAGCTCGATGCCCTGCTTGGACGAGATGCCGAAGGTCGCGGTGGTGCCGGTGAGAGATCCGTAGACGCCGATCGGGATCTCATTCGATTGCTTGGCGCACCCCGCCGCGAGGGCGAGGAGAAGGCCGAGTAGCGCGGCCGCGCGGAACGCCGGGTTCCGTCCGATCATGGGCGAGCCTCCATCCCGTAAGTGTTTGAGGACCAACTGACTCCGTTCTCGATTCAGGCGCACCGTAGCCAAATCCCCTGCGTGATTCAAGGGCTGTTCGGGTCGACGGCGCGTCCCCCGCGAATCACCAGCCGCTCCGCGAACGCGGGGACGACGGGTCGAAGCGCGCGGAGGGTGCGGCCCTCGTCCGTTTCGTAGACCTGGGCGCGAAGCGCTTCCCGAAGCATCGAGGTCGTGGCGGCGCCACCCTCGATCCCCCGCGCGACGGCAAGGCCGGCCAGATAACCGCGCACCGCCATGCGGGTCGGAGCCTCCGCGTGCGCCCGCTGGTAGTGGACCACGAAGGAGTCGCGCACGGCGCCCGCCAGCGCGTAATCGCTGAGAAAGAGGGTCGCCCCTTCCAGCGCTTCGCGTGCCTCGCGGTTCAGGCCCTCGGGATCGAGATCGTCGAACCCGTAGACATGAACGCCCGGCCACGCCGACGGGAGCTGCGGGGCCACGACGCCGACGATCCGCGCCGGGGCGAGGAGGATCAGCGCCTGCGGCCGCTTTGCCCGGAGCGCCGCGATCGCTTTCGTGGCGTCGGCCGTTCCCTCGGGAATCTTCTCGATACCGACGATTCCAATTCCGGCCCGTCCACAGGCGGCCGCCACGAGGAGCGCGCGTGTGGAGTCCTCGGGGGTGGAAGCGATGAGAAGCGCCGCGGTCCCCTTCGGATGCACTCCGGCAAGCTGTCCCGCCAGCGCGCCGGCGGCCGCGGAGACGCCAAGGTGGAGCTGAAAGACCCCGTCGCCGAGCGTGGCCAGGCGCTCGTTCGTCGCCGACGGCGAGAGAAGGAGCGCGCCGATCACCTGCGTCGCGGCGGCCAGCGGGGCCGTGTTCGCCGTGAAGAGTTCCCCCACGAGGATCGAGACGCCGTGGTCCTTCAGCAGCCACCGCGCCTTCTTGGCCCCGACGAGCGGATCGCCCTCGGAGTCGTGGAGAATCAGCCGGAGCGCTGGCTCCCACTCCCGGTTGTGCTCCTCGGCCGCGAGCCGGATGCCGTTCACGAACGTCTTCCCGTATCGCTCGTAGCGACCGCTCAGCGGAACGACGACGCCGATCCGGGTGAGACCCTGCGCCGCCCGTTTGATTGGAATCGAGTCGAGAGGCGCCCCTTCCAGCGGCGCCGCGATCGCCCGGAGGCGCTTCCATTCGGCCGACTTCGGTCCCGCCGTCGCGAGACCGATGCGCGCGGCCCAGAGTCGCTCGGCGGCGCGCGTCGGCGGATCGAGCCGTTCCACTTCGGCGAGGCCCGCGTATTCGATTGCCCAGGCCGGGGCCATCGCGTCACGCGGCTCCTCCAGGAGGCGTGCCTTCAGTTCCCCGGGCCGGCCCAGCGGGTATCGTTTTCCACTGGGGGCGGTGGATGCCATTCCCCCTCCGGGAGTGGCGCCAACCAACAGCGCGGCCACCAGTGCCACGCCGAGGGCGCGGGCGACCATGCGGCGAAGGCGGCTAGCGCGCGGCATGGAGCGCGGCATGGTCGCGCGCGAGCGCCACATAGGCGTCGGCGGAAGCGCGAAGACGCGCGTGAACGTCGGCGGGAATCGGGCCCTTCACGACGGCCGGAACGCCGGCGACGAACGATCGCGGCGGCACCACGGTCCCCTCCCGGACCACGCTCCCCGCGCCGACCAGCGATTCCTCGCCGATGTCGCAGCCATCGAGCAGGATCGCGCCCATGCCAATGAGGCACCGGTCGCGGATCGTCGCGCCATGGAGCACGGCGCGGTGGCCCACCGTGACCTCATCGCCGATCGTGAGGCCCGGGAGCCCCGTGGTCACGTGGAGCACGCAGCCATCCTGGATGTTCGTTCTGGCGCCGACCCGGATCGGGCCCACATCTCCCCGGACGACCGTCCCGTACCAGACGCTGGACGCCTCGCCGAGGACGACGTCGCCCACCACGACCGCGGTGGACGCGACGAACGCGGAGGGATGAATGACCGGAGCCGAGGCCCGGATCGGCGCGATCAGAGGTCCTCGGTTTTCCACTGGCTTCCGAAATCCTCGGGATGAAGCCCTTCCAGGTAGCGCCGAAGTTCTTCGGCCTTCTCCTCGGGGCTCTTCTCGGCCGGCAATTCGGGAGCCGCGGTCTGGGTCGATTTTTCGAAGAGCGAATCCATGATGAAGATCGGCGCGCGCGATCGGAGGGCGACCGCGATCGAATCGCTGGGCCGCGCGTCCACCGAGACCGGTCCGTGACCCCCGTCGAGGTAGATGCTGGCGAAGAAGGTGCTTTCCTTGAGGTCGGTGATGACGACGCGGGAGACCTTGCCGTGCAGGCCCTCGATGATCGAGAGGAGCAGGTCGTGCGTCAGCGGACGCTGGAATTTCTTGCCCGTCAGTTCGCTGTGAATCGCGCTCGCCTCCATCGGTCCGATCCAGATCGGAAGCACACGCGCCCCTTCGATCTCTTGGAGCAGGACGACGGGACTCTTGGTCCGCTCGTCGATGGCCAGGCCCCCGACGCGAACCGGAATCAGGCTCATGGAATTCGTCGCGCCCGGTCCGGCTTCTCTCCTCCCCCAGATCCCGACGGCGACTGCGTGCTGTCAGGGGGCGCGGCATCCTCCTGCATGGAGGGAGGAGCTTTATCCATGTTCTCGAGCATCCATCGCGCGGACGTCGCCAGCTCGGAGGTGGGGTGATGGCTCAGGAAGTCGCTGAACGCCACCTTGGCCGCCTCGTAGTCGCCGATGTCCTCCGCGTACGTGAAGCCTATCATGAAGCGTGCTTGCACCGAGACAGAGTCGTGCGGGAACTTCTCGATCACCGTCTTGTAGAGCGCCACTCGGTCGGCAGGGATGACCGCCGCCTGGGCTTCCTTGAAATAGTCCATGGGAGTGCGGACCGGCTCCAGCGCGACCGCGATCGAATCGTCGAAGATGGCCGTGTTCGCGATCGACTTCAGCGAATCGGTGAGGGCGTTGCCGAAATCGTCGACGGCCTTCGCCTCCAGGTCGGAGCGGATGCGCGCCCGAACCTGCTCCAGCGGTTGGACGCCCGCTTCCTCCAGATTGTCGGTCTGGATCAGATGCCACCCCTTCGGTCCCTTGAGCGGCTGGCTGATTTCGCCTTCCTTCAGCGCGAACGCCGCGGCCACGATCGCCGGCGCGGTACCGATGCCGGGGACGAGATCGGCCTCCTTGGAGACGTACCCCACCATGCCTCCGCGATCCTTCGTGGTGTTGTCCTGGGAGAGATCCTTGCATAGGGCGTCCCAGAGACCGCCCTTCGCGAGGCGCTTGCGGAGATCCTGGGCCGCGCGCTGCGTGGCCACCTGGATGTGGCGGACGCGGACGCGCGCCGGGAGGTGATACTGATCGATCGTCGCTTCGTACGTAGCCTGGACCATCGAATCGGTCGGCTGCGGAATCGTCGAAAGCCGGCGATTGTAATACGTTCGCATCTTCGCACCGCGGATCGCCTTCGCGATCTCCACCCTGTAGACGGAGTCGCGCTCGATCTTCTCCTCATCGGCCAGCCGGATCATCGTTTCCTCGAAGATGAGGCGTTCGATGAGCTGACGATACCCTTCCGGAGTCCGAAGCCGCAGCTGCACGTCGGGCGGCGCGGTCGCGATGACGGAGTCGATGTCGTGCCGTGTGAAACGCCGGCTCCCGAACACCGCCACGGTGGGACCGAGCGTGTCGGGCTTACCCGGCCGCCAGACGCCGGGGCGCCCGGCCGCGGATGTGGTTCCCGCCGCCTTCGCCGTCGCACCGGCGCCGGAGACGGGCGCGGGCCCGCCCGAGCAACCGGCCAACGCCACAGCGGCCGTGATCAGCACGCCGGCGACAAATCGAAGCCGGAGCGCGCCGTTCATTGACGAACGACCCAGACTTTGACCGGAGCCTCGATGTCCTGGAACAGATGGACCGGCACGTCGAACGCGCCGAGCGCCCGGATCGGTTCCTCCAGCCGCACCGCCTTCTTCTCCAGTTCAAATCCCTGCGCCACCAGCGCGTCGTGGATGTCCGTGGCGCTCACCGAGCCGTAGAGCTGCTCCTCCTCGCCGACCTGCACCGCGAACTGCAGCGACACCGTTCCCAGCTTATCGCGAACGGCCATGGCGTCTTGGCGGGCACGTTCGATGCGGCCCTTGTGCGCGCGGTCGCGATCCCGGAACACCGCCTGAGCGTTACCGACGGCGGTGATCGCCTTGCGGCGGGGAAGCAGAAAGTTGCGGGCGTACCCGTCCGCGACGCGCACGGTGGCGCCCCGCTTGCCGAGTCCCGTGATGTCTTCGAGCAGAATGATCTCCATCGTCTCCTCCGATCAGGTCCCATCGCCGGTACCGAGGGAATCGTCGATCCCCAGTACGATCCGGCGGCGGAAGTCGAACCACGCATCCAAAAATCCGATCCCCAGGAACACCACGAGAAGGATCGGCATCATCACCACGAGCAGGGCAATCGCCACCTGGACGACGCCTCGCATCTCGAACGCGATGGCCGAAAAACGCGCCACCGCGAATCCTTGAATCGCATAGGCCAGCGCCAGCGGAAAGGCCAGATTCACGCCCGCATCCACCGCCGGTCTCACGCGCGTCACGATCAGGACCAGCGCGAGAGCCATGACCCACGCCCCGGCTGGATGGACCCGCCAGGTGGAGAAGGCCTCGAACGCCGGGAATCCATCCTCGGCCTGGAAGAGCACCGAGGCCAGCCAGCAATTGATCGCCATCACGATGACCCACTTCAGGGCGAAGAGCGACGGCAAGAGAACCGCCCAGAGCCTCGCCGTCTCCTCCACGGCCCGCTGAAACTCGCCCGCGCTCAGCCCGAGCGTCTGCGAAACGCGATGCTCCGATTCCAGCCGCCGGATCTCCTCCAGCCGCGCCGCGAGAACCGCGGTGAGATCGTGCATCCCGCCGAGGAGCAGATACCCGCCCGCCGCCGCCAGAATCGGCGTCACCGCCAGTGCCAGCGCCCCCGACGCCCTCACGCCTCGCCGCGCGCAGGCCGCGAGCAGGAGTCCCGCCATGGCCAGCATCGCGACGAAGAAGAGCTGCGCCGGTTCCTGCACGCCGCCGGCATAGACCGCTCCGACCGTCGCGGTGCCTGCGAGCGACCCGAAGAGAAGTCCGACCTTCCGCGTCAGCCAGAGGAGCGCCAGCGGCAGGAGCCCGTAGGTCCACGGAAGTGGCGTCGGCAGATCGGCGCTCGCGAGCAGGATGAGCCCCGCTCCGAGCAGGATCGCGCCGGTCGCCCGGACCGCGTCGGCGAACGCGGCCGGCCGCGGAATGTCGGCGGCCGAAGTCACGGCCTAGCGGTACTGGTCGCTCGTGAACGGAAGGAGCGCCAGGATACGCGCACGCTTCACGGCCTCGGTGATCTGCGACTGATGACGCGCGCAGGTTCCCGAGATGCGCCGCGGCACGATCTTGCCGCGTTCCGTGATGAACCGGGACAGACGACGGTCGTCCTTGTAATCGATTCGCTCCACCTTATCGAGGCAGAGTTTGCAGAATTTGCGTCGAAACGAACGAGATTCGCCCTCGCGCGCCATGGATTCCTCCTTCGAATTCGTCTTTGTCGCCGCCCGGACGTTCCGGCGCGGCGGCTAATCCTGGATGACGCTCGGAGCCGCGATGACGGCCGGAGCCGCCGTGGCTTCCGCGCCGGACTCGCCGCCCTCGGCGGGCGCGACTTCGGGAACCGGCTCGTCCTTCGGCGCCAGGATGCTCAGGTGGCGCAGGACGCTCTCGTTCAACCGAAAGCGGCGGTCCATTTCCGCGATCAGGGTCGGCGGGCTCTTGTGCTTCACATGAACGTAGGTCCCGTCGCGCCGCTTGCGAATGAGGTACGCGAGCTTCTTCTTGCCCCAGCGCTGCAGATCGATCACTTCGCCCCCGGCGGCCGTGATCGGCTGGGTGACCTTTTCGATTTCCTCGTTGATCCGAGTCTCCTCGAGACTCGGGTCGTAGATGATCGTCGTTTCGTAGAGCTTCATCGTCTCCTCATGCTTCGACCGGATCCTTGCCGTACCGGTTCCAGCGGTTCATGGCCTCGGTGAGGCCGAGCGCCACGGCGTCGAACGCGGCCTGCGCGGCCGCCTCGATCACCTTGGGCACGATCGCGTACTCATCTCCCGTGAAGGGTTCGAGCACGTATTCCTTCAAGTCCGCCGACGCGGGCGCCGGTCCTACACCAATCCGGAGCCGTGGAACCGACGTCGTTCCGGCCGCCTCCACGATCGACTCGAGGCCATTGTGTCCGCCATGCCCTCCCCCCGGCTTCAGCCGGAGGCTTCCGAGCGGCAGGTAGACATCGTCGTACACGACGACAATCGATCCCGGGGTCCACCCTTCCGAGAGCAGAGCGCGGACCGCCAGTCCGCTCCGATTCATGAACTGCTGCGGCTTCACCAGCAGTGCCTCGAACCGGCCGGCCTTCCCACGGCCCCGAAGGATGCCCCCGTCGCGGTCCCATCCGGAAAACCGGTGGAGCCGCTCGGCCAGCGCGTCCACGGCCATGAAGCCGGCGTTGTGGCGCGTGGCGGCATACTCGGGACCCGGATTGCCGAGCCCCACGACAACCGTCCCCTCGTTAACTTTTCTTCTCTCCCTCGTCGTCCGAGCCCTTCTCCTTCTTCACCAGCTCCGGCTCGGCCTGCGCCGCTTCGGCCGGCTTCACCTCTTCGAGCACCGTCGGCGGCACGACCGTCGCGACCGTCCGCGCGGCCTCCGTGCGCACCTCGACGTTGCCGATGACCAGGTCGCTCACGTGGACCGACTCGCCGATGTTCAGGTTCGATACGTCCACCGTGAGCTTCTCGGGGATGTCGGTCGGGAGGCACTCCACCTCGACCTCGCGGAGAAGGTGTTCCAGAATGCCGCCCCCGTCCTTCACGCCCGTCGGCACGCCCACGAGAACGACCGGCACCTCGACCGTGATCCGCTCGCTCAGCGAGATGTGCTGCAGGTCGACGTGGAGGATGTTTCCGCGAACGGGATGACGCTGGATCTCCCGGAGGATCGCCTTGCGATCCGCGGCGGCCGCCCCTTCGACTTTCAGGTCGACGATGACGTTCGAACCCGCCGAGCTGTGGAGCAGGGTCTCGAGTTCCTTCACATGGAGCGTGAGCGCGACCGGCTCCTCGCCACGTCCGTAGTAGATCGCCGGGACGTTGCCGGCTTCGCGCAGACGGCGCGCCACACCTTTGCCGACCCCGGCGCGCCGGGTGCTCTTTAGAATCACGATGGCCATACGACTGCTCCTTCCGTTTCCTGGATTTCCGGTGCCGGCAAATCCGTCAAATGAACAGTGAGCTGAGCGACTCCTCGTCGTGAATACGCCGGATCGCCTCCGCCAGAAGCGGCGCGACCGACAGCATGCGGATCTTCGGCGGCAGCGTCCCCGGGGCGTGCGGGATGCTGTCGGTGATGACGAGTTCCTTCACTGCGGAGTCCGTGATTCGCTTGATGGCGTCGCCGCAGAGGACTCCGTGCGTCACCGCCGCGTAGATGTCCCGGGCGCCCGCGTCGCGAAGCGCGCGTGCCGCTTCAACCAGCGTCGAGCCGGTGCTCAGGATGTCGTCGAAGATCACCGCGTTCTTCCCATCCACCTCGCCGATGATGTTCATCATCTCCACGGCGTCGGGACGCGGCCGGCGCTTGTCCACGACGGCGAGTCCCACGCCGAGCCGCTTGGCGTAGGCGCGCGCCATCTTCACGCTCCCGATGTCCGGAGCGATGGCCACCATGTCGGTGAGGTTGAGGCGGATGAAGTGGTCGACCAGCACCGGCGCGGCGTAGAGGTGGTCGAACGGGATGTCGAAGAACCCCTGAATCTGCGCCGAATGAAGGTCCATCGTCATCACGCGGTCGGCGCCCGCTGTCGTGATCAGGTTGGCGACCAGCTTCGCCGTGATCGGCACGCGAGGCTGGTCCTTGCGATCCTGCCGCTGAAAACCGAAGTAGGGAATGACCGCCGTGACGCGTCGAGCGGAGGCGCGGCGAACCGCGTCGATCATCACCAGGAGTTCCATCAGATTGGTCGCCGGCGCGAAGGTCGGCTGGAAGACGAAGATATCGGCGCCGCGGATATTCTCGTTGATCTTGACGGAGGTCTCTCCGTCGGCGAACTCGCTCACGGTCGCGTCGCCGAGTTCGATCCCCAGCTGCTTGCAGATCGCCTCGGCCAGCGGCCGGTTGGCGTTCCCCGTGAAGAGCCGAAGGCTCCGCTCCGTCGGAACCGGTCCCTGTTCCTCCGGAACCGGACGCGACACCGGTATCGCGCGTCGATCGGTCGCCAGCTTCACCGTCATCCGTTCCTCCGTGGTGGGTGCCAACTGATTCCCCCCGCTCCGAACTCGCTGCAAAAAAAGACGACCCAAAGCCCGATCGGCTGCCTCCGCCAATCGGGCCCGAGACGCCCGAAGGCGCTCGATGGGCCGGAGGTCAGTGCCTCCGGGGCCCGGGGATCATTGAGGTCGAACTGGCTTTGGGTCGCTCCCGTGGGCTTCCGCCCGCGGGGACTGCATTCTACGTCAAGAACCGGGATGCTGACGAGGGTATTGGGGCGGGAGGATTCGAACCTCCGGATGGGAGATCCAAAGTCTCCTGGCTTACCGCTTGCCGACGCCCCATCCTAGGTCGCGGGATCGGTGCTCCGGCTCCCGCCAGGGCGCCGACGATTCCGGCAGGAACGCCTACAGCGTTTCGCTGCTGATGAGCAATCCTTCCGGCTGCTTCGCCCGCTCCTTCTCGTACTCGTCAAGGATGCGATCCTCGATGAACTTCCGCGAATCGTTATTGATGGGGTGCGCGATGTCCTGGTACGTGCCGTCGGGCCGTTTCCGGCTCGGCATGGCCACGAACATCCCGTTCGTCCCCTCGATGATCTTCAGGCCTCGAATCACGAACGCATCGTTGAACGTCATGCTCGCGAACGCTTTCAACTTGTCGTCATCCCTGAGCGAGATTCGAACTTCGGTGATCTCGAGTCCCATGCCTTCGTTCCCACCTCGAGTTCTGGACCTCGATCCATTGAAGTCCATGGGATCCCCTGATCCCTGGTGCGGGCCTGGTGGTCCGCTCACCGGCGTCACATGATTCGCGAGACCGTGACGCCGCGCTCTCGGGTCCGCAGAACGCGGACATCCGCATCACACGCGGCAATGGCTGCTGCCACCGCTCGCGCTTCGACTTCCGTCCGGGCCAGCGAGTAGAGACTGGAGCCACTCCCGGACAACAAAGCGCCCCACGCTCCCGCGGCAACGAACGAGTCTATCAATCGCGCGAGTTGGGGAATCTGGGAAAGGACCACGTCCTCGAACGCGTTGAATCTTGCATCGACCGCGGCTCCCACGTCCCCCCGTGCCACGGCAGACGCGAGGATGCTAGCCGCAGCACCCCGAAGTGTCAATCGCTTTCTGAGGAGTCCGTAGGCCCAACTCGTTGAAACTGCGACAGGTGGACTGACCACCACCACCCAGACGGGGGGGAGCGGACGGAGGTGTCTCAGGCGTTCCCCGCGTCCCGTTGCCCGGGCCGTTCCGCCGCCGACGAAGAAGGGGACGTCGGAGCCAAGCCCGGCCGCCAGGCGCTCCAGGTCGGTGGTCCGAAAGCCGAGGCCGAACAGCGAGTTCGCGCCGGCCAGGAGCCCCGCCGCGTCGCTGCTCCCGCCGCCAAGTCCCGCCCCCACGGGGATCCGTTTGAGGAGACGCGCCGTGACCCCGACTCCGGCCAACTCCGGCCGCTCCACCACCAGGAGTTCCCACGCGCGCTCCACAAGATTGGGTCCTGGCCCCGGAATGGGCCGGCCGGCCGACTCGAAGTGGCATCCGGGACGCTCGGAGCGGGCCAGTTCCAGGTCATCCTCCAGGGTGATCGTCTGGAGAATCGTGTCGATCTCGTGATAGCCGTCGGGACGGCGCCCCACGATCCAGAGCCCCAGGTTCACCTTTGCCGGACAACGGACGCGGACGGCGGCGGCGGCGGCCACGGCGGGGAGCGCGGCGCTCCGGCGCGCGGCGGCGGGTCGAGCGGCGCGTGGCTTCCCGGCCCGAACCACTCGGGTCACTCCACCGGCCAGAGGAGAATCGCGAGCACGGCGCCACACCAGAGGACCACGTTCACCAGCGTGGCTCGGTCGCGGAGCAGGTGCTCGGAGGGGTTCCCTCCCTTGTGCTCCGCATAGACGAGATAGAGGTAGCGGAAGATTCCGTAGAGAACGAACGGAATGGTGAGATAGAGGGGGCGGCCATGGTACTTGGCGATCGTCTCCGGCGAGATCGTATAGACCGAGTAGGAGATGACGGTCGCGCCGGTGACGACGGAAATCAGCTGGTCGAGCAGCGGCCGCGTGTAGGCGCCCAGCGCCGCCCGGTGCCGCGCCGCGTCGCGCTCCAGCACCTCGAGCTCGTGGAGCCGCTTCCCCATCGCGAGGAAGAGCGCCAGGAAGAAGGCGCAGACCAGGAGCCAGGGCGAAATGGCGATCCCTTCCGGCCCGATGTGGGTTCGATCGCGGACCAGTTCCACACCCGCCACGGCGCGGAGCACGAATCCCGTCGCGATCGCCACCACGTCGAGCAGCACGACGCGCTTCAGGAAGAGCGAGTAGGCCGCGGTGAGTGCGACGTAGGCGATGGCGGTGGAGACGAAGCGCGGTCCCAGCGCCGCCGAGGCGCCCAGGCCCCCCGCCAGGAGGAGCGCCGCCACCGTGAAGGCCACCGGGATCGGCAAGACGCCTGCCGCCACGGGACGCAACCGTTTCTCCGGGTGGAGCCGGTCGCGCTCGACATCGAGAATGTCATTGAAGATGTAGACGGCCGAAACCGCCAGCGAGAACGCGAAGAAGCCCGCCAGCGACGCGAGGGCGATCGATGGCTCGAGAATACGAAGGGTGAAGATCGGGCCCGCGAAGAGGACGAGATTCTTCGTCCATTGATAGGCCCGCATGGAACGGACGATGGCGCCGATCATGCGCGGCGCTTCCGGGTCGCGGCGCCGGCACGTCGCGGCGCTGTCGCTTCCGCCGCCTCGCAGCAGAGGTGCCCCGCCAGCAGATGGACCTCCTGGATGCGCGCGGTGACGCGGCTCGGGACGACCAGGCAGAGATCGCAGCGTCTCGCGAAGGCGCGGCCGGCGGCGCCGGTCATGCCCATGACGTGCATGCCGCGCCCGCGCGCCGCCGTCACCGCCGCCAGGATGTTCGGGGAGCGTCCGCTTGTCGTGAGCGCCACAAGGAGATCGCCGCGGCGCCCGAGGGCGGCGACGCTCCGCGCGAAGATCTGATCGAAGCCGAAGTCGTTCCCCGCCGCGGTCAGCACGGAGCTGTCCGTGGTCAGCGCGATGGCGGGCAGCGCCCCGCGGTCGCGCACGAATCGGACGACGAGTTCCGCGGCGAGATGTTGCGCCTCGGCCGCGCTTCCACCATTTCCGATGAAGAAGACGGTTCGTCCGCGCCGCACGGTCGAGGCGACCAGGCGCGCCATCCGTTCGAGGAGCGCCGCGTCCCGCTCGACGACCGTCGCGAGCACGGCGGCCGACTCGGCGAAGGCATGGCGGACGCGCGCGCTCACGCGGCGGCTCCCGGGGCGGCGGTCCGGCCGGCGAGATAGTGGTGGAGCGCGTCTTCCCATCGCGGCATCCGCTCGCCGGTGAGCTCCGCGTACCGTTCGCCCGACAGCACCGAGTAGGCGGGACGCGGCGCCGCGCGGCGAAACCGATCCGAGGAGATTGGCGCGATCGGCGTGGCCGAGCCCAGGTAACGCGCGATCGCGGCCGCGAAGTCGTACCAGGTCGTCTGGCCGCTGTTGGTGACGTGGACGACTCCCGTGGCGCCGCGGCCAAGCAGTCTGGCGATCCCGTGAGCCAGGTCGCGCGTGTAGGTCGGCGACCCCTGCTGGTCACTCACGACTTCCAGCGCCTCGCCCCGCTCCAGCTTTCCGGCAATCGTGTCGACGAAGTTCTTGCCCCCGGGCCCGAAGAGCCACGACGTCCGGACGACGAGCGCGGCCGCACCGCTCGAGAGCGCGGCGTTCTCGCCCTCCAGCTTGGAGCGGCCGTACGCGTTGACCGGGACGGTCGGATCGTCCTCGAGATACGGAGTTCCCTTCGTCCCGTCGAAGACATAGTCGGTGCTCACGGTCACGAAGTGGGCGCCGCGGTCGCGCGCCAGGAGCGCCACGTGCCGGACCGCGTCGCGGTTGCCGCGGAGCGCCAGCTCGTATTCGCTCTCGCAGCGGTCGACCTCCGTGAAGGCCGCCGCGTGGATGACCGCGTCGAACTCGATGCCGCGCGCCGCCGCGCGCACCGCGGCTTCGTCCGAGAGGTCGGCCTCCTCACGGCCCCAGAGAAGGAGCGTGTGCCCGCCCGCCAGCCGCTCGGCCAGCGCGCGTCCCAGCATTCCGTTCGCACCGGTGATCAGGATCCGCACGGCGCCGCCCTCCCTAGAGGAGACCCACTCGTGGAACGACCACTAGAGTACGTCCACCTGGCTCGAGTCGCCCACCATGAACCGGTAGGCGGTTGGCTTCAACTGCGACCGCTGGATGCGAACTTCCTTGCCGATGAGGCTCGCCTCGATCCGCACCGGAATGTCCTGGATGACGCAGCGCGCCAGGACGATCGAGTGCTCGATCTCGCTGTTCCGAAGTTCCACCTCGTCGTGAAGCGCCGTGAAGGGACCGACGTACGAATGCTCGATGCGGCAGCGCGCGCCAATCACCAGCGGCCCGCGGAGGATCGACTCGCGCACGACAGTTCCCGGACCGACGATCACGTCCCCCTCCACCCGCGATGCCGCATCGAGGTCGCCCTCGATGGAGCGCTTGACGCGGGAGAGGATCATCCGATTCGCTTCGAGGATATCCTCCAGTTTCCCGGTGTCCTTCCACCAGCCGGTGACGAGGTGGTGCTTCACGACGCGCCCCCGGTCGATCAGTTGCTGGATGGCGTCGGTGATTTCCAGTTCGCCCCGCGGGGAAGGACGGATGGCGTCGATCGCCTCGTGCACGGTGTGGTCGAACATGTAGACGCCGACGAGCGCCAGATCGGAGCGCGGCTCCTTCGGTTTCTCCACCAGGCGGACGACCCGGTCTCCCTCCAGTTCGGCCACGCCGAACTCCTGAGGCCGCGGCACGCGCGCCAGGAGAATTTCGCAGTTGGGGCGTTCGCTCCGGAACTCGTCGACCAGCGCGCGGATGCCATCGAGGATGAGATTGTCGCCGAGAAACATGACGAACGGATCGTCCTGGAGGAACGGGCGCGCGGTCTTCACCGCATGCGCCAGTCCAAGCGGCTGATGCTGGCGGATGTAGGTGATCCGCACGCCGAACGCGGAGCCGTCGCCTACGGCTTCCCGGATCTCCGGCTCCGTGTCTCCCACGACGATCCCGATGTCGGTGATTCCCGCATCGCGCACCGCCTCGATCACGTAGAAGAGGATCGGCTTGTTGGCGACGGGGATCAGTTGCTTGGCCCCGGTGTGCGTGATGGGGCGAAGCCGGGTTCCCTTGCCGCCGCTCAGAATCAGTCCCTTCATACGTCTCCTTCGTGAAATCCGAAACTGGGCGCCGGCATCATCGGAGGGCGGGCGCCGCCAGGTGGATCGACTCGGTGAAGGGTCCGACCGGGCATCCCTCCTCGTGGATCGTACCGGTAACGATGAATCGGGCGCCCGCCGCCGCCAGTGCGGCCGCTTCCTCGGGCCGGCGGATGCCGCCGCCCACGACGAGCGGCACCGGCATGGCGGCCGCGACCTCCCGAACGAGTGAGACAGGAATTGGCGACGCGGCGCCGCTTCCCGATTCCAGGTAAACGAGAGAGAAGCCGAGGCAGGCGGCCGCCTGTGCGTGCGACACGACGATCGATGCGGGCGCGACCGGGAGCGGCCTCGTCCCCGTCACGCGCGCCACGCTCCCTCCCTCATCGGATCCGACGAGGAGGTAGGCGGTTGCGATCGGCTCGACGCCGGAGGCCAGGAGACGAGGCGCCGCCGCGACCTGCTCCTCGATGAGATACCGCGGATCGCGTCCCGAGAGGAGCGAAAGAAAGAGCACGGCGTCCACGTCCGGGCGAACCTGGCCGGCGCTGCCCGGGAAAAGGACCAACGGACCGTCATAGCAGGAGCGGATCGCGCGAAGCACCGGCGCCGGGTCGCTCTCCAGCGGGGTGCTGCTCCCAAAGAGAATCCCGTCGGTCCCCGCCGCGGCGCACTCCCGCGCGAGTTCGGCCGAGCGCTCGGGGTTCGTCCGGTCGGGATCGATGAGAACGAGATGGGCGCATCGCTGCCGCTCCGCCGCTTCGAGGAGCGTGGCGAGAATTCGATGTTTGGTCGGCATCGTCTCCCTAGTCCGTCTTCAACGAGCGGATGGCGTTGTCGCTGTCGCGCCGCAACTGCTCCAGCACGTCGCGCTCTTTCGTCAAATCTTTAAGTCCGGCCTCCGCGCGGTCCGGCTTCCCCCCGCCGCGGCCTCCCGCCAGTTTCGCCGCGTTGTTGGCCCAGTCGCCAGCGGAAAGAACGCTCGTGAGCTTCGATCCCACCGCGGTGGCGACCGCGGCGTACCGCTCGTTCATCGCCACCAGTGCTGTGAAACCGTCGTGCAGCTCCTTCGCCACGAACTCACGGGCGTCACGCATTTCGTCCTTGGTGGAGACGTCAATGGTTTCGATCAGGACCGGCGGCCGTCCCTGTCGTACCGCTTCTTCCCTCGCCGTCTTCACCTTCTCCCGCAACAGATCCTGCGTCGCTCGCTGGCTCTGCTTCGCCAGGGCGTCGCGGAGCCGCTTGGCCTCGTCCTGGAGCGCGGCGATCCGCTCGGCCAGCGCGTCGCGCGGTGCGCCAAGTTTCGCCGCCAGCTCGCGCAGGAGCGCGCGATCGTGCTCGGCGTGGCGATAGGCCAGGGCGCCGGTCACCGCTTCCACGCGGCGCGTTCCGGAGGCCACGGCCTGCTCCGACTCGATGCGAAGGTAGCCGATCTCGCCCGTCCGACGGACGTGGCACCCGCCGCAGAGCTCGCGGCTCGTGTCGGCGATCGTGACCTGCCGGACCCGCTCTCCGTACTTCTCGCCGAAGAGCGCCATGGCACCCTTCTCCTGCGCTTCCTTCAGTGACGTTTCCTCGGTCGCGACGGGGAGATCGGCGAGGATGTGGCCGTTGATGGCGCTCTCGATGACATGAAGATCTTCGGGAGTGAGCGCCTTCCCGTGCGAGAAGTCGAAACGGAGCCGGTCGGGCGCCACCAGGGAGCCCGCCTGCTTCAGGTGGTTTCCCAGGCGCGCGCGGAGCGCCGCGTGAAGGAGATGCGTGGCGGTGTGATTCCGCTGCGTCGCTCCCCGCTTCTCGCCGTCGATGGCGGCGCGGTAGGGCCCCGCGCCGGGAGTTCCGGCCACGACTTCCGCCCGGTGGAGAATGCGCTCGCCGTCCTTCACCGTGTCGATGACGCGAAGGCGAACGGCGGCGCCGACGCCTCCCGGCGCGCTCTCCACCCAGCCGGTATCGCCGACCTGGCCGCCACCCTCCGCGTAGAAGGGCGTCCGGTCGAGCGTGAACTCCACCGTGCGCGGCACGCCGTCGCCACCGTCGCCGAGATCCCGGAGATCTCGGATGGTCGCGCGATCCACCGTCCACTGGTCGTAACCGACAAAGGCGGAGTGCTCCCCGGCGGATAGCGTCGTCCACGGCCCCGCCGTCACGTGGCGTGTCTCGAACTTGCCGGCGCGCCGCGCGCGATCGCGCTGTTCGTCCATGGCCGCCTCGTAGGCCGGCATGTCGACCGCGAGGCCGCGTTCCCTGGCCATTTCCACCGTGAGATCGATCGGAAATCCATACGTGTCGTAGAGCGCGAAGGCGACGGCGCCGGGGAAGACGGCCTGTTTCTTCTTCTCCAGATCCGCGGCCGTATCGTCGAAGCGGGACATTCCCTGCTCCAGCGTCTCGGCGAATCGCGACTCCTCCTCCTCCACGGCGGCGGCGATGGCGGCCTGCTCCTGCACGAGGTAGGCGTACTCCGCGTAGCCGCTCATCTGCTTCACGACGGTCGGAACGAGCCGCGAGAGGAACGTGCCGTGAATTCCGCAGTATCGCCCCAGCCGCGCGGCGCGGCGCAGAAGGCGCCGGACCACATAGCCGCGTCCCTCGTTCGACGGGCGGATCCCCTCGGCGAACGTGAAGACGAGCGCGCGGAGATGATCGGTGATGACGCGTGACGCGAACCGCCCGCGCTCCGAATCGGCTTCCTTCGGATCGCCGAGCCGGCGCGCGGCCTCCCCGATCGGACGGAGGAGGTCGTTGTCGTAGACGCTCGGCGCCTCTTGGAGGATCATGGCCAGCCGCTCGAGCCCCATCCCGGTGTCGATGCCGCGGTTCGGGAGCGGTTTCCGCTCCCCGGTCGGCGCTTGATCGAATTGCGGAAAGACCAGGTTCCAGAACTCGAGATAGCGCTCGCAGTCGCATCCGGGCGCGCACTCGGGGCGCCCGCAGCCGGTGCCCGGGCCCTGGTCCCAGTAGATCTCGGAACAGGGACCGCAGGCTCCCGCGCCACCCGCCGGTCCCCAGAAATTGTCCTTGTCGCCCAACCGGGTCACGCGATCGGCGCCGAGGCCGATGTGCTTCGCCCAGAGGTCGAACGCCTCCTGATCGTCGTGATAGACCGAGGGGAAGAGGCGCTCGGCCGGCATCTTGAGGACCTGGGTCGAGAACTCCCAGGCCCATTCGATCGCTTCCTTCTTGAAGTAGTCACCGAACGAGAAATTGCCCAGCATCTCGAAGAACGTCGCGTGCCTCACGGTGACGCCCACGTTTTCGATGTCGGTCAGGCGCAGGCAGCGCTGCACCGTGACGGCGCGGCGCGTCGGAGGCGGAAGCGGCGAGGAGTAGTAGGGCTTGAACGGCACCATGCCGGCCGACGTGAAGAGGAGTGTCGGGTCGTCGAGCGGAACGAGTGGCGCCATCGGCAGGTGCGGATGGCCACGGTCCTTGAAGTAGTCGAGAAACATCTGGCGAAGCTGGTCGCTGGTTGGACGATTCACGTCGATTCCTCGGTTGGTTCCTCTCCGACGAGTTCCCGGATGGTGTCCCACGAAAAGCCGCGGCGAAGGAGCGCCTGCGACAACTTGCGACGGCGCTCTTCCTCGGGCCGTCCGGCGTATCGCTTTCGCAGCGCCGCCGCCGCGAGCGCCGCGCGCTCGACCTCGGTGGCGAGTCGGCTATCCGCCAGATCCCCGTCCCGCTCCAGGAGATCGTCCAGCTCTTCGAGCAGCGCGGCCGGAACGCCCCGGCGTTTCAGTTTCGTCACGAGCAGCCGCCGGCCCTGCGGCCTCCGCGTCAACTCGCTGCGCACGAACGCGTGCAGGAACGCGCGGTCGTCCAATAGAGAGACGCGGCGAAGGCGCTCGACGGCGCGCTCCACCGCGTCGGGAGCGAACCCGCGCCCGAGCAGGCGATCGACAATCTCCCGCTCGGTGCGCGGACCCCGCTCCAACAATCTGAGAGCGGCATTCTTCGCCGCCTCTTCCGATGCCGCTCGATCGGGCCGAAGCGGCATCGCCTAGATTCGAACCCGGCGCTCCCCTCGCCCTTCGCCGGCCGCCGCGGTCGCCGGCACTGCCGGCGCCGCCGCCTCCGGCTCCGCCTTCGCGGCGCCGATGCCGAGCGCTTCGCGCATCTTCGCATCGAGTTCGGCCACGACGTCGGGGTGTTCCTTCATCCAGACGCGCGCGTTCTCGCGTCCCTGGCCGATCCGCTCTTCACCGTAGGCGAACCAGGTGCCGCTCTTCTGCACCATGTTCTTCTCCACGGCCATGTCGAGGAGTTCTCCCTCGCGCGAGATCCCCTCGTTGTAGAGGATGTCGAACTCGGCCTCCTTGAACGGAGCCGCCACCTTGTTCTTCACGACCTTTACCTTCACGTGGCTTCCGATGACGTTGTCGCCGTCCTTGATGGCGCCGATGCGGCGGATGTCCATGCGGACCGAGGCGTAGAACTTGAGCGCGCGCCCACCGGTCGTCGTCTCGGGATTCCCGAACATGACACCGATCTGCATGCGGATCTGGTTGATGAAGATCACCGTCGTCTTCGACTTCGAGATCGTGCCGGTGAGCTTCCGGAGCGCCCGCGACATGAGGCGGGCCTGAAGCCCCATGTGCGAATCGCCCATCTCGCCCTCGATCTCGGCCTTCGGAACGAGCGCGGCGACCGAGTCGATGACGATCACGTCGACGGCACCGCTCCGAACGAGGTGCTCGGCGATTTCCAGCGCTTCCTCGCCCGTGTCGGGTTGGGAAATGTGGAGCGCGTCGATGTCGACGCCGAGGCGCTTCGCGTACGACGCGTCGAGGGCATGCTCGGCGTCGATGAAGACGGCGTTGCCGCCCTGCTTCTGCGCCTGGGCGATGATGCTGAGCGTCAGCGTCGTCTTGCCCGACGACTCCGGCCCGTAGATCTCGATGACGCGGCCTCGCGGCACGCCGCCGATTCCCAGCGCGACGTCGAGCCCGAGCGAGCCGGTCGGGATGGCGTCGATCTGCACCCGAGCGTGCTCCTCTCCGAGCTTCATGATCGCGCCTTTTCCGAACTGGCGTTCGATCTGCTGCACGGCGAGTTCGAGAGCCTTCGCGCGCTCTCCCTTACCTTCGCGATTCGTATCCCGATGTGACGGATTTACGGCCATTTGTTCCCCCTGTTTTCTTGCTGGCGATCCGTGCCGGGACGCCGTTCGGGTCGGGGTGATGGTTTGTGGTTTGGATTCGCGGGCCGCCGCCGGCGCAATGGCGCTCGGCGATTCCCGGCGACTACGTGCCGCCGGTTCCCGGATCGTTGCCGCGTCGCGGCGGTGGGAGACGCACCTCCCGGGGCGCAGTATAGCGGGAGCCCGGCGGGTGGAGGTCACTTTTCATCGCCGGATCGCCATTCGGGGCGGGCTAGGGCCGGACGCCACCCTGAAGGTGGCGGCGAAGAAGGTCGAGGGAGTACGCCGTGGCGCGGGTGGCGATCTCGGCGCGGGTGCCCCCCAGGACAAATCGGACGCTCCGTGCGCCTTCGGCGGACGCGATTCCCAGGTAGCAAAGGCCGACCGGTTTCTCCGGCGAACCGCCGCCGGGTCCGGCGACCCCCGTGCTCGAAAGGGCCAGGTCGGCGCTGAAGCGCGTGCGGGCGCCGCTCGCCATCTGCTCGGCTACTTCGGCGCTGACGGCGCCGTCCCGCTCCAGCGTGGCGGCCTCCACGCCCAGGAGTTCCTGCTTGGCGCGATTGGAGTAAGCGGTGACGCCGCCCAGGAAGTAGCGGCTGCTCCCGGGAACCGCGGTGATCGAAGTCCCCATGGCGCCGGCCGTGAACGACTCGGCTACGGAGATGGTCAATCCGCGATCGGCAAGGGCCGAACCAACGACTTCGGCCAGGGTCTGGCGCCCGTGGCCATAGACCGCCGCGCCGGCTGCCTCCACGACGCGCCGTTCGGCGTGGTCGAGGGCCTCGGAGATCCACGCCGCGTCGCCCCCGCTCGCCGAGAGCGTGACGTCGAGCCCGTTTGAGTGAGGAAGGTAGCCGACGCGAAGTGGAATCCCCTCGGTCTCGAGGCCGGTAAGTCGTTCGGCCAGGAGCGACTCCGAGAGCCCGATGGTCCGCACGACACGCCGCCCGGTCGACGACCCCAGCCCCAGGCCCTTCAGCCGAGGGACCACGTAGTGGGCCATCATCGATTCACACTCGGAGGGGACGCCGGGGAGGACGAAGACTTCCGCGTTCAGGTGCGCGAAGTGAAGTCCAGGTGCCGTGCCGCGCGGGTTTTCGATCACCTGAGCGCCGCGGGGGACGAGTGCCTGCCCCTCGTTGATTGACGGCATCTCGGTCCCCCGCTCCCGAAACCGCCCGCGGATCATCGCGAGAACGGTCTCGTCGAGGACGAGGCGCCGGCGAAACACGGTCGCGATGGTCTTTCGAGTGAGATCGTCGGGCGTCGGCCCGAGTCCGCCGGTCGTGATGACGAGGGGGACCCGGTGGACGGCGACGCGAAGCGCCTCTCCCAGCCGTCCGGAGTCATCGCCGACGGTCGTGATGTAGTCGACCGGGATCCCGAGTTCCCCAAGCGATTCGATGATCCGCTCGGCATTCGTGTTCCGGCCCAGCCCGGTGAGTAGCTCGGTCCCGATGGAGACGATTTCGACGGACACGCGGGAAACTCCTTGGGTCGCGGGGTCGCGGAACTAGAGTGGCGCGCCGGCCCAGACGGCCAGCCGAAGCATGAGATTGGTCGCGACGCCGGCCAGGATGTCGTCCGCAACGATGCCCCATCCTCCCGGCAGCATCTGGATCTGTCGAATCGGGAACGGCTTCGCGATATCGAAAAAACGGAACAGAAGAAAGGCCGTCACGAGGAAGAGCGCCGGCGATCCGGCACTCTGCGTCACCCCGAGAACCGCCACGAGCATTCCCACCACCTCATCGATGACGATCGGATGGGCGTCGTGGCCCAGTTCCTTCTCCGCTTCGCCGCTGGCCCAGATCGCCAGCGGGACGGTGACCAGGAGCGCGAAGCCCAGGAAAAGCGGTGTGCGTACGACATCGGGGAGGAGGAGGAGCGCGACGGCGGCCGAAGCCCAGGTGGCGGGAGCGACGGGAAGCCGGCCGAGGCTGAATCCCGTGGCGAGGAGAATGGCGAGCGGGCGCACGCGCCGCCTACCCCAGCTGCTTCAGGACCAGTTTACAGGAAAGCTTGAGCGTGTCGAAGACGCCGGTACCGCGAAACGCCACCGATTCGAAGTAGGGATTTCCCTTCGGATTCAGTTCCTTTTCGAGTTCGGAGACCGCGACGACACGCGGGAGATCCCGCTTGTTGTACTGCATGATGATCGGGATCTTATCGACGGAGAGCCCATGCTCGGCCAGGTTGTCGTGCATGTTCATCAGGCTCTCGATGTTGGCCTCGTAGCGATCGATTTGCGAGTCGGCGACGAAGACGATGCCGTCCGTTCCCTTCAAGATCAGCTTCCGGCTGGCGTTGTAGTAAACCTGTCCGGGGACCGTGTAGAGGTGGAACCGGGTGCGGAATCCGCGGATCTGTCCGAGTTCCAGCGGGAGGAAGTCGAAAAAGAGCGTGCGGTCCATCTCGGTCGCGAGCGAGATCATCTTGCCCCGCGTCTCTTGCGGGACGCGCGAATAGATGTGCTGCAAGTTCGTCGTCTTCCCGCAGAGGCCCGGGCCGTAATAGACGATCTTGCAGTTGATTTCGCGCGACGAATAGTTGATCAGCGACACGGCGGAACGGGGCTCCTAGTCGCGGAACAGGCTGTCGATCTCGTTCTCGGCTTCCGCCGCGAAGTCGGCCCCGAGCGAGGGCGCGGCGACCTCTTCGTTCCGGTACTGGAGCTTATCGAAGAGGCGCTGCAACACGTTCAGGAGTTCGGCACCGGCACGGCGTGCCTTCAACCGCACGAGGCCGAGCGAAGTCTTTCGATCGAACAGAATGACCAGGATCACGCGGTTCGCGATCACCTGGAGGAAGAGACTCTCTTTGGTGCCTTGATGGACCAGAGTGGAGAAATCGGTCTCCCCCACCATCTCGGCCAGTTGCGCGTTCGCCGCGAAGTCGGCCGCGGCAAGCGAGGAGAACGAGGTCACGTCGAAACCGGGAGGCTCGCCAATCGAATTGATCAACTGGCCCGTCTTGTCGATGAGCATCACGCTCCTCGCTGACGCACTCCGCATCAGCGCCTGGAGGATCTGGTTGATGGCCCAGAAATCTTCCTCGAAGAGCGCCCAGTTTCCTTTGACCATGTTCGCTTGGCTCCTTTCCGGAGGTCCCCTGCGCCCCGAATCCCTGGGGAGTTGGGCGAACCCTACTCAGCGCGTTCCCGCCGGTAAAGGGTAAATCGCCTACTTTCAACATCTTAGAATTAAATCGACCGGACTAAATTTCCTTCCGGCCGGTGATGGCGCGCGCCAGTGTGATCTGGTCGGAAAATTCGAGGTCGGAGCCCATCGGGACGCCGCGGGCAATGCGGGTCACCTTGATCGCCGGGCCCGATTGCAGCAACCGAGCGATGTAGAGCGCGGTCGCCTCTCCCTGCGCGGTCGGATTGGTGGCCACGATCAACTCATCCACACCTCCCGCGCGAATCCGCTCCAGGAGCTCGGTGAGGTGTAGCTGCTCCGGCCCGATGCCGTCGACCGGTGAGAGCGCGCCCTTCAGCACGTGGTAGCGGCCGCGGAATTCCCCGGTTCGCTCGATGGCGAGAACGTCCATCGCCTGCTCCACCACGCAGAGCATCGTCGCGTCGCGTCGCGGATCGTCGCAGAGGGCGCACGGCTGTGTCTCGGTCACGTTGCCGCAAATCCGGCAATCCTGGACCTTCTCCTTCAGCTCCACGATGGCCCGTGCCAGCCGCCCCGCCTCCTCCGGCGAAATCCGGAGTAGGTGAAAGGCGATGCGCTGCGCTGACTTCCGACCGAGGCCGGGGAGCCGCGTGAGTTCCGTGATCAGGGTTTCAAGAAGCGCGCTCGAGTACTGCAAGGGTTCGGCCTCCGGTTCAGCGCATCGATGGGACGGGTCGCGACGGCACCGGAGGGTACCTCATCGCTTCCAGAGCGTCGTCCCATACGTGATCGCCGCGCCGATTCTGTTCTCCGAGTAGCTGGCGGGATCGGTTGCAGGCGGGTTCGGAGCCCCGAACGAGGCACGATTGTTCTCGTGCTGGTAAAAGGCCCGCAGGGAGAACGGCCCCCGTGGATTCCAGCGGACGCCCATGGTCGCGTCATGGAGTCGATCCTGTCGGTCGTAATGGGAGCGATCCGCGGGCCGATCCGACGTATAGCCCCGGGTCCGAAACTCATAGGCGACGTCTGCCGATAGTTTGCCGGAGCGACCCTGGGCGAGCTGGACGCGCCCTTCGGCCCCGAGCACCACGCCGCGGTAGCCAACGTCGGGATCGTCAGGCGTGGCGGTGGCCAAGTCATCGCCGTCTTCGGCACGGGCACCACTCGATCGATAGGCGAAGCTGGCCCCGAACCCGAGACGTCCGCCGCGCTGCGTCCAATCGAGGCCGGCGCCTGGCTCGTGCGTATCGGAATCGCGCTCCAGGAAGCCGTCGTTGTAGGCGCGATGCTCGAGCTGGTAGGCGACGGAGACAATCGTGCGAGGCGAGACCCGCTGCTTCCACGCGATTGAGGCGAGCGTGAGACCGAAGGAAGCACGGCGGTAACGCGTGGCGCCCGTCCCCGAGGGAATGTCCTCGTCGAACAGCTGGCGAACGTAGAAATTCGGAAGACGGTAGACATTCAGGGTCAGACTTCTACCCTTCCCGAACGCCTCCTGCCAGAGAACGCTCCCCGCGCCGCGATCGACGGTCTCATTTCTACCATGGAACGATCCCGTCCAGCGTAGACGAAGCGTCCGCCCGGCGCCTCGTCCACGCTCACTCTCGTAGGTCAGGGCTGCGGTCGGTTCGAATTCGAGATCGTCGACACTCTCGATGGAATAACGGTCCGGGTTGGCACCCGCCTCGAAGGCGACGATTTGCCCGTCCGAGAGCTCGAGGAGGTTGTCGTCGAGGATCGCGCCCACGCCGAGGCTGAGGCGAATCGATTCCATCGGCGCGGCCGTCACGCCGGACGCGGGCAGCAGAAGCGAGCCGGCGACGCCCACGACCTGTAGCACCGACAGTGCGCGGTGAATTGGTCTCATGGTCACTCCTCATTTCCGATGGAGGGTTGGGGAATGCGTCCGTGGATCTGCGCCGTCCCCTTCTTTGGCGCGGCCAGCACTATCGATACGTCGTGCGATCCCTCTCCGATGGGCAGGACGATGCGATCGAGTTTGGACGGTAGGCGATCTTTCGATTCGGAATAGGAAGCTCCCGTCGCCTTCGTCGTGGTGAACGCCTCCTCGCGGGACGGTTTTCCATCGATCAGGATCGCGAGCCGGTAACGCTGCGAGCCACGCATGGTCGTATCGAAGTCGAGCCGGGACGAGAGTTCCAGGCTCGTGGGTCCGACCACCCGGAATACGACCGGGTAGGAGGGGCGAGTCGAGTAGTACGGGATCATCAACTCGCGCTCGACCACCGTGACGCTCTGGCTTGCTTTGGTCGGCGTGAGAGAAACCATCTTCGCTTGCGGGTCGCGCCGTGGTGCGGCGACAAGGATCCTGACCAGGAGCGGCGGTGCGCCTTCGGTGTGAACGATCAGCCGGTGCTTCCCGGCCGGAATCTCGACGGCGAGCGTGCGGCTCTTGCAGAGCGCACCCTCTCCGTCGCGCCTTCGGGCGTTCGGCGCCCGGGACGACTCGGTTTTGACCTCACCCAAGACCTTATCCCCGGAGGTGACTCGCAGCGTGTACGTGGCGGCAGCCTTGTCGCCCCTCGCCACGACCGCTCTGGAAACGATGCGGACGCGGGCCGGCCCCTCCATGGAAACCTCGAGGGGGCGTTTGGTCGAGAGTGGGAAGTAGCGGCGCGGCTTCTTTCCGATCTCGACGATAACCGCGGGCGTTCCCTCCAGGCTCTCGACGGGGTCCCAGGCGCCGGAGCGGGCCGCCGTGGCCGACGGCGCCACCGACAGGAGAAGCAACACGGATAGACCGAGGACCACGGGGACACGGCTCATTCGAATGGTCTCCGTTCAGGATGGGGTCGGCCGAGCATTTGATGGCGAATGTCTAGGCGCAATACGAAGACATTGAGAAGCAGCACCAAGGCGGCCGCGGCGGCTACGATCCAGAGGTTGTAGCGATACTTGATGAAGAGCAGCCCCTTGCCGGGTCTCGGGGTAGCGCCGGTCTCCCGATCCACAATCGAGTACGTGCGCGCCAAGGACTCGACCTCGAGCAATTGGATGATTGGAATGCGGCGCTCCGCCAAGACATTGAGCACGCCCTGGTTCGGATAGTTCTTCGCCGTGAGCCGCTTGGTCAGACCGGCGGGAACGAGGCGGGCGTTTTGCGCTCCGCCAAGGCTTGCAACGCCTCCCCCCACGTTCACATAGAGCCGGATTGGCTTTCCGCGCGCGGCGGAGATGGAGTCGTAGAGCGCCACGCGCGACTTCACCGCCTCGAAGAGGTTGGGCGTGCCGAGATAGGCCGTTCCCGACCGTCTCATGGCATCGAGCAGGAGTTGCCGCCCCTGCGGCGAAAGCCCCCGGCCGGCATCTCCGCCGCCGCCCAACGAGGCCGCGACCGATCGATAGTCCCAGAGCCCGCGCTTCACGCAAACCTGCTCCATGTCGAGCCACGTCAACTCCGGGTCGGTCGCCCCGAACATCGAGGACCCGGCCGAGGTCACGATCACCGGCTCGGCGCCGATCGCCCGACAGGCCGCCAGCACAGCAACGTTCAGCCCCGGGAGCGATCCGGTCATTCCGACCGCCACCAGGTCGCCCGATCGAACGCCCGCTTCGAGCATCATCTGGGTTACGGCGGCGGCGAAGTTTGGATGGGCTGCCAGCGCTTTCGCTGCCTGGACTCCGCGGTCGGTGGTGATCAGGGAGAATTGCGGCCCGATGAGGCCGCTCCCGTCGGGATCGTTGCCCGGGTCGGCCACGATTCCCCGCTCCCGCTTGGCGGCGCCGATCGCCCTACCCGCGCGCTGCGCCAGCGCCACGGCCCGAAGCTTTGTCCGGTACGCGTTCGCGTGGACCGGTTCCACCGATCGTTCCGCGACCGCATATACGACGATCGCGCAGAGCGCGAGCCCGACCAGCGTGGAAGCGGGAACCTTGGTGACGCTCATCGGATGAGCTCCCCGCCGCCGATGAGCATGAGACAGAGGCGGACCAGCACGGAGGTCGTCACCATGACCGCGAGCGTCTCCACGATTCCCTGCCGCTCCATCCAGTTCGCGATGAGCCCGGGGATGATGTAGCCGATCGTCTGGAACTCGAGCGTCGAGCCGCGCAGGTGGATCACCAGGAGGTCGCGGGAGAGAGCGCCGAAGATGAATCCCAGAAGAACTGCGACGACGATTCGGCGCCGTCCGTAGACGATGGTGTATCGCGAAAGGAGCTTCATCGCCCCGAGCGTGACGAGGCTCACGAGAATCGTTCCAGCGATTCGCATCGGGTCGTGGACCAGGAGCGCCAGGTACCCTGGCACCACCATGCCACCCGCGGCGACACCAAGTGTCTCGGAGAAGATGAGGCTGATGAAGAGGCCGAGTCCGATGGCCGATTCGATCATGGGCGCTCCGCGCGATTCTGAAAGTGGAGGACGATTTCCTGCCCGAGGCCAACGATATTCCCGATTCCGACGACAGTGGCACGGGGGCCGGCGAGGTCCAGGATCCGTTCGTAGACTTGCTCGGCGGTTCGGCCTCCCAGATCGGTGAGACGAGCAGGGTCTAACCCTTCTTGTACAGCCTTGAAAGCTACGACGGCGGTACCCTCTCCCGAGAGAACGACGTGGTCGGCATCGAGGGTGCGCCCTACGAGCGTGGCGATCTGTTCCGATCGCTGCAGCCGATCCGACCGGCAATTGGCCAGGACGAGCCTCCGCGACCCCGGCTGGGGACGGTGGAGCCCGAGCCGATCCCAGATGATGCGCGTCGAATCAGGGTCGTTGGCCGCGAATGCGTTCACGAAGGCGATCTCCTTGCCCCCGACCCGAACGACAACGCGGCGAAGAACCCCCGGATCGGGGGTGGCCACCGTCATCCCCGCCAGCGCCGCTTCCCGGCCGACTCCGAGGCGGGCGCAGACGTCGAGGGCAAGCGCCACGTTCTCCGCGTGTTCCAGATAGGGGAACCGGGCGAGGTCGGACTCGCTCACCGTCGACGAATCGGCAAGGCGGAAAATGGTGCCTCGGGCGACGGCCTCTCTTTCCAGTATCCCCCTTCGCTCCCGCTCTGCTGTGAAGACGATGCCCTGGACTGGAATCGTCTGAGCCAGGGCGCGGGCCGCGTCGTCCACGCCGGGTCCCATAACGTCGAGGTGATCGGCGCGAACGTTCGTGATCACGCCAACAGTCGAGCGGACGAGCTTTCGCTCCGTGATCGGCTGGAGTTCCGGCGCCACGGCCATGCACTCGATGACGAGCGCCTCGGCCCGTTCCTCGACCGCGCGGCGAACGATTCGAATCTGCTCGATGATGTTCGCGCGTCCTGGGCGGTAGACGTCGACTTCGACGCCGTCGGGAAGAATCATGCGCGCCATGGTCCCGGTGGTCTTGGCGAAGGTCCGGATCCCGCCGGCCCGAAGTCCCGCCGCGATGAGGCGGGTCACCGATGACTTGCCCCGGGTTCCGTTCACGTGGACGCGGATGGGAATGGTGGCGAGATTTGCGAAGTGTCGACGGCTTTCCAGTACGCCGAATGTGGCGAGTCCCAGAATGAGTGCGGCGGGGACGACGATCATTGGGGCGACGCGGAACTGATTCCTACGACCATGATGCTCGAGACCCTTCTCTGGCTCTGCGAAGCGCGGCCGTTCGCCGACCGCCGCGCCCCCCGGAGCGACAGGGCGAGCATACCACCAGGCTGGCGCGGGATTCTACTTCCCGCGGACCTCCCCCTGCCTAGAAGAGCCCCGGTGGAAGCCCCATACCTCCGGTGACGCGCTTCATCTCCGTCTCGACCATGGTCGAGACTTTGCCTCGCGCGTCGCGGCAGGCGGTGAGGATCAGATCTTCCAGGAGATCGGCTTCGTCGGGCCGGACCACGGCGGGGTCGATGGAGAGGGCGGTGATCTCGTTCGCGCCGTTCATCGTGACCTTCACCTTCCCGCCGCCGGCGATTCCTACTTGCTCGCGCCCCCGCAATTCCTCCTGGAGCGCGGCGACCTTCATCTGAAGCGCCTGAGCCTGCTTCATCATCTGCTGGATGTTCACGCGTTTCCCTCCCGATTCGCCGCGTCGCCCCGCAAGGCGGATTCGCCAGCGGCGCGTGCTTCCGGCGCCTCCATGATTTCGCCGTCGAAGAGATCGACGATCCGCCGGACGAGCGAGTCGCCCGCACCGACCGCGGCGGCGTCCGAGGCGCGATCCGAACCGAGCGCCTCGCGGACCTCGCGGTCGACGCGCGACCGCTGCTCCACCAGGTCGGGCCCGCCTTCCCGCACGACGCACTCGAACGAGAGCTTTCGCTCGAATCCTCGCTCCAGTTCTTGCTGGATCAGTTCGCGGTTTTCCTTCATCTCGAGCATCGCCCGGTGGAACGAGTGTTCCGGTGTCAGCGCGATCGTCAGACGGGTGCCGGAGACGCCCAAGAAGGCGCCCTCTTCGAGGCAGGTGCCGACGAGGAGCTTCCGCTCCTTCACGCGCTCCACGACGAAGCGCCAGCGATCGGAATCGCCTCCCGGCGGCGGAACGGCAGGGGGGCCTTCGCTCTCCCGCGCGGGTGCCACGACCGGTGCTGCCGCCACGGCCGGTGCCTGGGCCACGGCAGGCGCGGCGCGGCGCTCCGCGCGCGGAATTTCGTACGATGACGGCGAGGCGGGTCGCGGCGGATCGGGGGCGCTGGCTCGCGGTCCGCTTCCGCCCGAACCGGCCGTCCCGGCACCACCACCACCGCCCAATTTCGCCTCGATCGACTCGAGACGCCGGATCAGCGTGTCCACGGCTCCAGCCGTCGGCAGCGTGCAGAGATCGACCAGACAGACTTCAAAGAGGGCGCGCGGAGCCTCGGCGCGCCGGAGCTGCCCACGGCACTCGATCAGGAGCGCGAGCATGGCGGAGAGATCGGTCGCCTGGAAACGCGCCGCCTGCGCCGCATAGCGCTCCCGATCTGCAGGGGCCGCGTCGATCATGCTCTCCAGCGATCGGTCGACCGCCAGGAGCATGAGCTGGCGCAAGTGATGCGTGAGGCCGTCGGCCACCTCCTCCACGTCCATGCCGCGGTCGTAGAGCCGGTCGAAGGTGAGAAGGGCACCTTTCGGATCGCGCGCGGCCAGGGCATCGCCCAGGTCGAAGTAGGCCTCGAGTCCCGCGAGGCCGAGCGCCTGCGCCACCGACGCGGCCGTGACCCCCTCCGACGAAACCGCGAGCGCCTGATCGAGCCGCGAGAGCGCGTCGCGAACGCTCCCCTCCGCGGCGCGGGCGATCAGCGCTGCCGCTTCCTCCTCCAGCCCGGCCGATTCCGCCTTGGCGATATGGAGAAGGTGCCGCACCAGTTCCTCGCTCCGCAGACGGCGGAACTCGAACACCTGGCAACGGGAGGCGATCGTTTCGGGGACGTCTTGCGGCTCCGTCGTGGCAAAGACGAATCGGACGTGGGGAGGCGGCTCCTCGAGCGTCTTCAACAGGGCGTTCCAGGCGAAGTCGGTAAGCTGGTGCGCCTCATCGATGATGTAGACCTTCGACTTCCCTCCCGAGGGAGCGTATTTCACGTTTTCGCGGAGATTCCGGATTTCCTCGATTCCTCGATTGGAGGCGCCGTCGATCTCGAGGACGTCGAGCGACGAGCCGCTGGTGATGTCGGAGCAGGTTTGGCAGGCATTGCACGGCTCGGCTTCGTCCGGCCTCCGAGTCTCGCAGTTGAGCGCCTTCGCCAGGAGGCGCGCCGTGGTCGTCTTGCCGCTGCCTCTCGGGCCGGCGAAGAGGTAGGCGTGAGCCACGCGGTTCGTGGCCACCGCCCGCTCGAGCGTCAGGCGTACGGGGTCTTGGCCGACGAGGTCGGCGAACCGCTGGGGACGATACTTGCGGGCAAGCGCCAAGTGCGACACGGGACGATCCTCAGGGGGCGAGGCTCACGACAGGCCGTGCGGCCTGCCGTTGAAGCGATACGGCCCCCCCGCAACCGGCTCGGGTCAGTTTGATCCGCGGCACATCGAGGCGATCACGGGCCGCTGCTACCTTCCGGTCCTGGCGGGGTTGGTGACTCTCAATCGCGCGGGAACTGGCCGTCAACGCCAAGCCACGAGGAGGCCAATGACCGGGCTCCGCGGGCCGGGGGCCGATCACCCCCGGCGGAATAACGGGAAACATGGTGGAGATGAGCGGGATCGAACCGCTGACCTCCTCGTTGCGAACGAGGCGCTCTCCCAACTGAGCTACATCCCCACGAATCTATCGAACCGACTACCCTTAACTGGCGGAGAGAGAGGGATTCGAACCCTCGAAGCACTTTCATGCTTACACGGTTTCCAACCGTGCTCCTTCAGCCACTCGGACACCTCTCCGGGAAGCCTAGGTTCAGGCGCAATCCCTCGCGCGCCGACATCTTAATGGCGGAGAGAGAGGGATTCGAACCCTCGATACGCTTGCGCGTATGGCGGTTTTCGAGACCGCTCGATTCAGCCACTCTCGCATCTCTCCGCCGAGGAGAATACGCGATCACGGCTCACTTTTCCAGGCGGTTCCTATCGCGGCGCTTGGCCTGGAAGAAGGCTTCGAGGATGGCCCCGCACTCCGGCGCCAGAATCCCCGAAACGATTTCGGCGCGGTGGTTGAGCCGGAGATCCTGCGGCACCAGGGCGAGTGACCCGCAGGCGCCGGCCTTCGGATCGCGCGCGCCGTAGACGAGGCGCGGAATCCGCGCGAGGACGATCGCCCCCGCGCACATGTGGCACGGCTCCAGGGTCGCGTAGAGGGTCGCGTCCTCGAGCCGCCAGCTCTTCATCGTCTGGCAAGCGGCACCGATGGCGATGATCTCGGCGTGCGCGGTGGGATCCTGCGTCGCCTCGACGCGGTTGTGCCCTCGCCCGATGATCCGTCCCTGCCACACCACGACCGCACCCACCGGGACCTCCCCCTCGTCGGCCGCGGCCTGAGCCTCGGCCAGCGCCGCCATGATGAATCGCTCGTCGTCCGAGGGGGAAGCGGGGCTCACTTCGCGGGGAACTTCTTGAAGGCGTCGCGCACCAGGTCGGAGGCGACGTCCTCGAAGCGGGGGGGGTCGTTCGCGCGTTTGTTCTGGATGAAGCCGGTCGCGTCGTAACTCACGCTGCCGCTCGACGGATCGATTTCCTGCCCAAACCGCTGCTCACGAGAATTCTTGGCCCAGAGGCGTTTCTTCGACCGAATGTCGTAGCAGGCGAACGAGAGTCCGACAATCGCGTAGGACTCCCCCGCCCCGACGACCGGGACTCGGTGATTCTCCCACTCGTTCACCTTCACGAACAGAATGGCGTCCACCGTCAGCAGAGAATCGAGACCCGCGACGGCCGTGGAGTCGATCTGCCCGTTCTTGGCCCAGCGTTCATTCAGCAGATAGGCCCGGTTCAGTTCGTTTCGTTCGGTCAAGGTCCGCTCGCTATCTTGCGGCAGGAGAAAGGTCGCCTTCTCCGGAGGAACGCGCTTCAGCTGTTCCTGCAAGATATCTCCCATGATCTTCGCCGCGCCCAGGTCGGGCGAGGCGTTTTCGACCGGGAGAATCGCCACCCGGAGGGACTTGGCCGGCGTCGCCACGGGTTCCCCGGCTGCGATGGAGGGAGCGGGCGCGGCCAAGCACGACAAGGCCACGGCCATGGCGAGCGCCAGGGTGGCAAGCCTACGACAGGCCATCTGCTTCTTGATCATGGCTACCTCTGCGGGGAAATTCCGGCGACAAGCCGATTCGCGCGACGGGGGGACGAAGTGGCGGGCCCAGGAGGATTTGAACCCCCAACCCTCTGATCCGTAGTCAGATACTCTATCCAATTGAGCTATGGGCCCGCGCGTCCGCGCGATTATTTCACAATGGCGGAGAGGAGAGGATTCGAACCTCCGATAGGATTTTAACCCTACAACGGTTTAGCAAACCGCCGCCTTCAGCCACTCGGCCACCTCTCCCCCATCGAGAGCCCCATTGCTGGAGCCGGGTGATGGTACAAGGGAGAGGGTCGGGGGTCAAGGAGGGGTCACCTCGCCGCTTCCACGCCCTGCAAACCCACGCCGTCGCGCCTAGGGGCGGGCCCGCTTGCCCGCCTCCGTCTTGCTTACGTACCCCCGGGACCGGGGGTTTCGCCGGATCGGACAGTCGAAAGGTCCGAAGGGTTGGGGCCGGTCAGGCGTCGGGGGGACGCCCCCCGGGCCACGCGGGCTCGACGTGGATCAAAACTTCAACGACGTGAGGAAGGGCGTGCTGCACGTCCTCCTTCACGTCGTGCGCCAGCTTATGGCTCTCGCGCACCGACATCTCGGGCGGCACCTCGAGGTGCATGTCGGCCACGTAGTAGAGGCCCATCTTCCGCATCATCAGCTTTTCCACACGGTGCACCCCGGCGCGCGATTCGGCCACGATTCGCACCGCCGCCACCAGATCCGGGGCCACGCTGTGGTCCATCAGCTCCTGAATGGCCGGCCGGAGCATCCGCCACGCGGTGGTCACGATGATCGAACTGGCGAGGAGCGCGGCCCAGGCGTCGGCACTCTCGAACCCCGGACCTCCGACCAGCGACACCGTGATTCCGACCGCCGCGAATCCCGACGTGATGGCGTCGCTTCGATGATGCCAGGCGTCGGCATGGACCACCTGGCTTCCGACTTCCTGGCCCACCCGGGTAACGAAGCGGTAGAGGATCTCCTTCACGAGAACCACGCCGAGCAGCACGATCAGCGTGAAGGGCGCCGGGGTGCGGTGTGGCGTCACGATCTCGCGCACCGCCTCCACCGCGATGCCGATGCCGGCGGCGGAGAGCAGGATGGCGACGAGGAGCGCCGCCAGCGGCTCGGCCTTGCCGTGCCCGTAGGGGTGGTTGTAATCGGGCGGGCGGGACGCGATCTGAAGACCGCGCCAGACGATTAGCGAGCCGACCGAGTCTCCCAGCGATTCGATGGCATCCGCAATCAGAGCGTAGGAGGTCCCCACGATCCCCGCGGTCAATTTGATGCAGGCCAGGCAGAGATTCACGGCCAGCCCGATGATGCTCGAGCGCATGCCGCGTCGGTAGTGCTGAGGATTGACCGGAGCCGGACCCGCAGGCGTCATGGCGGGCACTATAGACCTCCTTCATGAAATCTTCACGAATCCATGCGATTCTATCGAGATGGTCACGACCTCCAAGATCCGGATTCTGATCGTCGAGGACGATCCCAAGACGGCGGACCTGATCCGGCTCTACCTGGAGCACGCGGGGTATGCCATCTCGATGGCGAGCGACGGCCAGGAGGCGCTACGGCTGGCGAAGGTTTCCCCTGCCCCCGATCTCCTGGTCCTCGACGTGATGCTCCCCAAGCTGGACGGGCTGCACGTCTGCCGTGAACTGCGGCTCACGACCGACGCCGCCATCATCCTGCTCACCGCTAGGAGCACGGAGGAGGACCGGCTGGAGGGCCTCGACATGGGCGCCGACGATTACGTGACGAAGCCGTTCAGCCCCCGGGAACTCGTGGCGCGGGTGCGGGCCGTATTGCGACGCCGACCGGTTGACGACTTCACCCCACGCGGCACCGCGCGAGCGGCGGCAAGAGACGTCGCAGGTCGCGGCGCCGGAGACCATGAATCGAGCCGAGTCTCCGCCGGAGGCGTCGAGATCGACCTCGCTCGCCGCGAGGTCCTGGCGCGGGGTCGCGTCGTGGAACTCACACCGCGGGAATTCGACCTCCTGACCGCCTTCGTTCGCCAGCCCGGACGCGTCTTCACGCGCGACGACTTGGCCTCCGCGGCCTTCGGCCCCGATTACGAAGCGAGTGACCGGACGATCGACGCCCACGTGAAGAACCTCCGGGCCAAAGTCGAGTCCGATCCCGCGGCCCCTACTGTGATCATGACCGTATTCGGAGTCGGGTATCGCTTCGCGGGGGGGCCTCGTGATTCGTAGCCTCCGTTTCCGTCTCCTCGCCGTCGTCGGGCTCGTTTCCGCTGTCGCGGTCGTCACGGTCGTGCTCGTCTCGCGCCAGGCAGTGAGGACCGAGTTTGGGCGATTCGAGATGACCACGCGCGCTTTCGCACTCGAGGACGCCGCCGAAGCGCTGAGGGTCTGGGCCCACACGGGTGGTACCCCCGAGGAGGCGGGCGCCATCCTGCGCCGCTTCGACCGCCCGGGGCACCGCGCGCTCGTCCTGGTCGACTCGATCGGACGCACGCTCGCCTTTTCGTCCCCGACGCTTCGGGCCGCTCGCGTGGCGGTCCTACCGGGCGGCCGGATAGAGATCCTGCACGAAACGGCCGCCGGGGCGGCGCGCTCCACGAAGCGCGCGGTCATCCTCGGCGCGCCGCACGCCCGGATCGGTGAAGAGGCGGGAGGGGCGCGTGCCACGCTCTATGCGGTGCCGATGCTCGAGCCCGACGGAGGGCCCGAGGCGCCGTTCGTGCGCAACGTCAATCGCTGGATGGTCGGCGCCGTCGCCGCGGCGGGTCTCCTGGCGTTGGTGGTCATGTGGCTCTTGTCGAAGCGAATCGTGGGACCGGTCGAGGCACTGACCGCGGCCGCGCGGCGTATGGAGCGAGGCGACTGGGGGGCGCGGGTCGTGGCCCAGTCTCGCGACGAGATCGGTGACCTGAGCCAGGCGTTCAACTCTATGGCCGAATCGCTCGCGCGGAACGAATCGCTCCGCCGCCAGTTGGTGAGCGACGTGGCCCACGAACTCCGCACGCCGCTCACCAATCTCCAGGCGCAACTCGAGGCGATCGAGGACGGCCTGGTGCCGGCCGACACGCAAGCTCTTCGGTCGCTCCACGATGAGACGCTTCTTCTGGCGCGCCTCGTCGAGGACCTACAGGAACTTTCGCTGGCGGAGGCCGGGCGCCTTCGGCTCGACCGCGCGCCGGTGGCCTCGCGCGAGGCATTGCAGGCGGTTGCCGGGGCATTCGGGGCTCAGGCAGCAGCCCGCCGCATCTCGATCCGTGTCGATGCAGACGAGGCGCCGCCCGTTCATGCGGATTCAGCGCGGCTTTCCCAGATTCTCCGGAACCTCGTGGGGAACGCCCTCACGCACACGCCCGAGGGCGGCGCGGTCACCCTCGAAGCACGAGCCGAGAACGGCCAGGTCCGCTTCGAGATCCGCGACACCGGCGAAGGCATCGCGGCGGAGCACCTACCCCATGTCTTCGATCGCTTCTATCGTACGGACGCTTCGCGAGCTCGCGCCACCGGTGGCGCCGGACTCGGGCTCGCCATCGTGAAGCACCTGGTGGAAGCGCATGGAGGTGCCGTCTCCGCCACAGGTAACCCGGATGGGATCCCGGGCACCTCCATCTCCTTCACGATTCCGGGACTCCCCGCGTAGCCCTTCATCACTTCTTCACACTCCCGCGGTACAACTTCCCCAGATGAGCACGTGGCGCCGTACGCGCCGAGGTCCGTCGGGGAGGGTACGAGTCATGCTGAAGTGGATCGCCGTGATTCAATTCTGGATGGTGGGACTCCTCGTGGCGACGGGGACCGTGCGGGCGGCCGACAACGTGCCGCGCTTTCCTCTCACCGAGCCGGGTCGACACGCCGAAGCATGGTTCCGTGCCTACGGCACCGGCGACGAAGCGATGCGGAAGTATCTCCTGGAACATGTCGCGCCGGCCGCGTTGGCGCGGCGCCCGCTGGAGGCGCGGATGGAGGTCTATCGCCAGATTCGAGAGGAGCATGGATCGCTGACTCCCCTCCGGATCATCGATACCGGGGAGGCTGCGGTGACTGTCGTGGCTCACGCCGAGCACGGCCCCGGAATCTCCATCCAGTTCAACTGCGATGCCCAGCCGCCCCACCGGCTCATGGGGCTCATGATCGAAGACGCCGAGCCGGAGGGCATGGCGAGTGGCCCGGCGGACCACGGCGGCGTCGGCGAAGGCAACGAGCCAACACCTTCCGGGCCGCCCCTCTCCGACGCCGAGATTGTGCGCTCGCTTGCCGGGATGGCCGACTCTCTCGCACGGACAGACGCCTTTTCGGGGGCCGTGCTGTTGATCCGTGGAGACGCTCCGCTACTTCGCCGCGCCTACGGACTGGCAGACCGCGCCGCCCGACTGGCGAACCGCCCTGAGACGAAGTTCAATCTCGGTTCCATCAACAAGATCTTCACCCACGTTGCGATTTTGCAGTTGGCCGAGGAGGGGAAACTCCGGCTCACCGACACCATCGATCGATTCCTTCCCGACTACCCCAGGGAAAAGGGTTCGAAAATCACGATCTCCATGCTGATCGATCACCGCGGTGGCACGGGTGATTTCTTCCAAAGGGGATTCACCGAGCGGCGCCTCGACTTGAAGTCGGGAGACGACTGGTACGACTTCGTGCGCGACTCGCCGCTCGAATTCGAACCCGGGACTCGGCGCGCCTATTCGAACACCGGCTACGTCCTCCTTGGCGCGATTGTCGAGTCGGTCTCGGGGATCGACTACTACCGCTATGTTCGCGAGCGGATCTTCGAACCGGCCGGCATGAAGAGCACCGATGCCTATCCGATCGACGCGAGGGTCGCGGACCGAGCCATCGGCTACACCAAAGAGGGGGGAGCGCTACGGGATAATCGCGCTTTCCTCCCCGCGCGCGGGAGCGCGGCTGGCGGCGGCTACTCCACGCTGGACGATCTCGCCCGCTTCGTGGAGGCGATGCGGCGCGGGAAGATCCTCGGCGCCGAAGACGCCTCACGCATCGTCGGCCCGGATGGAGGATGGGGGATCGCCGGCGGATCGCCTGGCGTGAATGCCGCGCTGGAGGCGGTCGGTCCCTACACGGTCGTGGTGCTGGCAAACGCCGATCCGCCGGCGGCGGAACAACTCGCCGCCAGGGCTCGGCGGCTTCTCCGGCGCGCCGAGGGCTCCCGTCGCGCCGGGGCCGGGCATCGTGGCGGAGCGGCCCCGGATCCGCGCCAGGTCGAAAAGGACGATCCCCTCGCGGCGCCGAAATGGAGCTTCGTCCCGCCCGAAGGAGTCGAGGTTCCGATGACGCTGGCCACCCATCTCCCCTCTGTCGAGGTGATGGTGAACGGTAAGGGACCCTTCCGCTTCGCCATCGATACTGGCGGCTCGGGAGCGGCGCGTGTCGATTCCGCCTTCGCGGCGGCAATGGGGATGAAGGTTGTGGGCGAGGTTTGGGGGGGTGACCCGAGCGGGATGAATCAGCAGCGGATGGATGTCGTCGCGATCGACTCGCTCGAGATCGGCGGAGCGAAGTTCGCGGCCCTCCATGCGTCGACGCGGAATTACAACGAGCCGGGACGCATGCACGGCGTGAATGGCATTCTCGGCTTCGGCCTTTTCGCCGGCTACACCGTCACGTTCGACTATCCTGGGGGACGTCTGCGCCTCGATCCGTCGGGACTCCCGCCGGTGGATGGTAACCAGATCCTCGCCTACACGGACAAAGACGGGATCCCGAGCATCCACATCCAGGTCGATTCGCTCGACATGGTGGCGCACGTCGACGCCGGCTCGATGGGAGGATTCATCCTGCCGGAGCGCGTTCTGGCGCGTCTCCCGCTCTCGGCGGAACCGACCGTGATCGGCCGGGCTCGAACGGTCAGCAACACGTTCGAGATCAAGGGAGCGCCGCTTCGCGGGATGCTCCGGATCGGGGGACTCGAGTTCGCCAATCCGAATCTCGAGTTCCAGCCGATCATGCCCGATGCCAACGTGGGGTCGCGCATCCTGAAGGACTTCCGAGTGTCGTTCGATACCAGGAACAAGCGGATCCGGTTCGTGCGAGCGACGTAGGTACTCGGCTGCCTCCCGATCCCGGCGCTTGCGCCAGGCAGTCGATACCGCCGTCCCGGCCGGGCCGATGCTTCGGTACCACTGCCATTTCCGGCCCCCGGACCCTATCCTTCTTCTGAGCGAACCGACGACCCAGGCCCCCTAACCCCATGGGATGCCGCCAATGAACCCGTACATCAAGACCCTCGCCTCACTGAAACTGACCGTCATTCTCCTCATCCTCATCGCGATCGCGCTCTCGATCGGCACCATTCTCGAGTCACTTCGCGGCACGGAGGCGGCGCGGGCCGTCTACTACGCCCCCTGGTTCTTCTCGCTCCAGGCGCTCTTCGCGGTCAACATCATCGGGGCCGTCTGGGAGCGCTTTCCGCGAAATCGCTACCGGATCGGCTTCCTGATCACGCACGTCTCCATGCTCCTCATCGTCGGCGGCGCGCTGGCGACGGCGATCTACGCGATCGACGGGAGGCTTCCGCTCTGGGAGGGCGACAGCGCCGCGCGAATCCTGCGCCCCGGGCCCGGCGGATCGGAAGTCGATCATCCGATCCCCTTCTCCGTCCGCCTCGATGCCTATGAAATGGATTACTACCCCGGCACGCAGCGCCCCGCCATGTTCCGGAGCCGGGTCACGGTGCTCGACCCCGCCGGCGCCGAACACCCCGCCGTCATCGAGATGAACAAGCCGCTCTACTACGGCGGCTACGCCTTCTTCCAGTCGAGCTACAACATCGAGCAGGGGCGGGAGATGTCGATCCTCTCGGTCTCGAAGGATCCGGGACAGCTCTACGTCTTCTGGGGTTACGGGCTTCTGGTGTTCGGCATGCTCGTGGTTTTGGTAACGCGCATCTTCCAGACGCGGGCAGCCGCACGAGTGACCGCTCCGACCGTGGCGAAGATCACGCTTCGCGGCGGCCCTTCCCGTCGGATTCCGGGATCCAAACGCGCCATGTGGCTCGGCGCCGCGCTTCTCACCGCCCTCGCCGCGGCCGCGCCGTCGGCCCTGGCGGCCGATGCCCCCACTCCCGCTCAGCTGGAGGCCATCCGACGGCTGCCCGTTCAACATGACGGACGGACGATGCCGTTCGACACGCAAGCGCGCGACGCCGTCCGCATCGTGACCGGTTCGCACTCCTCGAAGGGACACGACCCCGTGGCGATGGCGGTGGGCTGGTCGATCGATCCAATGAAGTGGATGGACGAGCCGATCGTGAAGGTGGACGACGACGAGATCGCGGCGCTGGCCGGGCGGTCGCGCGGCATCCGCTACGCCAGTTACCGCACACTCATCGGCAGCGAACGCTTGAGCGAGGCGGTCAATCAGGCGATGCAGCGCCAGCAGGCCGACCAGAAGCCGGGTCCGATGGACAAGCATCTCCTGAAACTCGAGGAGAGGATCCGCGTGCTGGACGCCTTCCTTCGCGGCGACGCGATCCTGGCGATTCCCGCGACCGACCGAGTCGCGGCTTGGACGACGGCGGCGGACGCCACCTCGGCCGCCGCGTACGCGACACTTGAATCGCGCGTCCGCCCGACCGCGCCGGCGCACTATCCCTCCGTCTCCGACATCGAGCGCGAGATCACGTACAACAAGACCAATCCGACCCGGATCGCCTGGTTCTTCCTCCTGCCCGCGGCACTCGCCGCCGGGATGACGCTGGAGCGAGACCGCTGGCGGCTTCGCTTGGTGGCCGGCATCGGCTCTCTCCTTGGCTTCGCGATCATGACCTGGGGGATCGCGATCCGCTGGCAGGTCGCGGAGCGGATTCCGGCCTCCAACATGTACGAATCGATGCTCTTCCTGGGATGGGGCGTCGGCCTCTTCGGGGTCGTCTCGCTCCTCTTCCGGAATCGCATGCTCATCTTCAACGCCACGGCGATGTCAGCTCTCGTCTACCTGCTTCTCGACCGGCTACCGATGGATTCCTTCATCCGGCCGATGCCGCCGGTTCTCTCGGGCACGCCATGGCTCGCGATCCACGTGCCGATCATCAT
>JANNMC010000360.1:0-11505 GCA_031397435.1 Candidatus Eiseniibacteriota bacterium
GATTTGACGGGGGATGAGAAGATTCTCGAGATCGGGACGGGGTCGGGCTACCAGACGGCGATCCTGGCCGAACTGGGAGACCGCGTCTTCACGATCGAGCGGATCGCGTCGATCGCGACGTCGGCGCGCGAACGGCTGACCGAAATGGGCTACCACAACATCGTCTTCCGATCGGCTGACGGCTCGCTCGGCTGGAAGGAGATGGGGCCCTTCGACCGAATCGTCATCACGGCCGGGGCGCCGCGCGTTCCCGCCTTTGTCACGGAGCAACTGCGCGAAGGGGGGATCGCCATCCTCCCCGTCGGTAGCGACCAGGAGCAGGCGCTGGTGAAGCTGGTGAAGACCGAGAAGGGGCTCGTAAAAAGCGTCCTGTCCGGCTGCACGTTCGTTCCACTCATTGGAAAGGGCGGCTGGACCGCGACGGAAAAGTCGCCGTAAGGGCCGCTCGGCTCGCGGGTTGACCCCCCGTACCGGTTGGGGTACACTCGCTCCTTCGATCGGGGCGTGGCTCAGCCTGGTAGAGCACCTGGTTCGGGACCAGGGGGTCGGAGGTTCAAATCCTCTCGCCCCGACCATCGAACATCCGAGCCCTTCGGCGAAAGCCGGGGGGCTTTTTTCATGAATGCAGGGAGCGTAGAATGGAGCGCGTGGAGCCGAACGGAATGGAAGCCGACGGCGCTCGATCGAGGGCGCGATGAACTCAGAATCCGACGAGCCTGAGGCCGTGTCGGGCGCCTCCTCTCGCTTCGTGACCGATCTCTCGGACGCGCTCCGGCGCGGCATGGAGGAAGGTCAATTGACCGAGGAGGATCTCGAACCGATTCTCCATTCGCCCGACTTCGATGCCGTTGCCTTCGACATCTTCCTGGGAGAGGCACGCGACAAGGGAATCGAACTTCCGGAGGGACCTGAAGCCCCCGTCGCGACGCTCCCCGTCGAGGGGGAAGGCCCGGTGGAAGCGGGAAGCGCTTCCGGGTCCATCCCCGCGCGAGGCATCGGCGACCTCGAACGCCGCTACCTGAAAGAGATCCAGCGCTATCCGATTCTCGAGCGGGATCGCGAGCGCTCGCTCTGGGATCGAATGCGAACGGGTGACGAGGTTGCCCGCAAGTTGCTCATTCTCTCCTACCTCCGCCTCGTCGTTTCCATGGCACGCGCCTACCGGAACCGCGGCGTCGAGTTCCTCGACCTGATCGAAGAGGGAAATCTCGGCCTCATCACCGCGGTCGATCGCTTCGATGTCGATCGCGGCATTCACTTCTCCACCTACGCCACCTGGTGGATCCGCCAGGCGATCGCTCGCGGCGTGGCCAACCAGTCGCGCACCGTTCGCATTCCGATCCACGTACTGCAGATGATGCGCCGCTATCTGGCCATCGAACGGCGGCTGGAGGGGGAACGGAATCGGCAGCCGCTCCTGGAAGAGATCGCGAAGGAACTCGGCATCGCCGTGCCGCGCGCCGTGCGGCTCCGGTCGCTCGTGCAGTCGGTGCGCACACTCGACGTCGACCTCAGCAACGAGGCGTTCCACGGACTCGTGGAAACCGAAGCGCTGGAGCAGCCGCCGACGCTCGACGAGATTGTCGAGATGCAGATCCGCGACCAGCACCTGAACGAGGTGCTGAAGAAGCTCTCGGGGCGGGAGGAGCAGATTCTTCGCTTCCGCTACGGCTTCTACGACGATCAACCGCGGACGTTGGCCGAGACGGGGGAGCAATTCGGACTCTCGCGGGAGAGAATCCGGCAGTTGGAGCAGCGGGCGCTGGTGAAGTTACGGTCGTTGCTGGAAGCCGACGCCACCGTCGGCTCGGAGGCATCGGTCCACTAGCGGTGCTCCGGCGTTACCTGGTTTCCACATCGAGCCCGACCCTTCGCAACAGCGGACGATAGCGCGCATCGTTTCGGATCTTGTCGATCCGGGGATGGACGCGGAGGAAGATCAGCCCGGTAGCGCCCTCCTCCACGGCGACATCGAGCCATCGGAATGCTTCGTCCACGTCGCCGAGGCTCGCGTGGAGCGCGGCGATGCCCCAGGCGGAGACAACCCGAGTGGCACGCCTCGCGGTCAATTCAGCGAGCATGCGGCGCGCTTCCGCCACGTTTCCCCGGCTGGCCTCCAAGTGCGCGAGGCCGAACGAAGGGCCCGCGACGCCTCCCGCGAGTCGCCGGCCTTCCTCGTACTGAGCCCGCGATTCGTCGAACCGGCCCAGCGCCTCCAGCGAGCGCGCACAGTCGGTGTGGGCGCCGTCGAAGCGGGGGTCGATCTCGATGGCCATCCGGTAGTAGATCACCGACTTCTCGTATTCCCGGGCGTAGTAGTAGGCGTCTCCGACCGCGGTGTGGATCAACATGGAGAGTGGATCGAGGCTGAGCGCCTTCAGCATCGCCTTCTGCGCCTCGGCGTGCCGCTCCGAGCAGTAGAGGACCTGGCCCAACGTATAGTAGGAGGTCGGGAGACCGGGGTTCAACTCGATCGCCCGATCGAGCGAGCGGATCGCGCTGGCGAGATCGCGCTCGTTGGCGCGGACTGCCCCCAACGCCGCATGGGCTTCCGCCGAGGAGTCGTCGAGCGCGAGGGCCTTCAAGGCCGCCGCCTCGGACTCGGCGCTTGCCTCGGCCGGGGGAGCCATTCCGCGAGTGGCGCGGATGTCGTGGCACTCGGCGAGCGCGGCCCATGCGGGGGCGAAGCTGGGATCGAGATCCAACGCGCGGCCGAGGTGCCTTATGGCGAGCGTGATCGCCTCAGGCGACGCGGCGGTGAGCAAGTGCCTGCCCTTCAGGTACTCGACGTGGGCTTCCGGGTTGACGGGCTCGCGTTTCGAGAGCTGGGTTGCCTCGCGGGGCGTGACCTGAATCGCGATCTCCTTCGCCACGGTCGCCGCGACGTCGCTCTGCAGGCCGAGGACGTCCTCGAGTTGTCGGTCGTAGCGATCCGCCCAAATCGTCTCGTCCGTTCGCGCGGAAATGAGTTGAACGCTGACGCGCACGCGAGTGCCGATGAGGAGCGCCGATCCCTCGAGGATCGCGTCGACGTTTAATTCCCGCGCGATCTCGGGCAGCGCCCGCTGAACACCCTTGTACTTCATGGCGGAGGTCCGGGAGATCACTCGAAGCGCCTTGATCCGGGCGAGGTCGGAGATCAACGCCTCCGTCATGCCGTCCGCGAAATATTCCTGGGCGGGGTCCTTCGAAACGTTCTCCAGCGGGAGAACCGCCAGCGACCGGATGACATCGACGGCGGACGGCGACGTGGCTGCCTCGGAGGAGCCCTCCCGAATTCGGCGAAGCGCTTCGCTCACGGCCCGCGCCGACACGGGGCGCGACGCCGCGTCCTTGCTCATGCACGAAGCGACCAGTCGATCGAGCTCCAGCGGCGCGTTGGGCCGAACGGTGCGAAGCGGCGGCGGCGCGCTGTTCAGGATCTCGAACATGAGCGCTTCCGGCCGCTCCTTGGCGAAGGGACGCCGCCCGGCCGCGAGTTCGTAGAGGAGGACGCCCAGCGCGTAGACATCGGTCCGGGCATCGCCCGGCTCGCCGAGCAGTTGTTCGGGGGCCATGTAGGGAAGGGAACCGAGGATCGTGCCCGATTGCGTGAGCGCCGTCTCCGACTGGGGCCCCTGAAGGAGCCGAGCGAGGCCGAAGTCGAGAAGCTTAGGATTCCCTGAGATCGTGAGCGCGACGTTTCCCGGCTTCAGGTCGCGGTGGAGGAATCCCTGGCGGTGGGCGTCTTCGAGGGCGTCGCCGATTTCCGCTCCGAGCCGGATCGCTTCCTCGAACTCGACCGGTCCTTGTCGCAGCCGCGTCTGCAGCGTCCCTCCGGGAACGAACTCCATCACGAGGAAGTCGACGCCGTCCTGCGTGGCGAAGTCGAAGATGGTCGCCACGCCGGGATGCGACAGGCGGGAGAGGACGTGCGCCTCCTGGCGAAACCGCTGGCGCGTCGTCGCGTCCTCCAGAGCGCCGCGCGAGAGGACCTTGATCGCCACGTCGCGGTCCAGATGCTCGTCGCGCGCTTTCCAGACTTCGCCCATCCCTCCCTCGCCGATCCGCTCGAGGAGACGGTAGTGGGCGAGGGTGTTGCCTTCTGATTGGGTCAAGAAGCGCCTCCGTTGGTTGCGCGGAGTCTACAGCAGCGCTCGGAAGCCCGTAAACAGGCCGCCAGCCCGGGCCACGTTGATCTCTTGCGGAGTCAGGATCGGGGCCTACACTCCTGGGAGCGTCTCTCGCAAAACTTCGTCCGAGGAGTAGCTGGGCATGCCGCTCGATACAACCGGCACTCGATTCCTCGACAGCACCGTCGTGCACGAGGGCCGCTACTCCGGGCGCCTCGAACGCGTCGCCGGAAGCCCTTCGACCTTCTCCGCGTTCGCGCTCATGATCCCGATCGACTTTTCAGGCGACTCGTTGGAGCTCCGCGGCTGGCTGAAGTACGTGAACGTCAAAGGGGCCGCCGGTCTCTGCAAGACTACTTGAGCAACACCACCCGCTTGGTTTCCCGGACCCCTCCCGCCGCCGCCTGCATGAAGTAGATGCCCGCCGGAGCCGGCGCTCCTGAACGAAGCCGTCCATCCCAAGTGATCGCTCCCGTCCCCGACCTCACATCGTCCAGCAGCGAACGGACCCTCGCGCCGGAGGCATTGAACACCGCGGCCGTGACACGCGTCGGAGCCTGGACCGTATAGCGCATCGACGTCGAGTTCCCGAAGGGGTTCGGCGACGGCGCCGCGAAGGAGATGGCGCCAATCGCGCCCGCCGGCTCTTCGATTCCGGTCGTCGTCCAGATGGTGAGCTGCGCGAGGCCGCTCGGTTCGCTGATTGTCCCGTCGCTCGCGACCACGTCGTAGTACCCGGCGTCGGCGTGGCACGCGCCGCTGATCGTGAGGGTGGCGCCGGTCGCGCCGGAGATGTTGCCTCCGTTCGAGAGCGGCTGGAGGTTCCGCCTCCACTGGTAGGTGAGCCCTGGTTGCGCGGGGGCGACGGTGAACTGGGCCGTGCCGCCGCACGCGACAGTCTGATCCGAGGGCTGATAAGGCAGGAACGTAATGGGAATCGGGAATATCTGCCACTGACACGCCGCCGTCGCTCCCTGCCAGCCATCCACCACGTTGTTGAAGCCCCACGAGATGCCTTCCAACTCGTACGTGCCGGGGCCGAACCGGGTCGTGTCGCTGACCATGCCGCCGGTCACGTAGTGGTGGGTACCCGCGGGCGACGTCAGCTTCACGAAACCTCGGATGAGGCCAATCGACGACCAGTCGCCCTGAACCACTTGCGCGAAGAAGTGGGCATCGAAGGGTGTGCCAACCCGGAACTTGAACCGCGCTTTCGACAAGAAGTCGTAGCTCCCGCTCGGCTGCCCGGACCAGGTCCCCTGGGTCGTCACGTTGAACTGGATCGCCGTGGGGAAGTAGAGCGAGATCTGCTCCGAGTAGCTGGACGCGTGCCCGATGGAGCAGGGGGGAGGATCGCCGCACGACTCGAATGCTTCCACGAGGGCCTCCGCGGTCGAGTTCCAAGTCCCCGACATGTTCACGAAGTCCTCTCGAGTGTCCGTGACTCCCTGGTAGGTTGCGATCGACCTCACGACGCGTTCGTCCTCCAGGAGAATCATCTGCCCGCAGGCGGGTTCCGCTGAGAACGACATGGCCGCCGTGACAGCGATCAGAGCGAGAAGTCTCGGTTGCGGACGTCCGAACATGCCCCCTCCAGAGGTGTGATTCACGAGTCGCGGGCCGCCAGGGTGGCGGCCGTGACGCTGGTAACGCGGAATGCAGGGGCGAATCGGCTCAGTTCGCGCGCGGGGTGAGCCGGATCGGCCCGGAAAGGTGCGTATGTGGATGAAGGGCCGGGCGGAGAGCCCGCCTCCCGCGGCACGGTCGCCGCCGTCTCCACGAAGTTCTACTTCGTCTCTGGCGACAGCGTACTCTTCCACGACGACTTCTCCGAAGACGAGTTGGGAGGGTTTTCGTCGAAGTGGAAGCTGAGCAGCGGGACGTCCGCGATGCGTACACGGGAAAGAAGATAGCAACCTACGTTTCCGGGACCTTCAGTCTGAAGTAGGGACGGTGCTCAACCGGGAACGAAACCGGGAACGCGGGTTCGAATCGAAGATGAGCGAGTCTGTTAGACTCCCCGCGACTCCACCAGTTGCCCCCGTAGCTCAGACGGATAGAGCAGCGGTTTCCTAAACCGTTGGCCGGGTGTTCGACTCACCCCGGGGGCACCAATCCTATCCATCGCACACACCTTCCGTCTTTCGCACCGGGATCCCGGCCAGGTGATGCCTGGGACCGAACCTGCTATCATTGAAGGGGTCGGCACTTGGGTCCCCCCAAGCTCCCCATGAGGTCCGCGTGTCCAAGATCGTTCGCGCCCTGGGCCATTGGTTCGCGCTCGGATCCTTATTGTCATGGATTACCGTATTCGGGAATTCCTCCGCAGCAACGGACCTCACCTGCCTGCCCTCATTCTTCGCGGGCCCGTTCACGAGCCTTCCCCTCGATGGTCCTGGGACCGGCATTTGCGAACTCGACGTCGACGGCAATGGACTCTCGGACCTGGCCGCCTCGTATTACCGATACGTGGGCGGGGACAGACTCTTCGAAACGTCGATCGCCTTCTTCGTGCAGCAACCTGATGGAACCTACCTCCGGGATCGTGTCGTGACGATTGAAGGCGTCGTCGGTTACCTCGGCAACCGGGCGGGTGATTTCAACGGCGATGACCTACCGGACTTGGTTGTCGCCAACGAGCTCGACGGCGGTCCGCAAGCCATCGCCTATTTGGGAGAACCAGGTGGAGGATTTCAACGCGTCGACTTGGTGCTTCCCGGCCTCCGGGGCTTTGAGGACGCTACGATTGCGGATCTGAGCGGCGACGGTCATGACGACCTGATTTGCCGGGAGTTCTATTCAGACAGGGTCGCGGTGTTCTTGTCACGAGGGGACGGGACCTTCGACGCTCCGCAGCTGATCTCCACACTGGGGCGATCGAGCGGGCTTGTGGCAGCGGACTTCGACGGTGACGGAAGAGCGGACGTCGCGACCGCGTCCCTTCTCGGTGGGCTCACCATTCTCCTCCGTCGACCTGAGGGTGGTTTCTCCGAGCCGATCGGCGTTCCAACGGCCGCTCCTCGCACGGCCGGGATTACGGTAGGCGACTTCAACCATGACGGAGCCCAGGACTTGGTCGTGATGGGGCGCGGCGACCACTGCGATGGTAGCGTCACGGCCCCCGATAACACCGTGTATGTCCACCTCGGCCGCGGGGACGGTACGTTCGCGCCCGGATCCGCGACCGCGGTTGGTCCTTATCCACGCCCGGCCGCGGTTGGAGACTTGAACCGGGACGGGAACGCCGACCTCATCGTCGGATTGTGGGGTGGGTACACTTTGATCGGGTGCCCGTTCGCCGAACCGCCTACGCGTGAAGCCACCGCTGCAGCTCGCTCCGTTGCGATGGTGCCGGCGGATGTCAGTTCAGGCTTCCCGCGCGGAGGCGTCGCCGTGCTGTTCGGAGATGGTCTTGGGGGGTTCTCGTTGTCGGGGTCGTACCCGGCGGGGGAATCCGTCGACCGGCTCCTGATCTCGACCAAAGGATGCGACGAGTATCCGGACATCGTGGCACTTGACCCGGCCCCGTGGGGTGACGTCAATATCCTCGGAGGTCGCGGCGACGGCACGCTCGAGCCGGAGCGCTCCTACCCGACTCTGGAGCACCCGCGCGGGGCAGCTGCGGCAGACTTCGACGAGGACGGACACGCAGAGTGCGCCGTCGCGAACCTACAACGAGGGAGCATCTCACTCTTTGCGGGTCTCGACGGATCCTCCATCCCCACTCGCACTGAGTTTGCCGCCGGTCCGGCCCCTAACGACCTCATTTCGGCTGACTTCAACGAGGACGGGAACCCCGATCTTGCGGTCGCATGCCTGGGTGCGGCCGACTCTTCGTTCGCATGCGATCAGGGGGGAGGTGGAGTCGCCATCCTCCTTGGAAATGGTGCAGGTGGCCTCGCGCCACAGGCGTACACACCCTTGGATGGAAGGCCGAATGGGGTCGTTTCTGGTGATCTCAACCGTGACGGCCACCTGGACCTCGTCGTGCCGATGTACTCGCCCTGCGGGGGAGTCTGGGTCCTGATGGGGCGCGGCGACGGCCAATTCGACGCTTCCCGGGTGCTGGAGGCGGACATCCACCCCGGCCGTGTCATGCTCGGCGATGTAGATCGGGACGGTATTCTCGACTTGATCTCGGACGCGTACTTCGGCTTTGGACCCAGCATCGCCCGCGGACGTGGGGATGGGACGTTCCAGCCCCCTGAACCTGTCGCCGGAGCGAGCTCGGTGCGGGCTGTGCTTGATACCAGCGGCGATGGGGTCGTCGACTTGGTCGCGACGGTAGCAGCCATGCCTGCGCTCACAGAGCTTCGTGGTCGCGGCGACGGCACCTTCGAAGCTGCGCGTACGCTCGACTTCGCGGACTTGCGAATCGTCCCGGTGGAGCTCGACGGTGACGGGATGCAAGACCTTGTTCTTTCGGAGAATCACTACGTACCGTGGCTCTCGAGTTCGGTGGGTGTCTGTTTTTCCGGAGGAGGTAATCCGTTTTCCCGGGTCGTACGGTGGGGCACGGGAACGGCCCCCTCGGGGGTCGCGGCCGGCGATGTCAACGGTGACGGCCGGCCCGACCTGTTGGTGGCGAACAGCGACTCCCGGAACCTATCGGTTCTAATGAATCGTGGCGGTAAAGCTGCGGCTCTGGTCGCCCGTGCTTTTCTCCTGGGAAACGATCGAACCATTCCACTCGGTCGTTCCGGCGGGGCCGTGCGGATCCGATTCCAGCCCGGGACCGTGGGCGTTTCGGCGAATGAGATCGTACTGTCTTCCATTCACATGAGTTCCGCAGAGACGGGGAGCGTTGCCTCCATTCCTGCGGACACCGGCAAGGAAGCAAGGATCAGCGACTCGAATGGCGATGGAGTACCCGAGTTGGAGCTGCAATTCCGGGCAGCCGACGTAAGCGCCCTCTTCAGTAGCGTGCGTGGGAGACGCGTCGTTTCCGTCACGATCGAGGGGCTGGTAACGAGCGGGCGCCTAATCCAGGCGTCGATGTCACTCACGATTCTCGGTACGCAACCGAAACGGCCAGCGATCTCACCCAACCCGCTCGGGACAGCCGGCGAACTCCGATTCGCCACCAGCCGGAATGGCCCCCTGATTGTTACGATCTACGATGTCCAGGGGCGTTTGGTCGCCACTCCGCTCGCGCAACGCTTCACGCCGGCCGGCAATCATCGGGTCCCGGTCGACGCCCGAAAGGGAGCAACCGGTCGACTCTCATCCGGTGTCTATTTCTTCCGGATCGTGTCCGTGGACGGAGTCCACGATGGCCGCTTCATGATCCTCAAGTAACCCCCGCTTGTCGCGTGTTCGACTCACCCCGGGGGCACCAACTTACCTAGGCGAGAGATTTCCCCACCCGAAGGTCAACCCGAACTGGGTTCCTCCTCCGTCGGAGTCATCGCCCAAGCTGGCGACACTCTGGCGTAATGACCCTCCAACGTGGAACGAGTGCGTGAGGGGAACGAGCACGCCGGCGCCGACCCACCCTCCGAACCCGCGCTCGTACGTCTCGTCTTCGGTGCCGTAGGTCTGGCCGGAGATCTGGGTGAGATAGAGGAGCCCGCCCGAGACGTAGGGTGCGATCCGGCGGCCTGGTCAAGTCTTCCGGACGCCGATGCCCGTCTCGACCATCACGTACCAGACTTCGGCGGGGAAGAAGCCGGGGGAGCCGGTGGTGAGAACGATCCTCCGGTACTCATCCCGCGACGCGAGGAGATAGGCGTCGATGGCCACCGGCCAGTCGCTGGGGCCGAACAGGACGTCAATGCTGGCCGCGTGGTGGGGGTCAGTTCGGTCGTCGGGTGTGCCGGCAGCGGCCACGACGACTCGTGGCGCCACGGTGAAGCAGCGAATCCTGGTGGCGATCATGCGGCGCATTCTACCGTGCCAGGGGTGAACCGGCTATCGCCCCATCGCCGGCAACGACTTCCGTAACCCTGGCGAATCCGCCGAATCCGGGCTAGGCTATTGGACCCGCGCCGGGGCGGCGGGGTATCCGTAACCTAGAACCCTTGTCCGTTTTATCGCCCTATCGCCCCCGACCCGACCGAGGAGAATACCCTGAACTCCCGCACCGACATACCGCGATTCCTGGCCGCCGCCGCCCTCGCGCTGACCGCCTTGATCCACGCCCCTAGCGCCACCGCCCAGTCGTGGTACATGGGCGCGCCGCCGGCCGGCAAGGAGAAGCCCGATACGACCCTTCATATCTCCGTCCGCCCGCTGGCCCCCGGTGTCTTCGCGGCCAAGGTTCGTTACGGCTGGGTCGGCTGGATCGAGCAGGGAGATGGGATCACCCTCGTCGACGCCACCATGGACGACCGCGCCGCTGCGGCGCTGGAGGACTCCATTCGCGCGCGTTCCGGGTCGAAGCCGATCCGCTACGTGATCATGACGCATGCGCATGACGACCACGTTCTCGGCGCCAAGCGATTCCTGGCCCAGGGGGCGAAACTGATCGCTCAGGCGACCGTCTCCGCCGCGATCGACTCCGCGTTGGAGCGTGCTCACGTGACCACGTCGGCGGAGAAGGGTGCCGAACCGCCGACGATCAATGTGAAGAGTTCCTACACGCTTGGAAAAGGCGCCGGAGCCGCCCAGATCATCTACCTCGGTCACCGCGCTCACACGAAGGGCGACCTGGTTGTATACCTACCGAAAGAGCGCGTCCTCTTCTCCGGCGACATCGTCTCGTATCAGTCGGTGCCGTGGATGCTCGATCCGGGCATGAGCGTGACTGGCTGGCAGGCTTCCGTCGATTCGCTCCTCACTTCGCGCTTCGACGCCGACTCGCTCGTTCCGGGGCATGGGCAGATCGGCCCGCGCGTCATGGCGGCGGGCTGGATGAAGCGCTATCTCTACGACTCCTGGGACAAGGCGAAGACCATGGCCGGATGGGGCGTGAAGGAGCAGGGATTCAAGGATTGGGGCGACGTGGGCGCGTACCAGAACGTCGAGTTCTACACCGAGACGCACTATATGAACATTCGCCGGCTCTTCAACGAGGCGAGGGGAATCAAGACGCCGGGAAGGCCGCGTGCGCGGGCGCTCAAGTACTGACCTCCGCGCGCGCCTGATCGGCATCGTCCTCCTGGCGTCCCTCTCCTCGAGCGGATGCCGCTCCGATTCACCCGTGCTTCGTGACGCCAAGGGCGTGGTCAAGGAGTTCTCCGCCGCGCTACGCCGCCACGACGCCGACCGCCTTCGCGCACTGGCCGCTTGTGTCGTCTCCACGGAAGGAGTGCGGGACGCGCGCCTCCGCTATCTCGAACCGCCGCTCTCGATCCGAGCGATCGCGCTCGATTCGCTCGCCACGCACTATGCCTCCTCGCACCGCATGGCCGACTCCGTCTACTCCTCCGCGCCCGACTCGGCCGCCAGCTTG